>LVAA01000055.1 GCA_001603955.1 Syntrophobacterales bacterium Delta_02 | reverse complement strand
ATACAAAAAAGATATTCATTCAGTATTAACGCACCATTAATACTGAAAGGATTTCAAATAGACCTGCAGGTTGGTCTTTGTCCTGTTAAGGCCAAGTTTCTTTCGTATCAGGTATCTTTGTATATCGACAGCTTGTTTGGTCATGTTCAGAACACGGGCTATCTCCTTGGTTGTCCTTCCTTGCTTGATGAGGATGACAAGCTCCAGCTGGCGGGGCGTGAAGTTGAAGCCCTGTATGCTTCGGAGAAAGGGGGCGATGAGGTCGTTGAGGTTCGACACGATGAGATCCACGGTCATCTGCTGGTCGGGATCGACAGCACTGGTCTTCAGCTTTTGGACATAGGGCATCACAAGCTGTTGCACATTTGCCAGCAGGCTCGCCTCGAGATCCTTCCTGTCCTCATCACGCTGCCTGAGCAGTACCTTCAAGGCGGTATTTGCCTCCTGCAGGTTCTGGCGTTCGATCTCAAGCGTTCTCTCCGCCTGTTCTCTCGTGATGATCTCGTTCCTGAGCCGTTCCACGATTTGGATGCGGGTAACGATGCTTGCCGATCCGGCGGCGAGGATCTCAAGGCCCATCCGAACCTGTACGGGAATCTCCGTACGTTCCCTGGAGGCCGTTGCCAGGAGGCCAACGACCTCGCCCCGCTGGAGCATCGGCATTAGCGAGATGAATTGGAAGCCTTCCTGAAAGGCGATGGGAGTCAGGTCTCTGCTGGGACGAACATGAAAACTCCTCCCCTCCATGATACGCGACCAGGTGAATGATCCCACCGTGATATGTTGTATTTCCTTGCGAAAACTATCTGAGAGATTGATCGAATGGACGAGATCGAACCCGCCCGTTCCTTTGTTCTTGAGGGAAATTCCACCGCATTCCATGCCTGAGACGGTGACGGCCGTCTGGACGATCAGGCCTGCGCATTCCTCGAGGTCCACTGCCCGGGAAAGCTTCAAAGCGAGGTCTCGCTGTAATGTCAACAGTACCGTCAGGCTCTTCTTCTCGTCGATATCCTGAGCCGTCCCTTCAAGATAGAGGATCTTTCCGCCTCCATCCCTTATTCCACGGGCATCAAGGGATACGTATTTTATCGTGCCATCTTTTCTTCGAAACCGTAATTCAAAGCCCCGGGTCATGCCCTCCCGCCGGACAGTATCGGTAAACTTCTTCCGAAGCCCCGGATCTGCGTATATTTCGCCGGACATGTTGGCGTGCGATCGCAGGAACTCCTCGGGACTTTCGTACCCGCAGATCTCTGCAAAGGCCGGGTTCACGATGAGAAAGCGGCCTTCGCGGGTCGTTTGATATATCCCGTCCGCTGCGCTTCCAAAGACATTCCTGAAACTCTCGCCGTTTAGCCTCGGTTCTTGCGTCCATTCGTTTTCAAGCCCCTTGAAACGTCTGTGATAGTCCTTAAGCTGCCTCTCCATCTCCTTATGATCGGTGAGGTCACGAACGGCGGATACCCTGAGCGTTCTTCTGTATAGCTTGAATTCGCGAGCGTTCACTTCGATGGGAAAAATACTCCCGCCCTTTCTCAGGCCGAAGGTTTCGTAGGCGCCTTCAATCCCGGCCCGTATTCTCTCGTTCGTGAATGCCCTCAGATCAGGTGCGATGAAATCCGTGGCCGGCTTCCCCCTGGGATCTTCGTCCTCATAGCCGAAGATACGGTTCAGAGCCTGGTCCGCATCGATGATAATGCCGCCTTCCATGATCACTATGGCCGCGACAGAGAACTCCGGCAAACTCCGGAATCGCTGTGCGTTGTCTTCGTCCAGCCATTTCATATCCGTCACCTTGCCGTTGGCCATATTAAGTATATACCCTTTTGTGATCGACCGATCGTCTCGACCCACGGTGACCCGCGTAAATCGCGGTCATTCCCGTTGTGATGGTGGTTGTTCCTTTTGTGTCCCGGACCTGTGTGACGGGGAACCGGACCAACGTCAACGCAGGCCTTTCGGCTGACATCCCGTTCAATTCTTTCCCGAAAGATGTCGCCGGGTCAGTTCATCGAATTCTGATATACGGGATTAATGAGAGAAGATGCAAGCCATCAATACTCTTGATCAAGTGGTCCGGGATTCAGATCCCTGACGGCCCATATTCATAAGCCAGATCCGGATCGTTCATGCTTCATCGTTTGTTGCCGGCTCATTCTCCAGGTATTCTTTCAGTGCTGCGGCGTTATTGAACCGCTGGTCCCTTGCGCCGTAGAGAAGGGTCACGCGTTCCCTCTTGAGCTTTTCCAGCAGCGATCCCAGCGCACCGGTCCTGTCCCTGATCTCGGCGAAGTACCTCTTCTTGAACTCAACCCACTTCTCCGGTTCGTGATTGAACCATCTCCGCAACTGATGGCTTGGCGCGATATCTTTAAGCCAGAGATCGACACGGGACCTTTCCCAGCTCATACCCCGCGGCCATAGCCTGTCCACCAGGACCCTGTAGCCGTCATCCCCTGCAGGGGCGTCATAGACTCTCTTTACGCGTATCACGGGTATCTTCCTCCCCGTCGGCCTCCGTGCTCCAGGCACTGATCCGTTCCCTGTATATCTGGTGGACCAACTCGCTTTCCCGGCGAGCGGTGCATGTTCTTCCGACAGTCTCCTCTCTTTTGCCTCTGCTTACTTGTTCTTGAGCAGGACCACCGGGCAGGTGGCTCCGCGCACCACCTTTTCCGCCACGCTCCCCAGGAGATGAGCCAGTATCCCCGTCTTGCCATGAGAGGCTATGACGATCAGGTCAATGTTCCTGGATCGCTGTTGCTTCAGTATCTCTTCGTGGGCTTGTCCTGATGCGACATAGGGCTCGATCTCGACATTCTCGGGATGAACTATCTTGACGATCTGTTTTTGCATCATGTCCTGCGAGAACTCGATCCCCTTCTTCTCGAGGGTGTCGATCGTTCGTTCGTCAATGCAATAATCGACCCCGCACGGTCTGACCGTGCTGATAACATGAAGAAGGTATATCTTTGCGTTGTACTGTTTTGCAATGTCTTTTGCCGTTTGCAGCGCGTTGTCGGAAAACTCGGAAAAATCCGTGGGTACCAGGATGCTTTTTGGTGCGAACATATACACCTCCTTATCGGGTATTTACCACTTCCGATGCGGCAATAAGAGTGGAGGTTCCCGCCGGGGGAAGCGGGATCGCCTTGCGGCGGGTTGGCTTCCTTCCGGCGAACGGGAGATAGACCTTCACCGTAGTGCCGTGTCCGGACCTGGTCTCGATGTCGATAGCCCCGTTGTGTTGCGAGATGGTACGTGAGGCCATGGGGAGACCGAGTCCCTGGTGCGGGTCTCCCTTTGTGGTGTAGAACGGTTCGAATATCCTGGGTAATGTTTCTTCGTCCATTCCGGAGCCGGTGTCCGAGACGGAGACGAAAGCCCAGGTCTTCGGGCTGCCGCGACCTCTTCTCCCGGTGGAACCACCGTAGAGCCTGGCGGAACCCGTGCTGATCGTGATGCGTCCTTCTTCCGGCATGGCTTCCCGGGCGTTCCTGATGAGATTCAGAAGGGCGGCCTCGAACTGTGCCATGTCGATCATCACAGGCAACTCCTGTTCCGCAAGTATCAACTCTACATTCCTCTGAAGCTCCCGGGGCAGGAGCATTTCTATGTTGCGTATAACCTGGTGCAGGTCCACTTCTCTCTGTCTCGTCCCCCTCTTTTCGGCAAAAGGGGGAATGCTCTTGAAGGGAAACTCATGTTTGGCAAGTGCTATCACGTCTGTACCTCCCGGAAATTGGTATTCACTTTCGTTCCTGGATCTGTCTCGAAGGCAGGTCTTTTATCACCATCCTTCTTCCTTGTTGCTTCCATATTGAGGGCACCCGCTGTTGGGGTCGGGGAGATCATCGTATTGCGTCCAATCGTTTTGCATGAATTCCATATGTGGCCGCATAAGAAAGCAGCTTTCCCGTCAACGGAAGCGGCACGGCGTTACTGGACGAGATTGTGTTTCATGGCGTACCGTGCCAGTTCAACGTTGTTTGTCATTCGCATCTTTTCGAGGATGCGCGTTCTGTACGTGCTGATGGTCTTGATGCTGAGCGACATCTCTTCCGCAATGGCGGATACGGTCTTGCCCGAGGCTATCAGCAGCATCACCTGGTATTCGCGGATGGACAGGTTGTCATGAGGTTGCGCTTCGTCACTTATCAGAGTCGCCAGTTTTTCCGCAAGGGCCGAACTCACGTACTTGCCACCCCTCAGTATTTTCCGAACGGCCTGTACGAGTTCTTCGGGAGGGCTCTCCTTGTTCATGTAGCCGGACGCGCCCTCCTTGAAGGCTCTCATGGCGTATTGATCATCCGGGTGCATGGTCAGAACGAGAACGGGCAGTTTTGGGAATAGACGTTTCATTTCTGTCAGCAGCTCCAGCCCGCCCCGGCCAGGCATGGCGATGTCGAGCACCACTGCGTCCCAGTCATGCGTGCGGAGAAGATTCAAAACCTCACTGTCGTTCCGTGCTTCTCCTACCAGCTCGACATCCGTTTCTTCCGAGAGGATCTGTTTCAATCCTTTCCTCACTACAGGATGGTCATCGGCTATGAGGATCTTAAGCATGACTCCTGTCAGGTCTTTTCGGCGGAATGCTTACCGCCCTCACCATTCTTCCCCTCGACGCCTCCGCTGATATGCAATTGCCTTCCGGGAAGAAAGACCGGCTCATGGACCCCAATGATCCCGAGCGATCGGGTATCCGGGATATCGTGCCCCGTGATACCTTCGCCGTTGTCCCCAACCTCGAGGACTATCATGCCCGAATGTTCTCTCATATCAATTCTAACACGTGTTGCCTCTGCGCGTGGATTTGGATTCGTCGCTGTTCCCTGCAGAGTGTTGCGCAACGCCGTGGAGAGCGAGGGGTCGGGCACAGCCTTTTTTTCGGGGAAGAGGCTATCCTGCCCTTTGCCTGGTGCCAGGCCCGTCACGGCTGTCATCGAAAAGGACGACACGCGAACGGTGAAAAAGCTCACGCATAATTATCCTCGCTCCTACAGACCGGAAGGCTTCTTCTGCTTATTTTCTTTTCATAAGGCAGTATCTTTGCGTCATTTCAGGTGCGCGTATTATAGAAAAGGAGGTGTGTCATGGAAAAAGAATCAAAGGAACTGATGAGGTCCGAATCTGCGAGGATGTTGCATCCCCTCTGGGACATGGAACGATGGCTGGAAAGGAACTTCATGCGGCCCTTGTCCCTGTTTCAACCGATGATGACCCGGGCCCTGGCGGAGGAAATGATGCCTCCCGTGGATATACTGGAGGAGAATAGCGAGGTTGTGATCAGGGTTGAGTTGCCGGGCGTGAAGAAGGAGGACATCGACGTTACGCTCACCGGGAACACGATCACCATTTCGGGCGAACGGAAGGCTGAAAAAGAGATAAAGAGGAAGGACTATTATCTCGCCGAGCACTCCTACGGTTCCTTCTGCCGCTCCTTCGGCCTTCCGTCGGAGGTGCAGGCTGACAAGGTCAGGTCGACCATGAAGGACGGCATCCTTGAGATAAGGCTCCCGAAGACCGAAGAGGCCAGAAAGAAGGAGATACACGTCAAGGTCCAGTAGTGTTGCGCTGACAACCACCATAAACCGCGGTCCGGCGACAGACCCCCGGCGGAATGGCATGCGTCGGACTGCGGACGGCCCGCGGAACCGTTCCCGCGTGCGCTATGCTATTTCAGCTTCCCGATCTCCTCTTCAACTTCTTCCGCCCCTTCAGCGTAAAACTTTTCTTCATCCGGGGCCAACTCGCGCAACAGGCGCAGGAACTCACCGGCGTGTACCCGTTCTTCGTCGGCGATATCACGAAGGACCTCTATGGCGAGCCGGTTGTCGGTCGACTCGGCAAGCTGCATGTACAATTGGATCGCCTCGTATTCAGCGGCGATCATGAACCGAATGGCGCGGATGAGTTCCTGGTCCGTGAGCTTGCGATCCTTTGCCAATCCTGAAAAAGGTGATCCGAACTCCGGCATGGCTATCCTCCTATGATCCTTTTTTCGGTCCGGACGGTCACCCGCTGCGGGTTGCCTGTCTAAGACCCGCGACGGGAGTGCGCTGAGTTTGTGACCTGTAGAAATACTAGATTGCGTTTTGCCGGGTGTCAAGACTTTCCGTGAAAGAGCGGTTGCCGTCAGGTTCCCAGATGCCTGTACCAGACGTTCATGCTCTCAATGCGTCCCGATATGTTGGTGTTGTTGATCATCCTTCCACCATACCGGTAGCCGCATCTGGCGAAGGTCAGGTTCATTCCCGGGGATGATGACCTGGCTATGGTATAAGCCGTTATGATGCGTTCGGCGCGCATCGCCTCTTCCATCGCCCGGAGAAGATGTACGGACAGGCGGTATCCTCTCCACTCGGGCAGGGTGGCAAAGTCCGTCATCTCCACGTTTTCATAGTCTCTGTCCATTTCCGCCGAAGACAGGGCGATAAGGGTTCCCACCGTTTCGATCCCGAAATAGCGAACATGTGTTTCCATAGTCTCGCAAAGGTAAGAAGGGTCATGGATCGGGAAGGGGTAGGATGGAAAGACCGTTGAGTATATCTGTGCCATCCTGGGGGTATCGTCCCGGGAACATGCCCGCAGGAGGAAGCCATCGGGAAGCACTGTCGGGGGTGACGTGGAATCCTTCAGGTAAAGGTCGAGCAGACTGTCCAAAACAGAACGGTCTTCCTCCCGGGTCCGCTCGTAGGACAGGTAGAATCCAAGGAAGGCTGCGTCTGCAGACCCGTTGTAGAACCCGGGAATACGGGCTTCCACCTGGAAACCGTGACGGAGGAACGCCTCCTGCGCGGAATCGGGCACCTTCGCGAATATCTTGGAATACCCCTTTTCCGTCGCCTTCGCGATCAGGCTGAGGGCCACCCTCTCGGGATCTGAAGCGCCGAGTTTCATGAGGTAGACCCTGTCGTTCGAGGGACCGTGCTGGATGAGGCAGCCCTCAAAATGCTCCAGCGTGTCGACGGGTCTTTCAAGCATCGTTCGACCGTCTGTTGTGCCTCTCGTTGTCTGCGGGAACGAGAGAGATGGTGTCGTCGTAATCGGCGAGAAGGCCCTCTATCCCTATGCTCGTATGTTCCACGCTGTCGTCGAGTTCGAGCTGCAGATCGCACTCGGCGCAATTCCGGTCGCAGAAGACGGGTTCGTATGAGTCGGGTTCCTTGTATGTCGTTATGACGCCTTCGTAGTTTCTCAGCACCACTTTGTTCGTTGACCAGGAAATGAGGTAGTGGGGCATGACGGGGATCTTCCCCCCGCCCGCCGGCGCGTCGATCACGTAGGTTGGCACGCAGAACCCGCTCGTGTGTCCGATGAGGCTTTCCACGATTTCTATGCCTTTGCCCACGGGCGTGCGAAAATGGCTCAATCCCTCGGACAGGTCACACTGGTAGAGATAGTACGGCCTGACCCGGCTGGCCACCAGTTTGTGGACCAGGGACTTCATAATACGGGGGCAATCGTTGATGCCCGCCAGAAGCACGGATTGGTTGCCAAGGGGTATACCGGCATCAGCGAGCTTGGCCAGGGCTCTTCGGGAGGAGGAGGTCAGTTCCCGGGGATGGTTGAAATGCGTGTTGATCCACAGAGGGTGATGCTTCTTGAGAATGTTCACCAGATTGTCGGTTATGCGGTAGGGGAGGACGACGGGCGTGCGTGTCCCGATGCGGACCACCTCCACGTGATCGATGGCATCCAGTTCGGTGAGGATCCAGTCCAGGTATTCGTCGGAGAGCAGGAATGGATCACCTCCGCTGAGAAGGACGTCGCGGACCTGCCGCGTCTCCCTTATGTAATCGATCCCGGCCATTATCTGGGAGCGGTTGGGAATGCTGTCAATGTCGCCCACACGCCTTTTTCGGGTGCAGTGGCGACAATACATCGCGCAGGTGTTGCTGACCAGGAACAAGACCCTGTCGGGATACCGATGGGTGATGCCCGGAACCGGACTGTCTTCATCCTCATGGAGCGGGTCGGTCATGTCATCGGCGCTGATGTTCATTTCCAGCACAGATGGAAAGCTTTGCTTGAAGATCGGGTCGTGCTCCAGGTTCTCCACGTCAACGAGCGAGAGGTAGTATGGTGTTATGGACATAGGGAAACAGTTGATGGTACGCTGGTACTGTTCGCGCCGGGCGTCATCGAATTCAATTCCGAGAAGGTTTTCCATGGTCGTGAGGTCGCGGACGCAATGTCTGACTTGCCATCTCCAGTCATTCCAGAGGAGAGGCTGTGCCATGTCCTTGATCGTGGGAGCAGTCTGATTCTGGGTCTTTGTCAAGTGCATCGTTTCCTCCTTTAGCACAGAACACCGCTTTGCGAGGTGCTTTGCACGTGTTTTCCAGTCCCGGAAAAAGGGCCTTCTCATCGTGTCAGGGTTGCCGAATGTCTTTTGAAACCCATATTTATATACACCAGGAGATCCATGCTCTTCTGTCAAACAGTTTACTTTTGTCAAACGAAAAAAATGGCCCGACATGTATACCGCGGCAAACGGACCCCTCCGCAGGCTGTCTTTTGCTCTCAAGCGTACGGGAAACCCGGTAATGCCAATGGAAGATGGCCATTGAGGATCATCGTCATTGGAGACCGGTTCCCGGCATGTCTCCTTGCCGTCATCTCAGCGGGGATCGCCTCTTTCCTGTATAACGAGGAGCTTCCCGCTGCCTATGGCAAAGGCCTCCTTGACCGTTCCCGTGACCTTTAATTTCTGGCCGAGCGCCGGCAGGATCCGTGATGTGATTACGGTGATCTCGCCGGTCTCATCTTTGAGGACGAAAGACTTGAAAACGACAAGGGCAAGGACTTCCTTCACCTCACCCGACACGGTGACCTCTTTCCCTTCATATTTCCGGGGGTTCTTGACGATGTCCCCGATCTTGGTCGGAAAAAGGCTGCCGCAGGCCGCGGCAAGAAAACAAGCCCATACGACGGAAATGAACAGGCTCCTTCTCATGGCTACCTCCCCGGCGAATGATGCGGATCGCTCTCATTCTTGAGTATAGCACAGCGATGGCGGCAAGGCGTCGCAGGGGAACCGTGCCGAGGGGGATGTCCTCGCCTGCGATGGTGCCCGCCGGGGGTTCCCTTTCCGTCATGGAGTTTTTCCTGGTACACCTGCCCCCGCGCGCTTTGCGGATGTGCAAGATGGCCCTGTCGTCAAGAGGCTGCGGCCCGGGCGACACATGGTCCGGGGACTTTCTTAACCTCGTCCCGGTATTGTGCGATAAAACAACCAAAGACAAATATTGCTATTGCCTTTACATGTGATCGGTAAAGACAGGCTGATGTTCTTCGTGATCGAGAATTGCATTTTCTTATTTGATCGCTATAGTATTTCATATGTTCTGACACGTCGGCACTCTTTATGACCGTAAGGAGACCAGATGAAAGACACGTCGGGGACGGACCGGGAACTGCTCGAAGAGATATCCATTCTCAAGGGGAAGATCAAGGAACTGGAAGAATCCGAAGCCCGACGACGACGGTCCGAACAGACCCTCACAGAAGCAGAGGACTCGTTGAGGGCCTGTCTTGAGAATGCCCCGGACGGTGTCTACATGGTGGACATGGAGGGCAATTTCCTTTATGGCAACCGCAGGAGCGAGGAGATCATCGGCTACCGCAGGGATGAACTGATCGGCAAGAATTTCCTGGAGGCGAACCTGCTGTCGGAAGCCAGTCTCTTCAAGGCGGTCGAGTTGTTCCAGGCCAGCACGGAAGGCAAACCCACAGGTCCTGATGAGATCGAGCTCGTCAGCAAGGATGGACACCTTGTCCCGGTCGAGGTCAACGCCAGCGTGGTCGAGTACATGGATCAGAGGTTCGTCATCGGTTTCGTGCGTGACATCAGCAGCCGCAAACGGGCCGCACAGGAGATGCTCCTGGAAAAGGAGAAGCTGAAGACGCTTCTGGACAACGCCCCCTTCGGCATGCTCCTCGTCGACGGGAAGGATAGCATTGTCTATATGAACACCAAGTTCACGGAGCTTTTCGGATATGGCATATCCGATGTCCCCGATATAACGACGTGGTACGGGAGGGCCTATCCGGACGCCGGGCACAGGAATATGGTCGCCGCCGCAGCGAAGGAGGATCTTCAGGGTGCAGGCCCCGGCCCGAGAAAGTCGAGGGTCTTCACCGTCACATGCAGGGATGGGACGGAAAAGGTCGTAAACTTTATCGTTTCGGTGCTGGCGTCAGGCGACTACCTGATGAGCTGTGATGACATTACCGAAATGAGAAGGCTCGAATCCCAGCTCCGCCATGCCCAGAAGATGGAATCCATAGGTACCCTGGCGGGTGGCGTAGCCCACGACTTCAACAATATCCTGTCGGCCCTGATGGGATACGCGTCACTCATGCAGATGAAGATGGAGAAGGACAACCCTCTGCGGCCGTACCTGGAGCAGGTGCTGTCGGCCTCCCGGAAGGCGGCCGAGCTTACCCAGAGTCTTCTGGCCTTCAGCAGGAAGCAGCCTGTGACCCTTGCTGCCCTGGACATAAGCAGCACAATAAGATTGACGAAAAAGCTGCTCAAGAGGCTCCTCACGGAGGATATCGATCTGCACACCGCCCTCGCGCCGGATGACACGGTGGTCATGGCCGACAGGTCGCAGATCGATCAGATCCTCTTCAATCTCGTCACCAACGCGAGAGATGCGATGCCGAGAGGTGGCACGCTCATCATAAGGACGGATGTCGCCGACATCGACAACGGGTTCACCAGGGCGCACGGGTTCGGCAAGCCCGGACGGTATGTAATGATAACCATCTCGGATACGGGCGAGGGCATGGATGAGGCAACGCAGCGGAAGATCTTCGATCCCTTCTTCACGACCAAGGAGACCGGCAAGGGCACGGGGCTTGGTCTCGCGACGGTTTACGGCATCGTCAAGCAGCACGATGGATACATTACCGTGCAGAGTGAGCCGGGCCGCGGCAGCACCTTCCGCGTCTACCTTCCCGCGATACGAGCGAAAACGGGCCATGACCAGGAAACGGCAGTTCCCCTCGCCACGGGAACTGAAACGGTTCTCGTCGCCGAGGATAACGAGGAAGTGAGACGGTTCATGCGGGAGGCCCTTCAGGAATATGGTTACAGGACCGTCGAGGCCGTGGACGGCGAGGACGCGATAAACAAGTTCAAAGAGCGCAGTGACATAGACCTCGTCATCGTTGATTCGGTAATGCCGAAGAAGAACGGGCGGGAGGTCTACGAAGTGATACACCGGGCGGACCCTCGTGCCCGGGTGCTCTTTATCAGCGGATACACGAAGGACATTATCCTGGAAAAGGGGATCGAGGACGGGGAACTTGATTTCATTGCCAAGCCCCTGACGCTCGACAAGCTTCTCCAGAAGGTCCGCGAGGTCCTGAGCAGGTAAGCCCCACATCTGTCCAAAATAGACCTGCGGCGGCAGACGCGCAGACCCTTCGGGACATCATCCTGAAGGGGACGATCACCAATGATCAAATTCCAATAACCAAGGAAATGGACAATAACCAATTTGCCAATAATCAATGGCCAAACGCAGTATCAGGACGCAGAACGGTTAACCGGATTCACCCTTGCACCGGTGCAAGGGTGTCTTTTCCGGACCGTTGTCTCGCGCCTGTCGAAACCGGAGGCAGACTTTGTTTAAGGGAAGGCCGGAGCCGTCGATTATATTACAAGAGTGCCTGAGTAAGGCTTAAGGTTGGGTCGATCGTGATGGTGGTCCTGGTAGCGCTGGGGTTCGTGGTCCTTCTTGTCCTCGTGTACATCATCTGCCACGGGAGACAGACGGAGAAAGCTGCTGGAGTACCTTCAGTCAGCGGTGTCACTTTCCCTCTGGCGGAGGAGACCGGACCTCTGTCGCTTGCCCGGGTGCGACCGGACCGGGACGAAAGGTCGCTGGTCTTGGAGGCCTATCCCGCCTTGAGTGAGATCCCCTACATCCCCGTGAAGGAAGGACTCTGTCCCGTTCCCTATGTTTTTGTCGACGATGCCATCAAGGATACACTCCGCCGCAAGGTGTCAGGTCTGCCCATGGTGTCGGCCACGTCGCTCAATCTACTTCGTCTTCTCCAGGACCCTCGATCCAATTCGGGGGAGGTGACAACCCTCGTATCGACGAATCCGGCGTTCTCGGCAAACATCCTCCGGACCGTGAATTCGGCCTACTTCAGCCAGGTCGAAAAGGTGACCGCGATAGGGAGGGCCATAACGCTTCTCGGATACAACAACGTGCGGTCCCTTCTCATGGACGACATGGTCAACAACACGCTCCCGGCAAGCCGGGTCGAAGACCGGCAGGGCCACCTGAGGCTGTGGAGTCATTCCGCGGTCGTTTCCGTCTGCGCGGGTCACCTTGGGAGGACGCTCTTCGGAATGTCCGAATATGCCCTGGGAACGGTCGGACTCCTCCATGACATAGGAAAGTATTTTTCTCCTCTTCTTAACAGGGAAGATGATCCGTCACCGGATATGCCGGCGCTGATCAGGGAAGAGAGGGAATACCATATCAATCACGCCGCCATCGGGGCGGTCATCGCCCGCAAATGGCAACTTCCCGAGATGGTCGCGGAGACCATCGAACACCACCACGACCCATCCTTCTACCCACCGGAGAACATCCCCGAGAGTGTCTCGAAAGCGGTCTTTCTCGTCTGCCTCGCGGACCTGCTATGCAAGGTCATGGGATATGCCGGTGAGGACGAGGAGATACTGCCCGTGAGGGAAGAGTACTACCGGAAGTTCAACCTCAGCGGCGATGTTGTCGACCTTATCACCCCGGCCCTCATCCGGGACATGGAAAAGGCCCGCCAGACGGTCGAATCCTACGCGGGAACGGGGTAGGGCACTTCCCGTACGGCCCAAGAGACTGTCTCCCGCCCTCCCGCTTTCGGCGGGATCATCCACGGACTATCCGGAAATCCCGAGAGTCCACCGACGCAGAGAGAAATAAAGCCACAGCCCTTCCTGGCACTCTTCTATTGTGTGCATCCACAACTGTCCCTTAATAGACTGGAGCGCAGCAGGTATCGCAATCCCTGGGATGTGAAAATGCGAAGAGCGTTCCCCCTCGGTCGTCCGGTGCGTGGGGTGCGCGTGGGGTCTCTTTGCCGGGCAGCCACGCTACGGATCACACCCGTTACGCGCCTTCGGCTCGCTCGATGCTCATTGCGGACAGAGGTGAATGCAAAACTGTAGGCCTGGAATCCGCAGACATAACTCTACAGCGTATTGCCCACATGGTGCAGTCAGACGCATCGGTCCCGGTCACTTCCGTGCCCGGTCCGCGCGCCCCGAAAGCGCAACGGGTCCCGTAATCCTTCGCTAACGGCTGCCCGGCAAAGAGACCCCACGCTCCGCAGTTACGATTAGTTCACCCAATCGAAGCTCTCTTGCTTTCTGAAAGAACCTTCCACCAGCGTGTTCACTTACTTGCCGCGCATACGCGTGTGCCCGGGGATTTTGTTGACTTCGATGACTTCAGCCGTGGTCATGATCCCCAGTTCCTTTGTGTCCGGTTCATCCCCGCGTCTGCGGGGAACATATGGATCCGGCCTTCTTCAGTGTATGGATGAACGGTTCATCCCCGCGTCTGCGGGGAACATTCATCCACGAACCGGGTGAACACGAGGACGCTCGGTTCATCCCCGCGTCTGCGGGGAACATCTTCCCGGCAAGGAGAACCCCGGCGCTAGGGTCGGTTCATCCCCGCGTCTGCGGGGAACATCCTCGTATCCGGCGAGAAGGATGCGGGCAAGACGGTTCATCCCCGCGTCTGCGGGGAACATAAGGCCCCGTCCGTGTTCTGATCGGCGGGCACCGGTTCATCCCCGCGTCTGCGGGGAACATGAATAAGCGGCCTTCATGTACGACCCCGTGACCGGTTCATCCCCGCGTCTGCGGGGAACATGTTGTACCGTGACGTAATCCGCTGGATAGGCTCGGTTCATCCCCGCGTCTGCGGGGAACATTCTCCCGCGCTGTACGTCCTCTGAACGAGTATCGGTTCATCCCCGCGTCTGCGGGGAACATGCGCCGCAATGGGGGCAATGGTCGGTTATGTCCGGTTCATCCCCGCGTCTGCGGGGAACATGCATGATCGGCTCCTTCTGGAGATCACCCCACCGGTTCATCCCCGCGTCTGCGGGGAACATGGCTAATACCATGTCAAAACAACCTCCTGTTACGGTTCATCCCCGCGTCTGCGGGGAACATATCGTCGTCACGCCCATGGCATCGGCAGCGAGCGGTTCATCCCCGCGTCTGCGGGGAACATTTAGTTTGGAAGATAGCCAAGTTTGCCATCCCCGGTTCATCCCCGCGTCTGCGGGGAACATGATCGCGGTATTCCCCGAAATCCTCTTCCCACCGGTTCATCCCCGCGTCTGCGGGGAACATAACGCCGCCTTCCTCCTGAGTTCCGCGAGTTCCGGTTCATCCCCGCGTCTGCGGGGAACATGTGCAGTGGTTCCGGTAATAGACGGAATACAACGGTTCATCCCCGCGTCTGCGGGGAACATATCTCCATGACCATAGACCAAAATGTAGTAGCCGGTTCATCCCCGCGTCTGCGGGGAACATACCGCCCCCGGGGAAGTAGCTACCGAGACCACCGGTTCATCCCCGCGTCTGCGGGGAACATCGCATCGCGGCCGTAAACGAGGGGTTGCTCATCGGTTCATCCCCGCGTCTGCGGGGAACATACCCCCTGGTATGTCCATATCCCCGGTATGCGCGGTTCATCCCCGCGTCTGCGGGGAACATTGATCTCCTGCTTGATCGCCCGGGCATACTTCCGGTTCATCCCCGCGTCTGCGGGGAACATTTAACAGAGAAGATAAGCTCCGCAAAGAGTTTCGGTTCATCCCCGCGTCTGCGGGGAACATCCGGATGGGTCAGATTATGCCCCTATGGTTGGCGGTTCATCCCCGCGTCTGCGGGGAACATTCAAGCTCTCCTGGCCCATCGTGCGCCGCCACCGGTTCATCCCCGCGTCTGCGGGGAACATAAAGAAGGGGGGATGAAGTGTGTGCGGGGGGGCGGTTCATCCCCGCGTCTGCGGGGAACATACGTCCTTGAACAGGACATCCAGGCCCCGCACCGGTTCATCCCCGCGTCTGCGGGGAACATGTCATGTCATCGTCGGTGTAGTTGTGTTGGATCGGTTCATCCCCGCGTCTGCGGGGAACATACGGTAACCTCATCTCTCCGGACAGCAGGTGGCGGTTCATCCCCGCGTCTGCGGGGAACATGACATGGCCGCCCTCGAGACGCACGACGTCAACGGTTCATCCCCGCGTCTGCGGGGAACATACGGGCCCAGAGGTCCAGGTACTCGTCGGGCTCGGTTCATCCCCGCGTCTGCGGGGAACATAGGTGGCCCAGTTCTTCCCCGAGATCCTCGACCGGTTCATCCCCGCGTCTGCGGGGAACATTGTAGTGGTAGCGGGTGCCGGCATACCTGGACCGGTTCATCCCCGCGTCTGCGGGGAACATATTCCCGCCTATGCGGTCTATCAGCTGGCGTACGGTTCATCCCCGCGTCTGCGGGGAACATTAAAGGACGTCCTCGCAGGCCTCGAGCCACGCCGGTTCATCCCCGCGTCTGCGGGGAACATTACATCGTGGAGTGACGCATGGACGAGAAAACCGGTTCATCCCCGCGTCTGCGGGGAACATACGATGTCATCGTAGATCATGAGCCCGAAGTGCGGTTCATCCCCGCGTCTGCGGGGAACATGGGTTCAGACCGTCGAAGAGGAACCCGGAGATCGGTTCATCCCCGCGTCTGCGGGGAACATCTGTCAAGCCAATCATATGCCCGCTGTCTCTGCGGTTCATCCCCGCGTCTGCGGGGAACATTTGAACCCCGCGTGCTCGAGGAACGCGAGGGCCGGTTCATCCCCGCGTCTGCGGGGAACATCACCAAACAACCACCGATTTATCGTTTGATACCGGTTCATCCCCGCGTCTGCGGGGAACATTCGAGTGTGGCCTCCTTCGGGTTACCCTTTCGCGGTTCATCCCCGCGTCTGCGGGGAACATAGTATTTGCTCGCGCTCTCCGTTCCTGAACCGCGGTTCATCCCCGCGTCTGCGGGGAACATGCTTTCTGTGGATTCTACGCTCATCATGCCTCCGGTTCATCCCCGCGTCTGCGGGGAACATACTTCTTGTAACTATTGGATATCGTTTATAATTGTCAAAGAGCAAAACTCTACCGAAAAATCAACTCTCTCTTGTTGTGCTTTCTTCTGGAACTTCCGGGAAGAATGATACCAGTTTCAATCCATCAACCTCGACGGGCTCTCTGCGATTATAGCCCCAGGTTACAAAGTCGAAACCTGACTCAGTATTGGTGCTCCAAGCCATTACGGCACTGCCAAGTTCCGTTCCCTTGGTGACGGTATCCCAGAGCATTTCTCTCACTCTCCGGGAAACCTTTCCGATGTAGACGCCGGCTCGCACTTCAAGGAGCCAGACGGCCAGGCGGCCTCTCAATCTGGGTGGTACGTTTTCAACCACGATGACCAGCATCGCCGATACCCTCCTTGTTGGGTATTGCCGGGGCTACAGATTCATGAGGTCGTTTTGGAAAGGGAAGACCTCCGGCCGATAGCACCTCCTCGATAGTCGGTATTATGCGTTTGAGAAGCTTGGCCTGCCTGAAGGCATCGCGACAGCCAAGACGGACGTCTCTTTCGGGTTCCTTCGGATTCTTTGACGCTACACGAAAGGCAAGGGGAACAACGGTCTCGAATTTGAAGATGTCGGCTATATCATATACGAAGGACTGCGGTTTGCCGGTGTGTATGAAACCAACCGCCGGGGCATATCCTGCGGCCAGAATTGCTGCCTCTGTTACTCCATAAAGACAGGCTGTTGCGGAACTGAGGCAACGGTTCGGTATATCGCCGCTTTCCCATTCGCTGTGATCGTAATTTCTCTGTACCCATTTAACCCCGCACTGACGGGCAATAAGCCCGTACATGGTTCTAACCCGTACCGCTTCGATTCCCCTCAATTGTTCCACGCTTCTCTTTTCGGGAAACCTCTCTTTAAATCTCATCTCGTACATCTTTCTCACAACCTTGAGCCGCGCTTCGTCATCCAGAGCAAGTTTCGCTTGATACAGGAGCCGGTCAGACCTTGCACCGCCCGGCTGACCGGAGGCATAGAGCCGAACTCCTCCCTGCCCGGTCCAGACAAGCAAACATCCCACGCGGGATGCGAGAGTCACTGCCGCATGGGTCACCCGTGTTCCGGGCTCCAGCATAATACAGGCCAGACCGCCGACGGGTATGTGAGTGCGCACCCCGTTCTTGTCAACGACTACAAAAGCTCCGTCCAGAACGTCGACATTGCCTTTCTCAACGTAAGCCACCGAGACCCTGTCCTTGATCGGGATGGGTTTCAGGGGAGGAAGCATGGGAATTCCAGTCATGAACGCCTCACAAGCATCAGCCCGCAGCCAAATCCTTTTGCTGGGCCTATACCACCGAAGAGACACTTTTCCACAAACTCTTCCGGGTTTGTGACAGTCAGGATGCCATTGATATCAAGAGTGCTGAAGGAAACCGGAGTCACGTGCTTGCCCTTATAGAATTTGTGTTGCCGGTATCCATTAATTCTCAAGGAAGCGGTCGCAACATCAAACCCGAGCGCGCCACACCTTTCAAGAAGCCATTTTCCACCTGTTTCTTGTATAACGTCCTGTATGAGATGATCTTTCCTTGATGAGCCAAGTTGTCTCTTAGCGTCCATTACTACATCGTGTCTGTGCTGTCTGCCTTTGTCATCCTTCTTAGTTCTTACGGGATTCACACGCAGGGTGAAGGCGAGACGCTCGCCCCTGGTAATCTTTGGGTCGTAGTTCTTGGATGACATCGCCCAAAGCCCTTTATGGTTTATTGGCGGTCTATGGGAAACCGCATAGAATCTTGGTCGTGTTCCTGTTGTTTCCTGCCGGTACAAGAAGTCTCGTCGCCTGCCAGGGCCATCCGAGAAAAGATCCCAGACCAATTGGTGTGCGCTATAGATCTCCGATCTGTATACGGATGCAATGCTACGAACTGAAATGTCCTGGCGAAGTTCTATCAGGCTAAATAGCATGATCTACCCTCCCTTTCGCACGGAAGCGTAATGTTCACGCCGGTTGGTGAACTGCCAGCGCCTCGGATTGCGGCTTCCCGGCACATCACGACGATAGATGGCGTGTTTTGCCTCATACCCGCTGTCTTCCCCATCTTCCCAGAAAATGTCAGCATATTCTCCGGGCTGGCTCAACTCCGCAAGTTCTTCAGCGTGAGAGGGCGCCTTGTCGAGAGCGTCTTTCAGTGTTGTAGCCTCAATGATGCTTGGTCGAAGGGGTAACGCGAGTGGGCAAGATTTTCTGCCCAGGTACAAAACAAAGGCTGGTTTTAAGAGTGCATTTGCCAGTTGCTCTATCGTGCACTCTGCATCATCGCGTAATCGGAGCACGACTGTGTATGCTGCGTCACAATAATAGTCACGGGTGGACAGGATAGTATAAAGGCCATCGCCCGCCAACTCTGAAAGCCGCGTACGGTGCTTGATGCCGCGTTTCCGTGGCGGTACCTGTGTTGTATGATAGTCCCTCAGCAGTCTTCCCGCGGAATCCACGCGTACTGCAAAATGACACGCCTCAGACAGTCTGTGTTGACGCTCGTCTTCGTCACGGCGGATGCCAAGAGCAGCTGCAAGGAGTCCGATGATGGCCGATTTGCTCGGATGGGCATAGCTGGGGCGGTACTCACAGCCAGGAATGTCACCCCAGGCCGCCAGGGGGCCGTATAATCGAAAGACCAGGTAATCCCTCATATCTTACTCCTTCAGGAAAGAAATGATATCCGAAAGCGTTCCCTCGCCGGTCACGGCATTCATTGTCTTGAATGCCGAGGCGCAGGGACCGTAGGACCTTTCGATAGCTTCACGCTTCGCGTTCAACTCAGATATGGCAACAGACATAACGTCGTCTCCGCGGACAGGCTTCAGGAATGCGATTGAGAGCGACCGGGGCTGCTGATCTCCTTTCTCCGCCATGATGTATGATGCGTATGCCCGGGATGCAAAGCTGTTCTGTTTCCCGGTGGGTGCTATCTTTGCCGACGCTTCGATCAGAGCGGCGATTGCCCGATCCGCTAGTTGGTCATCGGTTAGATTTTCCTTAAGAAGGTGTCGGTCGATACACACATACAGATAAAAGACACCGGCGGCGAACTCGGTTTCTCCCAGATGGCCTGCGCCCTGGTCTTCTTCGCCGCTGTTCAGGTCATCCACCGCGGTGAAATAGTCATCTTCGACCGCCACCTCGTGGACGGTCACCGCGTGTGCGACCTGTACGGCACCCTCCTTGTTATAGGCCGGGGCTGCGGCCAGCATTCGGCCGAACATGGCAATATCGGCTGCTGTATGGTTCTTCACCAGCAGGTCAAGATCTTCTTCAGTGGGCGGAGTGTTGTTTTGGGCTAGCCTTTCCGTAAGGGTGAAAATGCCTTTTCTCTCTTCAGGACTGAAATGGGCCAGTTGCTTAATCTCCAGCTCCTTAAGAGGTTTGTCCTTGTTGGCCGCCTCACAGTCACCAAACACCCCGGCTATCTTTGCAGCCCATTCCTTCGCTTTTGCCTCACTTACACCCCTCTTGACGAGGTCTTTATACGCCTCGATACCCATCATTTTTGTTCTCTCTCCTATGTGGCCCTTGAGGGCTTCAAAGAATAGCGGAGAGGTGCGCCATGCTCGCTTTAGGCTTTGCGAGGATATGCGAAGGCGTGTCTTTCCTCCCATCACCGCCGTCTTCGGACGCCCGAGGTCATCGCGGTTCAGATTTGAGGGTGGATAGGATGTTAAAAGATGCAATTGGATATATTTGCTCATGCCGTTCTCCTTTGTGTTTAATGACTAGGCTTCATCGCGAGGTGCTTTCGAATAGTAGCTGAAAGCCCATTCTCTTTGCGTCCTGTCGTTCCACCAGTAAACGCTTTGCGCTAGGTTCTGCAGGTTGACTGAACCTCCGAGAAGAGAAATGATACGGCTCATCAAGGTAAACACTTCGTCGTTTCGCCGGGCTTTGAGCATGCGCCGGAAACGAAGACCGCTGACAACGGCTCTGTCTCCCTTGCCCGTAGCCATCTGTTCCGCGATGTCCATACTTTCATTATTGGTCTTAACCTTGGCCGCGAGACCAACCACCAGAGCCAATTTCTCGTCCGGAATACCTCTAACCCCCTCAATGTGCAAGAGAGCCTGCCGAAGACGGTGATACGCCGGGGAGAAAACAACCTCAGCCGGGTTTCTACACCGTCGTAACTCCGCCCGTGCACCCCTGTCGTTCTCAAGGTCCCGCCACCATTTGGCTAGCTCAAGGAATTCAGGGGACCCTTTGCTGAACGTTAGATACTCTGCCATGTTCCCTCCTTGTTCGTGGGATTGTCTCATTCTATTATGTTGACTTCTTCTTCCGGCCCTCACGTATCTTTTCAACGGGCAGTCCTAGAATCATCTTGATCTTTTTCCCGTTATTGTATTGTTGGAGTTCTTTCCTTGCCGTTACGATCCGCTTCGGGTCGGCATCTGCAATCGGACCTTCAAGCGTAGAACCGTCGAATATGCGCAGCGCTTCACCGCAAAGAGCCTTGTGCCAGGCAGTTCGAACGCCGAGGCTATCGTTATTGGCACCAAGACATGTTCCCAGTTCACCCAAGGCTTGATAGAAAACCTCCTCCATGTTATGCCAAAACGTGCTGTCAATAGAAGAAATCGTCTCCGTTCCCTTCGCATCACCCGGCCTTCTGAGCCACGCTTTCTTTACAGCCCCCCGCGTGTTGGATGCAATTTCGCTGGCTGCCACAACCATGGATGCGACGCAGTCCTCGTATTCTTTTCGAAGTCTTGGCTCGACATACAGGAGCGGCATGAAGGATTCGTACCAGCAACGTGGTTTCATGTTGTCCATGTTATAGCCAAATGCCCAGAGACGGAACTGCTCGGTACTGGGTTGCCGACCATTCTCCCGAAACTCGTGCACTACAAGTGCAGGTTGCCGTTTGTTGTCACGGTCTTCTTGGACTAACCCCAGCCAGTGGCGGAAATACACACCACCGGGCTGAGCATGAACCGGCAGCGGGATGCCATCTTTATTCTGGGAGTATGGCGAAAGAGGATGAAGCCAGGAACCCTCGTAATTTATGCCGTAGTTCTTTTCCCGGTAGGTCTTAATGACTGCTTTTACACTATCGCCGCAGAGTTCACAAACACCTCTCTCCAAGTTGTCGAGGTCCAGGCTTATCCTCCTCGGCATACCCCAGAACATTTGCGCCGGATGAATATCGCTTGGAGTGGTGCTGATCCCCGTGTCGTTCTCGCTGGTTCTGGTCTTACCCAACCAGGGAAACCTGTCAGCGTCGGTATTCTTCCTCGCATTACCACAGATGCCTAGAAAATTATCTTGCTCCAGCACATTCAGCCAGAGAAGATGCCAGAGAGTACTGTGCTCCGCATCGCCGATGACAAGGGTAGTTAAGGGTCCTCCTCCACGGATCGAAACCCGGAAGCCTGCTCCTCCCTTTGGGGAATTGGTCTGTACTGTAAACAAGGCACTGGCACAGCAAGATGGGCACATGCAAATAACCGAGTCTCTCTTGATGAAATGATCGGCATTGTTCTTCACTGTGTGCTCGCCAGGAGCGTCTATCAAGAGTGAGAAGATACCCTTGGATTTTACATCAAGCTTTTCTATGTCTTGCATGAATCGCGGACCATCCCCGCCCAATTCGAAAGCGTAACGAAGCGTCATCAACTTCTCCCTGAGTGTTTCCGGAACGGGGGGAGAGGCGAAGAGTTCTTCCCATTCATACGCATCTGAGGGAGGCGCGATGGTCTGTATCAGACCGATTAGAAATTGCACAAGAGCTCCGTTGAAATCAGCCCGGACGGAATTCAGAGAAACAGCCGGGTTATCACTGAACCCTTCGGTTATCTGCCATGGCGCTATCTTCTCCTCGGTTCCGTCCCGCCGTTTAACCGGGATCCATTTCTCGTCAATAAGGTTGAAAAGCACTATGAGCCCCCTTTCTCTATTTTAGTGAAACAATCAGGCCGGCAGTTTTCTCGTAAACCAGGACCACCGGCATTCCGCGCCTGTCCTTCGCAAAGCCCTGCCATTTTCCATCTTCGCGCTGTTCCATTACGACCAGGATGCTCCACTTGCCTTTGTCCGGAAGCGCCTGTTTCAGTCTGTTCACTGCCTCGCCAAGGTATTTTCCGTGGTCTGTTTCTCCGAACACGAGATTACTGTTAATGCTCACCTGGCTCATGTCCCACGGGAAATCACCATCCGTATGCCAGGGCGTCAGTTGTGTTCCGTTCCATCTGGCGAGCCTTACCGTACTCTCGATGCCCCCCAACCTTGTCGGTGTCTGCATATCCTCCAGCCATTGATTTGGGGTTGCGCTGTATCCTTCCTCGAGCTTCAGCATATTGATGTGGGCAATCGATCTTTCAGCCTGCCATTTGGCCTCTGCCTCAAGGTCGCGCTGGTAAAGCGCTTCAGGTATTGCATGTACAGTATTTCCCGAGAACACAGCTTCAATGAGGTCTCTGGAGTTGTCCGGAATTCTGAGAACGTCCTTGTCTTCCAGCAACCGAGCCGTCAGCCACAGGGAGCCATGGTTGGGATAAACATATGCCCCCTTCGGGAACGCTTTTTCGTACCAGTCGGCGCCAGCATCGTCGCGGGGCAGGGGAGAATGGACATAGAGACATGCCCGCTCGCGGCGATCCTCCTTGCCCGGTCCGGGAAGTCGATTCCCTTTCTCGTCGCGGATATGACGGTGGAGCCGGCCCGACCTCTGGATCAGGAGGTCCATCGGTGGCAGATCGGTCACCAGCAGATCAAAATCAAGGTCCAGGGACTGCTCCACTACCTGTGTGGCGACGAGCACCATACCCGTTCTTTCCTGCTCCGTGCTGTCTTTTCCGAAGGTGGCCTTTACAGTCTTTTCTATATCCAACCGATCTCCCATGGCGAAGCGTGCATGAAAGAGGAGGAGATTCTCGCCAGCTATCCGTGAACACAATTCGTCATACCCCGCCCGTGCATCGTGAACAGTGTTGCGTATCCAGCAAACACACTTGCCTACTCCCGAAGCTTCCGTGATCAGTCGGAGCACATCGGCCCTTTCGGGCACGATCTGGACCTTCATCTCTTTACGGCTGAAACCGGGCGCTTCGATCAGGTCTTCAGTTACCCCATGGCTTAGAGAATAACGAGTTATCAGGGGATAGCAGGAAGAAGATGCTTCTGGCGGGTTATTGACACCCCGTCCCCTGGCAAAGCTGTCTATCATCTCTTGGCGTACTTGCTGTGGCAAGGTTGCAGACAGCAATATGACGCTCCCTCCGAGCGTGCTGTGAAAATAGAGCAATGTTTGAAGAAGTTTGTTCATATAAGGGTCATATGCGTGGACTTCATCGACGATCAAAACATGCCCGGCCATGCCGAAAAGGCGAAGAGATTGAAATCGGGAGGGAAGAATACCAAGCAGCGCCTGATCGAGTGTTCCCACGCCCGCATCGGCCAAAAGAGCCTTTTTGCGATTGTCGGCAAGCCAGGCGGAACACTGGGGACCAGCCGCGTCATCGTCTTGGACGTCATAACGCCCTGGACCGTCTCCGGTAAACGAGGCGATCGAATCTGCAAATGCTTCAGAAAGATGACGTGCACTATGAGATAGGATGAGAGAAGGGCGGGCCTTATCGCTAAATAACCTGCGATAGATATTTATCATTCGTTCGTACATGGCATTTGACGTAGCCATGGTGGGCAGGGCGATGAAGAACCCATTCGCCAGTTCCACAGACATAAGGCGCCGCGCAGCGAACAAAGCGGACTCTGTCTTGCCGGATCCCGTCACATCCTCGATGATAAGGAGTTGTGGTTCCTGCGATATTGGACAGTCCGAAACATATCGCTGCATTGGACTTGGCTCGCGAATGGTCTCAAAGATGTCTTCAAAGGCTTTAATGTTTTCCGGAAAGGTCGGGGTTCCCATCCCCATCTTGCTCAATGCTCTTTCCGCGGCAGGTAAGGCGTGGTCGTTCCAATAAATTTCAAGGTCAATTGGTGTATTATTGAAACGAAACCATTCGCTGTTCGAACCTACCCAGTCACAGAACACCGAAAGACCAGCGATGAGCCACGATACCTTTCTCATTCCGATTCTCAATTCGGTCGAGTAGGGAAGAATGATCCGGTTTTCCCCTGGCTTTCTCAGTATTCCTGCAAAATCCGAGCAGAATTGCTTGGCTGCCGAGATGTCCGTGTCGGTGAAATGGGCTGACACGCGTAGCGGAAGGTTGTTGAGACCAACCAGTTTAGGTGGTGAACCATGGTGCCCCGTAACCGCCTTTCCGAAATCCGCTAGAGTACGATACCACTGCCTGCTGTTCGTTTCATCGAACGATACGCCGAACCAATTCGTCAGATTATTCACGTCGCATAGCTCCTGTTCCCACAGCAGGAATCCAAGGCTGTCGTGCCGAACAGGATAGGAACGGATGCTTCTTATTTCCTGCAGCATTTCCAGTAGATCGGGCCTGAGGTTCTGGAAGCTCTCGGAGAACTTACCGATATCATGGTATGCTTGACCTTGGATTGCCCACCCACGTATTGTTTCCTGACCAAGACCGGATATGTCTGCCAAACGGCGAACCATCAAGGCGTTATTCTTGAGGAAGACGTGCGCGACTGCTGCCACATCCAGACAGTGATAAGGTAACAAATGATGGCCTGATGCTTCTTTTGCAGCTTTTCCCCAGTACCTGTAATAGTAAGGTTGTGCACTCATGGCTTACTCGTCGGATGTGTGCCCGTGGGTATCCTGTGTGAACGACGACGGTGGTTTATGGGAATAGATGTTGCGCCGCACGACAAAGACCTTCATTCCCCCGATGAATAATGGCTCAGATGCTTATCAGTGCTGTGGAGACTGGCGTGTTTTTCGTTCTGTTGCCGGAGGTTGGACGGCGGCATGGGCCACCGGTTGTACTTTGGATCATGCTTCATAACCTTTTTACCCCTTTGCCTTTTCAAATTCAAGCGAAATAGGGAGGGGAAGCCGTTATCTTTTGGGGCGTTCTGTTTGGGTAGAAACATTCCCGCTTTCCTGATTGTACCAGACCTAAGTGACAACAGTCTGTCACTTTAGGGAGCGGAGCTAGAGGCGACGAGAAGAGCGTTCAAGAGTTCATCAAAGAAAAAAACAGTTGCGGGTTCCGGGTTCCGGGTTGCGCGTTTCGAGTCAAGGGCCTTTGCTCTAACGAGGTTCTTCTTCCTTAGGTTTCTAACTTGCAACCCGAAACTCGCAACCCGGAACAGTCTTCACTTTTCTCGCCAAACACACGGAGCGCGGGGTCCCATTCTCCCGGACAGCCGTTAGCGAAGGATCGCGGGACCCGTTTCGGTTTCGGGGCGCGCGGACCGGGCACGGAAGTGGCCGGGACCGATGCGTCTGACTGCACAACGTGGGCAATACATTCCGGAGTTGTGTCTGCGGATTCCCGGATTGCAGTTTTGCACTCACCTCTGTCCGCAATGAGCATCGAGCGAGCCGAAAACGCCTAACGGGTGTGATCCGCAGCGTGGCTGTCCGGGAGAATGGGACCCCGCGCGGACCTCACGTTACGAGAAAGGGACAGCCAAGTAGCCTATTTCCATGAAATGCTCGACTTAAGTAACGAATAGTGTTACTTTATAGAAGTGAGCCATTTGGGAAGGTGCGCATGCAGGCAGGACAGTTCATAGACAAACTGATTGCAGAGGGCCGATACTCTTTTGTCGTTGGGGAGGCCCTCAATGTTGTCGGGCCAACCGTGGTGGCAACCCGTGCCGCCCTGCGCCGTTTGCGGCATAAGGGTGAATTGGCCATGCCTTACAAAGGTTTTTTCGTCATTGTTCCCCCGGAATACAGAAAATCGGGGTGCTTGCCGGCAAGTCATTTCATTCCACACCTTATGGAGCACCTTGGCCAAGAATACTACGCGGGCCTCCTCAGCGCGGCAGAGTATCATGGAGCGGCACACCAGCGTCCCCAGGTGTTCCAGGTTATTGTGAGTGGAAACAGACCCGGCATAATCTGCGGTGATGTTCGCATAGAATTTATTGCCAGAAAGAATATGGATAAGGTGCCTGTATCGGATTTGAAGACCCCGCGCGGGTATCTGAAGATATCAACCCCGGCGGCAACTGCTTTTGATATTGTGGGGTACACGCATCATGCGGGTGGTCTGGACAATGTGGCGACTATTCTGGCGGAACTTGCAGAAAAGATTAGAAGCGACGAACTGGTCACCACCGCAGCGCTTTCACCGATAGCCTGGTCGCAACGACTCGGATACCTTCTTGACCTTGTCGGGGCAGAAGAGAAAACCGGGGAGTTGGCCCGATATATCGATCAGAGAAATGTACTCCCCACTCCACTCGTTCCATCGCAACCATTCAAGGGGGTCGATCAGCTAAAACGATGGCGAATTCTTGTCAATGCCAAAGTGGAGGTGGAGATCTGATACCTCTGGATTTTATATCTGAGTGGAAGAAATATACTCCATGGCCCCAAAGCTACCAGATCGAACAGGATCTCATAATCTGCAGGGCTCTGGTGGAAATGTTCAGCCACCCTCTCTTGTCCGAAAACCTTGCTTTCCGGGGAGGAACGGCGCTTTTCAAGCTGCACCTGGAGCCACTGCGTTACTCGGAAGACATTGATCTGGTACAGGTCCATGCCGCGCCCATCGGGCCCGCAATGGATGCCATACAGGATAAGCTCAATCCCTGGCTTGGCTCTCCCAAACGGAGCCGCTCGGAAGGCAGGGTAACATTGATCTACAGGATGCGATCAGAAGAAGGACCACCCCTGAAACTCAAGGTGGAAATCAATACCCGGGAGCATTTCGCGGTACTCGGATTTGAAAAACGTCGCTTCGACGTCAATTCACGCTGGTTCTCCGGCAGTACCCTCATATCGACCTATCATCTTGATGAGCTTTTGGGGACCAAGGTCCGGGCGCTCTACCAGAGGAAGAAAGGCCGCGACCTCTTTGATCTGTGGACAGCATTCAGAACAACTGACGCCCGGCCGGAGCGGGTAATCCATTGTTTCCTGCAATACATGGAACGTGAAGGTCACAGAGTATCCCGCGCTGAATTCGAGCAGAACCTTATTGAGAAACGTGATGGTCCGAACTTTCTCGATGATATAGGCCCACTTGTTGTCGCGGGGAATGGCTGGGACCCTGACGGGGCAATGGAATTTGTCTTCAATAGACTGGCGGTCCTTATCCCCGGGGAACCGTGGCAAGGAAAAACGAAGAAACCGAAAGGACCCACAGAAGATCATGGACCGGGACTGTCCGTCAGGGGGTGAGGGATGAAGTTTCTTATCCGCGGGGGGAGTATTGCCGCTGGTTACGGGGCGGTCAGGGGCTACGCTGATATCCTGGCGGAGCGTCTTCTCCCGAGAGGGGTGGAGGTCATCAACAGGTCGAGGCACAGGGAGATCACCTTCGATGCCGTTGCCACGTTCCCCGTGGATATCGACCCTTTCCGGCCCGATATACTCCTGTTCAATTTTGGCGTCGACGACGCGTTTCAGGGCGTCTATCGCTCGGAGTTCCAGGAGAACCTGGTGCAGCTGATACGGCTGGCGCGGGTGCGCTTCGGCCCGGAGGTCGTCCTTGCCACGTCTCACACCTTCGACGACCCCTACGATATGGATGCCGTCAACATCTTCTATCGCTCCCTCAAGATAATCGCCTCCGATCTGGATTGTCTGCTGGTCCCGGTGCACCACCATTTCGCGGGCTACCTGGAGGATAAGGGCCTCACGTGCAAAGACCTCACGGGTCCCGACCCGAGATACCCCAACGACAGGGGCCACGAGGTCATCGCCGAAGCTGTCCTGGGGGGTGTGGAAAAGCTCCTTCCGAAGTGGAACGGCCCGGGGGACTGAGGCGCCCCACTGGGGGTTCCTGTCCAATGAAGGCCAACGCAAGACCTCCCGGGGGCGAAGACGTGGCCCGCAGGGCCTTGGGGCCTTTCCGGGGTCTCTTAATATTTTCCTCAAATGGCCGATTATTCCTGTACAACACGTTTATTCCATCTGGCGAGAAAACTCTTTAGGAAAATGTGCGGGTTATCATGGTGAAAGACGGGTTGTTCCTGCAGTACAGCGACTTCTCAAGCGGACAGGGTCAGGGGGCGAAGCGGCCTCGTAACGGGGTCTCCGGACTTCATCTTTTCCTCTGCATGGTATCCCTGTTCTCGTTCCTGTCCCTTGTCTTCATTGCCCATTGCTCTGCCGTCACCCTGGAGGAGATCAAGAAGAAAGGCGTTCTCAGGCATCTTGGCATACCGTACGCCAATTTTATCACCGGCAGCGGGGACGGGATGGATGTCGAGCTGATGTCGCTCTTCGCAGAGCGGCTCGGGGTCAGGTACGAGTTCGTAAAGACCGATTGGGACCGCGTCTTTACGGACCTTTCGGGAAAGACGTTCGAGCGCGCTGACGGGGGCGTTCTCGTCGCCGGGGATGCGCCGGTCAGGGGTGATGTGGCGGCGAGCGGCATCACCGTCCTTCCGTGGAGAGAGGAGCTTGTTGATTTCTCCACTCCCGTTTTCCCGACCCAGGTCTGGCTCATGGCCCGCGCTGATTCACCGGTAAAGCCGCTGAGACCCACAGGGGACCTGAGTCAGGACATTGCCGGGACGAAAGAGCTCGTCAGGGGGCGATCTGTAATGGGAAAGACGGGGACCTGTCTCGATCCTGCCCTGTATGGACTGGAGAGGATGGCAGACTGGGTGAGGCCGTACAGGGGGCCGCTGAACGAGATCGCTCCCGCGCTGATGGAGGGCGTCGCCGACCTTGTCCTCCTTGACGTTTCCGATGCCCTTGTGGCGCTGCAGAAGTGGCCCGGTCGCATAAAGGTGATCGGTCCCGTGAGCGAGATGCAGGAGATGGCGGTGGCGTTCAGGAAGGATTCTCCGGAATTGAAGGAGGAGTTCAACCGGTTCATCGTCGACTGTGAGAGAAACGGCATTTACACCAGGATCGTCAAGAAGTACTATCCCTTTGTGTTCGAGTATCACCCGGAGTTCTTCAAGAGGAGATGACCAAGATCACCAGGGCGGGCCTGAAAGGAACACTCAGACATCCATCCGTGCGGATCATTGGAGTGACCGTTGCGGGTGTGACGCTTGTCCTCTCGATACTCTGTTTGCTCTACAGCCATTTCCAGACCGAGAGAGACCTGAAGGAGAACCTTCTCAAGGTCCGTCATCACGCGGTCGAGAGGCGGGGGGCCGCGTTGAGCTATTTCTTTGCCGACAGGATGGACGATCTGTTCTATATGAAGCATTCCAGGGAAGTTGCCGTGTATTTTGAGAACAAGGCGTTGGGGATGAGCATGGAATACGGCTTGAAGCAGAGCCTTGTGCCTATACGCGAGCTATTCATCGATCTCATGAAGAGGAAGCAGATCGGGGACGACGTGATCTACTCTCGATTGGCCTACATTACCGCCGACGGAAGATTCCTGGTGGACACGGCATCGCGTGAGCCGAGGAGCGGTATGGCCGACATGTTGAAGAAGGCCCATTCTTCCTGCGGCGGGGCAGGAAGGATATCGATCTCCCGGGATGGCGAGCATTTCATCGTCGCCTCGGCACATGAACACAAGGGCAAGCATCAGGGATACATCGTGGGATGGGTCAGGCCGTGGATAATCTACGGGCATATACTCGCGGCGGACGAATCGCTGCAATCGTCATATCGCATCTGTGACGAACGGGGCAACCCGCTGCTCATGAATGATATCGTCGCTACTAACCCTGCGCACCTCGAGATGATCAGGTCGCTGCCTGCGGGGGGGCACCGGGAGTTTTCCATGAGTGAGACGACCGGCAATGAGATGGACGTGGTTGCCTACAGAACAAATGTTCCCGACACGGTCTATTCGCTCGTCCATCTGTGCCCCGCGGAGAAGGTCTATGGAACGCTCGCAAGCCGCGACCGTGCCGCCACCATATCACTGCTCGTAATAGCTCTTTTGGCCGGGGTTGCCTTCACCGTGAGGTCCATGATGCTCAAGACCAGTGTCGACGAACTCGAAAGACGCGTCCAGGAGCGGACCGCGGACCTGAACCGCCTCAACGAGGACCTGCAGCAGGAGATTTCCGAGCGGGAGCTGGCGATGCGGGCGCTCAAGAAGGCGGAAAGGAAATACCGTTCCATCTTTGAGAACGCAGTGGAAGGGATGTTCCAGACCACGCCGGAGGGACACGTCATCAGCTTGAACCCTGCGCTGGCTTCCATGCATGGATACGGCTCGCCGAAGGAAATGGTCCGGGAGCTCTCCGGCCGGGTCGGGCGGCTCTATCTCGATGAAAGGCGCCGGTCGGAATTCATCCGCCTGATGGAGGAAAACGGGGCCGCGTTCCACTTCGAGGTACAGACGTGCCGAAAGGACGGGACCGTGAACTGGGTTTCCATCAATGCCAGGAATGTCAGGGATGAGAAGGGCAAGACACTCTATTACGAGGGATCCGTCGAGAACATCACCGAACGGAAGCATCTCGAGTCGCAGCTTCTCCACTCGCAAAAGATGGAGGCGATCGGTACCCTCGCCGGCGGCATCGCCCATGACTTCAACAACATCCTGACGGCCATCGTCGGATACGGCAATCTGCTCCAGCTCAAGCTGGAAAAGGATGATCCCCTGAGGACATATGCGGACAGAATACTCTCCTCCTCGCAGAAGGCGATCAATCTCACGGGGAGCCTGCTTGCATTCAGCAGAAAGCAGCCGGTGGAGTTGAAACCCCACAAGGTCCGCACCCTGATAGAGGGGGCGGGAAAACTCCTGAAAAGGCTTCTTACGGAAGACATCGAGCTCAGGATGGGCCAGGTCGACAGTGACGCGGTGATAATGGCCGACAAAACACAGATGGACCAGGTGCTGATGAACCTTGCTACAAATGCACGCGATGCCATGCCCAAAGGGGGAAGCCTTTTCATCGAGGCGGGCAAGGTGGTGATGGATAACGATTTCGTGCGGATGCACGGGTACGGATCGCCCGGCGATTACGTGCTTGTGAGTGTTGCCGATTCCGGGACCGGTATGGACGAGAACACGATTAAGAAGGTGTTCGAGCCGTTCTTCACCACGAAGATCGAGGGCAAGGGGACGGGTCTGGGACTTTCCATCGTCTACGGCATAATAAAGCAACACAACGGTTACATCAACGTCGACAGTGAACCCGGCAAGGGGACAACGTTCAGGATGTACTTTCCGGTGGTGCGGGGCGAAGGAGCCATCGAGACCGAGGCGGAGCACGTTCCTTTGAGCATAAGGGCGGGGAACGAGACCATCCTCGTTGCCGAGGACAATGCAGAAGCGAGAGCCTTTCTGGCCGAGGTGCTCAGTGTCTCCGGATACACTGTCATGGAGGCCGTGGACGGAGACGAAGCCCTTCGTACGTTCAGTGACAACAGGGACAGGATCGCACTTGTTGTTTCCGATGTTGTCATGCCGGGTAAGAACGGAAAAGAGCTTCGCGAAGAGATACGGAAGATCAGGCCGGACATGAAAATCCTCTTTACCAGCGGATACACCCGTGATGTCCTGCTCTTTAAGGGAATACACGACAAGACGGCCGACTACATTTCAAAACCGCTCTCACCCAACGAATTGCTGGGAAAGATAAGGGAAATGCTGGATGATCATCCCACCCGTCCGGAAGGCTCACCCCGAAGCTGAACACTTGTTTCTTTGTCCGCAATTGTGTCTCAGTCTTTTGCCTGAAACCTTGAACCTGAAACCGTCTTCTAGGGTATAAGAATGGCCGCGGCGATCACCGTTGTCCAGACACCTTTCTTGCCGACGCTGGTCTGGGTGATGTTGCGCGTCTGGACTATCTCGTCGCTCAGTTTCCAAACGTCGAGCCGTTTGTTGTAGCTCTCATTGACGTCGAATTCGAGGCCGAGGATGGTCGCCAGCATCTGGGCGGCGATATCTTCGGCGTAGTCACCGGCTGTCTTGTCGTCTTCTCCGTGACTGTGGTATTCGGAAAGATACCCGAATCGGTCACGGTCCTTGGGAATGGCAACCCCGACAGAGGCCGCGACAAGACGGTGATGCTCGTTGGTGGATGCCTCGGCCAGGACGGCGTGCACGATCTGGCCGGGCGTCAGGCGCTTCAGTCCCTGTTTTGGCGGCACTATCTCACACTGGGGAGGGAAGATGCTCGATACCTTGACGATGTTGAAGGGAGCTATCTTCGCGTTGCGAAGGGCCAGTTCGAAACTCACCAGTTTTTCTTTGTTCTGGCCCACCCCTTTTGTAAGGAACATATTGCTCGCGATATACATTTGCTGAATCTCCTTTCCCGAAAAACTTGACAGGGCCATAAGCCCTGAAACGCAAGGCGTAAGGGGTAGAAGGCGATCGACCCTCCGCAGACTCCGGTGGCTCACGCCCTACGCCTTACGCTTTACGGTCGTCAGCATACCACGATAGCGCCGCCTGCACAAGGCAACTCTCACAATATTTCACAATATTGTGCAGATAGGGGACGGCCTATTTCTTGTCGAGGACCTCGTTCCACTTCCGCAGGTCTTCCTTGTGATCCTCGGCCAGCCGGGAGTAATCGCCTTCGATGACGATCGTGTTTATCCTGTCCCCCGCGACTATGCTGTCCACGATCTCCTGATCTTTCGGGTCTTTGACCTCGCCGAATATCGAGTGCCTGTCATCGAGATGGGGTGTCGGGACGTGGGTGATGAAGAACTGGCTTCCGTTCGTGTTCGGCCCGGCGTTCGCCATGGAAAGGACCCCGGGCTTGTTGTGTCTCAGGTCGGGCGAGAACTCATCCTTGAAACGATAGCCAGGGTCTCCCGTGCCCGTACCCAGCGGGCAGCCACCCTGGATCACGAACCCGCGGATGACCCTGTGGAAGGTCAGGTTGTCGTAGAAGCCCCGTTTGGACAGGTTCACGAAGCTCAATACAGTGAGCGGTGCCTGATTGGGAAAGAGCTTTACGTTTATGTCGCCTTTTGCTGTCTTTATTACGGCGCTTAACGGTGGATATGATGGTTTCATTTTCTTCTCCTTGCTTCCTTCTCCGGCAAATGAGACAAGGCACGTCATTGCCAGAAAGGCCACTACTGATAATACCAATGCCGTTTTCTTCATGGCTATGGTCCCCTTATGGTTATTGTTTCTTCGGGGCAGGTTTCTTCGGGGCAGGTTTCTTGCCCGTCTGCGCCGAAGCCTTCTTGGATGCCGGGGCGGCCTTCTTCTTTGCCAGCTGGTCCTCAAGGGCCTGGTTCCTGGCCCTTGCGCTGTCGCGCTCCTCTTTGACCTGGCTGAGCTCGGCCTTTACCTTCTGGTTCTCTTTCGTCAGATCCTGAAGCCTGGTCTCCGTTGTCGCGAGCTGGGCCTTGGTCTTTTTCAGCATCGCCACCTCCTGCTCCAGGGTGTTCGCCTTCAGGAAGAAAATGACGGCGACGACGGCAAGAACGAGCGCGACTATCCCCAGGACCGCCGGAAGGACGGGAAACTGTCTTTTCAAGGGCGGAGCAAAGCCGCCGCCCGCTTCCTCGGGGTCCGTCATCCTGGGAAATTCTTCTTCAGTGTTGACCTGCTTTCCATTTTCATCGAACACGGGCATTTTGCTGGCTCCTTTTGCCTTAAGTATTTTGTCCATACTTACCACAGAACATAGCGAATGAGAACAAAAAAAGCAGAAGCGGGTGATAGGTGATAGGGGATAGGGAAGAACGGTTCTAACGGTTCCAACGGTTCTAACGGCTCCAACCCGCGTCTCTTCCCATCACCCATTACCTGGTCTCTTCAGTTTTTTCCCTTTCATCCGACAATCCTTTTCAGGAGGATGTCATGAGGGCGGAGAGACTGAAAGAGATCATCAGAGCGCTTATGAACAGCCGGTTCTATTTCGACCTTGACGTCCGGGAGCGCCATACCCTGGTCGTACATGTCCTGAGGATGATGGAAGCGAGACGCGCCGCCTGATCATCTCAAACCTTGACATGAGGAGTCGAAACGGGTTATTTATCAAATGATTAAATGGACCGGACCCTCCTGCTTAACACGACCTTTGAACCTATCAGCGTTCTGTCATGGAAGAAGGCGATCACCCTCGTTTACCTGGGAAAGGTCGAAGTTCTCAAAGAGTACGACCGGGAGATCCGGGGCGTCTCGATATCGATCCGCCAGCCCGCGGTCATACGCCTCCTGACCCTCGTCCGAAGCAATCACGCCAAAGTGAAGTTCTCCCGAAGGAACGTTTTTCTCCGGGATAACCATACCTGCCAGTATTGCGGGAAAAAGCTCGACGCGAAGTATCTCACCTGCGACCATCTTGTCCCCAAATCCCGGGGCGGCGTAACGGAATGGAGCAACATCGTTACATCCTGCATAAGCTGCAACCTGAAAAAGGGGGACAAACTGCCTGAAGAGGTGAAGATGCATCCGAGAAAGAGGCCTTCACGGCCCAACGGGTTCTACATGTTCATGCTGAACCTTGGCGTCACGGTGCCACCCGAGTACTGGCGCGACTACATGTTCATGAGGAATTGATATGGATAGAGTTTGGGCTCCCTGGAGAATGGAATATATCACGGGCACGAAGGCGCCTGGCGAAAAGAGGTGCTTTCTCTGTATCGACGAGGGGAAGGACGAGGAGTCCCTCGTGATCGGCAGGCTTGGCAAGGCCTTTGTCATCATGAACCGCTTTCCCTACTCCAACGGCCACGTCATGGTGGTGCCCGTCCGGCATACAGGCCTGGCGGAGGACCTTACCGACGAGGAATCCCTCGATATGATGCGCCTCGTGAAGAAAATGGTCAGGGTCTACAAGGAAGAGTTCAGCGTCGAAGGGATCAACATCGGTATCAATGTGGGCCGCGCCGCCGGGGCGGGGCTGGAAGAGCACATTCACGTGCACATGGTACCACGCTGGTTCGGGGATACGAACTTCATGGCCGTTACGGGGGAGACCAGGGTGATCTCCGAACACCTCATGACCTCTTATCAGAGGTTGAAGAGAAGATTCCTTGAGACGGTTCTTTGATCCCTCCCGGGTCATCCTTGAGCCTCAGGCAATAGCCGGGGCACTCACCGGAAAACAGCCGAACGAACTTGCTCTGCCCGAAAGGGTTATCGTAACCTTCAACGACGCGGACCTCAGGCGATTGACGGGAGGCAGGGGTGCATCCGTCGCGGACGCGTGGAGGCCTTTCAGGATGATCCACCTCTTGTCCGGGACCTCGACGGCGGCAATAAGGTCTTCCTTCGGTGGCCCGAATATTGCTGCATTGATGGAGGAGCTTTCCGCGTTCGGTGTCAGGGAGTTTGTTCTCTGGGGCTATTGCGGGGGCATGGGACCGGACAGGGCGGTAGGGGATGTCTGTCTCGCGAAGAGCGCGCTGCGTGAGGAGGGTATCTCCTGGCATTACCTCCCCGACGACGACGATATGGTATCGTCGCGCTGGGCGGATGACTGGGTCCCCGTGGCGGCGGAGGCGGGATTTCCCGTCGTCGATATATGGACGACGGACGCCATCTACCGGGAGACGCTCAGCAAGATCGACGCCTGCGTCGGGCGGGGTATATCGGCGGTGGAGATGGAGGTGGCATCCTTCTATGCCGTCGCCAGGGCAAAGGGCCTGAAGGCCATCGCCTTCCTCATCGTCTCCGACCTCTTTAGTAATAATGGTACGTGGACAAGCGGTTTCCACACCAAGGCCTTCAGGGAAGGCACAAGAAAACTTGCCCGCTTCATGAACGAAAAGGCGGTTGTCTGACCATAACGCCCTGAAGACCCGGTTTCTCCCTGAAAAAATTTCCCAAAAGGAAAATTTTTCCCAGCAGAAGCGAAAAGAAGCGTCTCAGGTCTCAGGTCTCAGGTCTCAGGTCGCAGGCTAGAAACCTTGGAAGACGTGAAGACACGTCATTCCAGCCTCGGGCGCGCGATCCCGGGATACCCTGCACGACCCCGTTTCCGTCATTCCGGCCTTCGCCGGAATGACGGCAGAACAGGAACCAGATTCGACAACCGGCCATATCAACGGGCTGTCAGGCGATTCAAACCATTCAAGGGATTCGAGCCGCTTCTCCAGTCGGTACCGTCTTTTCCGTTCAAGCGGTTCAAACGGCTCAAGCGGTTCAAGCCGTCTTCTCTGGCACATGTATTGCACTAATCCCGGCATGAGCTTTTATGTAACAGTCGCCGGCAAGTACGTGAATGAGAAGAGGCTGGACATCATCGCCAACAACCTGGCCAACGCTCAAACGGCTGGCTTCAAGGCTTCACGGCCCATTTTCGAGATGATCTCCACAACGCAGGACGATACGGGCCAGACGGGAATTCTGAAGAATTCCTATGTCAACCTTTCCGACACCTATATCGATTTTTCTGACGCTTCCATCGTTGAGAGCGGTGCCAAGCTTGACATGGCCATCCTGGGTCCAGGGTTCTTTTCCGTGATGACGCCGGAGGGCATCCGGTACACGCGCAACGGGCAGTTCACGCTTGACAAGTCGAGCCGCCTGGTGACCATGGGTGGAGACCCCGTCATGGGCAAGGGCGGAGAGATCACCATCAATGTCACCGACGGGAAAGAGATCCTCATCGAGAGTGACGGCTCCATATACCTGGGCAAAGATCTCGTGGACACCATAAAGGTCGTCGAATTCAAGGACTTGAAGGGCTTGAAGCCCGTGAGCAGGAGCAACTTCACTTACACCGGCACCGAGGCGGGTGAGACGCCGACGATCTACTCCATTCGGCAGGGTTCCTACGAGGCCTCGAATGTCAATATTGTCCAGGAAATGGTGGCACTCATCCACACCATGAGGGCATACGAGTGCTACACGAAGATAGACCAGATGTTCTCGAACATCAACGACAAGCTGACAGAGCTGGCGAAATTCTAGGAGGAACACTATGATACGGGCGTTATGGACAGCGGGAACGGGCATGAACGTGCAGCAGACGAATCTCGACGTCATCGCCAACAACATCGCCAACGTCAACACCAACGGCTTCAAGAAAAGCCGCGCCGATTTTCAGGATCTCATGTATCAGACACTGAGACTCCAGGGTGCAAGGACGGAAGGGGGCGGCATGGTTCCCACGGGCATCCAGATAGGTCTCGGGGCCATGCTCTCATCGGTGCAGAAGGTCTTCCAGCAGGGAGATTACCAGACGACAGGCAACGAGCTTGACATAGCTATAGAAGGCAATGGTTTCCTGCAGGTGAACCTGCCCTCCGGCGATAAGGCCTACACCAGGGCCGGTGCCCTGAAGACGGACGCCGACGGCAAGATCGTGACCACCGACGGTTACACCATCGAGCCGAACCTCACCATACCAGCAAGGACAACGAGCATATCCATAGAAAGCGACGGAACGGTGACGGTCCAGATCCAGGGCCAGTCCTCTCCGCAGCAGATAGGCCGTCTCGAACTGGCCAACTTCATCAATCCCACGGGGCTTCGGGCCATAGGGAAGAACCTCTTCATGGAAAGCGACGCGAGCGGTTCACCCACTACGGGCGGACCGGGAGAGAACGGCATGGGCACGGTGCTCCAGGGTTTTCTCGAAATGTCCAACGTGAACGTCATGCAGGAAATGATCAACATGATCATCGGCCAGCGCGCTTACGAGGTCAATTCCAAGGCGATCCAGGCGGCGGACGAGATGCTTCAGATGACCAATAACCTGAGGAGATAGCGTGGGTACCCCGATGAACACGAGCCGTAACGAGAAGGTCCCCTGCAGGCCGGAGGCGTGCAGGGGTCTGTGCGTGGCCCTCTTGATACTGTTCTTTCTTGTCGCTGCCGCGGCCGGGTCATTGAAGACGGTGCAAGCCGCCGGGGAATCCGTGGCCGAGGCCAGGATAATCAAGTTCGTCAAGGAGATCTATCCCGAAGGCGACGCCGTCCGGGTGAGGTTAACGACGGTTCCCGCCCAGCTCAGGCGAAAGGTGAAGATCGTCAACCTCAGCTTCGTGCGTATACCCGACATCAGCGGCGACGGTGTCTGCGCTGTCGAGATCGAGACCTCTCCGGGCCGGCTGCGCACGGTTCAGGTGCCCTTCAGGGTCTTTACGAAGCGTGAACTCTACGTGCTGAAAGAGGCAGGGCAAAAGGGCGATACCATCGGCCCGAAGGACGTTGTGGTCCGCGAGACCTACATGAACGGGAAGGGCCTCGGTTATCCGGCATCCATCGAAGATGTTGTCGGCAAGGTGCTCAAGAGGGACGTGCCTGCCAATACTCTTGTCACCAACCAGATCCTCGAGGACCGTGTCGTTGTGAAACGGGGCGACGCGGTCACCATAATCGCCGAGAGCAATAAACTGATCGTGCGTGCCAAGGGCAAGACCGTCGAAAAGGGACGGGTGGGTGACGTGATACGGGTGAAGAACATGGCCTCCGGGAAAGAGGTAATGGCGAAGGTCGTTACCAGCAGCTCGGTCAAGGTCGAGTTCTAGGAGTGTGAGCCTATGAAGACGAGTGCCGTAGCACTGATGACTATCCTGGCGGCAGTTCTCCTGGCGGGTTGCCAGAGTACCAGTCAATCGGTGATAAAGGATGAGCCCTTTGTCATAGACAATACGTACAAGAACGCGAGGCCGGCTTTGGAGCCGCCCGCGGGCACCATCTACCGCGGAGTCAATGCGAACAGCAACTTCCTGGGCGATCACAGGGCCCGGGGAGTGGGTGACATCGTAACCGTCAAGATCTACGAGGTAACGAACGCGTCGGAGAAAGCGGGTACGAAGACGGCGAAGTCGGCCACCACAACGGCGGGCATCCCCAATTTCCTGGGGCTTGAATCCAACTTCTATCCCTCGAGCATCACCCCGGACAAGATGATCAACGCGAGCACGAAGAATGACTTTGACGGCTCCGGCGAGACCACCCGGGGCGGTTCTTTGACCGCTACCATCACGGCGCGCGTTGTCGACGTGCTTCCTAACGGCAACCTGGCGATCGAAGGGAAGAGAGAGATCGTCATCAATAACGAAAAGAAGGAGATCCTGGTCCAGGGCATCGTGAGACCGCGGGACCTCGATTATGACAATTCCGTGTACTCGACCCAGGTCGCGGACGCCAAGATCATCTACACCGGCGTTGGAGTGCTGGGCGAAAAGCAGAAACCGGGCTGGCTGGCGCGTGTCATGGACGCCGTCTGGCCATTCTGACGGGGGACGGCATGAGTTACCGGGAACGTGTCCATCGTAATGCGATGATAGTCTGCATGCTTTTCTTCATCGCCGCCTTCCTTCTCTTCATGGTGGGGATGTCGGACGCGGCCCGTATCAAGGAGATGGGCTACATCAATGGAGCGAGGACCAACCAGTTGATCGGCTACGGGCTCGTTACGGGTCTCGCAGGCACGGGCGACAAGTCGAACACGATCTTCACGAACCAGTCCCTTGCCAACATGCTGGAGACCATGGGTATCAGGGTTGACCCCAAATCGACGAAGGTCAACAATGTCGCGGCTGTAATGGTCACCTGTAACCTGCCTCCGTTCGCGCGGATAGGGAGCAAGATCGACGTAACCGTTTCTTCCATCGGCGACGCCAAAAGCATTGAAGGCGGTGTGCTGGTGACGACGCCCCTCAAGGGGGCCGACGGGCAGGTGTATGCCATGGCGCAGGGCCCGATGGTGGTCGGCGGCTTTCTGGCATCGGGGCAGGGTGCTTCTGTGCAGAAGAACCACCCGACCGTGGGTCGCATAGTGAACGGGGCGACCATCGAGCGGGAGGTCATCTCCGAGGAGTACAAGGGGAGCCAGGTCATGATCGCCCTGAAGATGCCCGACTTCACCAATGCCCGGAGGATAGCTGACCGTATCAACGAGAGCTTTGGCGGTGCCGCTCATGCCAAGGACGCCGGAACCGTCAACGTGACGATACCGTTGAACATGAGGAGCAATCCCGTACAGTTCCTGTCTGTCGTGGAAAATCTCGACGTGAGGACCGACATGCAGGCAAAGATAGTAGTGGACGAGAAGACGGGAACGGTCGTTATCGGCGAGAACGTGCGCGTGTCGACGGTCGTCATCTCCCACGGGAACATAAGCGTTCAGATCAAGGAAGACGCCCGCGTGAGCCAGCCCATGCCGTTCGGGCAGGGGCAAACGGTGGTGACGCCCGATACGCAGATACAGGTGCGTGAGGACCGCGGGAAGTTCTACCTCCTGGAGGCGGGCGTTTCCATCCGGGATCTTGTCAATGCGCTCAACGCGACGGGAATCTCGACGCGTGATGTAATAACGATACTGCAGACCATCAAGGCGTCAGGCGCTCTTCATGCCGACCTTGAGGTCATATAGGAGGTTGCTCACTGTGTCTGAAGGTATTAAATCTGTGATGATGGGGTTGCCGCCCGGAATTTCGATGGGGGCCAGCACGATGGAACGCGATCTGTCAGGTTCTTCAGAGGCGGACAAAGAGAAGATCTGCCAGAACTTCGAGTCCTTCATGATCTACAGCATGATAAAGCACCTGGAAAAGACGACTAAAATGTCGAAAAAGGGCTATGCGGAGGAAACCTACATGGCCATGGTGTACGAGAAAGTTGCCGATTTCCTTGCAGAAAAAGGTGTCGGCATAAAAGAGATGCTCATGAAATATTCCGACAGGGAAAATACTAAAGTAATTCCTCGAAGCGGCGATAATACCGGTAAGCGATAGAGGAGGTGGACCATGAAGATCCAGAACGGCAACAAACCCGATCTGCTTGACAGCCTTGTCAAGACCGCTCAGGTAAAGCCGCAACAGCAGAAAGACCTCTCCGTGGAACAGCGGAAGGATCAGGGCGACAGCTATGACAAGGTGGAGATCTCATCCAGGAAGCAGGAAGTTGACCGCCTTGCTGAGAAGGCCAAGACCCAGTCCGTGGTCCGGGAAGAGAAGGTCGAGGAACTCAGGGCTAAGATCGAGGACGGGACGTACAACGCGAGAGGCCAGATAGTTGCAGCCAGCATACTGAAGGCCAATATCCTGGACGAGCTACTCTAATGGTGACAGACGCCATCATCGAAATGACCAAGAGAGAGGAAAAGACCCTGAAGGAGTTCCTGACGGCCCTTCAGATGGAGCGCGACGCCATCATATCCTTTTCACTGGATGGCATAATCGCGGGGAACAACAAAAAGGAAGAGATTCTGAGAAAGCTCGAGTACCTGAAGGCGGAAAAGGAAAAGCTGCTGGAGGGTGCGGGGGACAGGGAGGCTATCGCGGCCGACGAGACGATGCAGTCCCTCAACGGGCGCCTTGCCGTGGTGATGAAAGAGATAAAGACCGCCATGGACAAGAACATGAAGCTTCTCTCCTTCTCCATCGATCACGTCAGGTCGTCGATAGAGAACATTATCGGACATATTAGCGGCAACATGGGTTACGGGAAGAAGAGAGAGGACCTCTCCTCCGTACTCCTCTCGAAGGTCATTTAACGTCCGAAGAAAGGTAGCGCATGGGTATCACCTCTATCCTCAATATCGCTAGAAACGCCCTCTTTGCGCAGCAGACCTCGCTGGAGGTCCTGTCGCACAATATCGCCAATGTGAACACGAAGGGCTACGCCCGGCAGGAGGCGGTCCTCACCGAGGCCGACGCCGTGATGTCCGATTCCGGGCTCCTTCTGGGCAATGGCGTCAGGATCCTAACGGTGACGAGCCACTACGACAAGTACCTCGAGTACTCCGTGGCCAAGCAGTACACGTCCATGGAGGAACAGAAGACATACGAGAAGTTCTTCACCCGCATCGAGAGTGTTCTCGATGAGACCAATTCCCAGCTTACGTCGAACATCACCGCTTTTTTCAATTCATGGCAGAGCCTGTCCGCCGACCCCTTAAGCAGCGTCGCGCGGGCTGACGTGGCGCTGAAGGCGACCAACCTCTGCCAGAGCATCCGCAACACTTACAGCGAATTGAAGACCCTGCAGGTGGAGACCGACAACAACGTTGCCAGCGAAGTGACGGAAATAAACAATCTCCTGGCCTCCATCGCCGCGTTGAACCAGAAGACGTATGAGGCGGCGGCGGGTGGAAGCGAGAGCGGGAGCTTTACGAGCCAGAGGATGGGGGCGCTGCAGGAGCTTTCGGGAAAGCTCGACCTCCAGTACTTCGAGGACGAGAACGGCGGTCTCACCGTCATGACCGCGGACGGAAAGCTCCTCGTCGAAAAAGGGGTTTCCTACGAACTGACCGCCGAGAAGACAGGTACGGACAACTTCTATCACGTGTACTGGAAGGGGACTTCCCTGTATTCCGTCGATATCACCGATGGCGTAGGCGGAGGGATCCTCAAAGGCCTCGTCGACTTGAGGGACACCCAGCTTGTCGGCTTCATCGACGGTATGAACGATCTCGCACAGTCGCTCATGACGGAGGTGAACACCGTCCATGCCACCGGCTACAATCCCGGCGGGACGACGGGTGTCAATTTCTTCGAGAACATGACCCAGGACTACGCGGCCAACATCGACCTCAGCGATGAGATAAAGACGGACGTGAACTATATCGCCGTTACCTCGTCGGCATCGAACATGTCGAACAACGATATTGCCCTCGCCATCGCCAACCTGGGCAGCGCCGACGTGACGATCGGCGGGACGACAACGACCTACGTGACCTATACCGCGTCCATAGCGAGTACCATAGGGAACCTTTCACAGAACGCGCAAGACCTTTCCGAATACCATCAGAACCTCATGGACTTGGTCTCCAATCAGAGAGAGAGCGTGTCCGGCGTTTCCATAGACGAGGAGATGTCGAACCTCATCAAGTTCCAGTACGCCTATCAGGCGGCAGCGCGCCTCATCAACACGGCGGATACCCTCATAAACGCCCTTATGGAGATCGGACGATGAGAATATCTGAGACCATGAGATACAGGCTGTTCCAGACCTGCATCAACAAGCTGGGGCAACAGCTCACCGACATGGAAAAGAAGATATCCACGCAAAGGAACATAAACTGTCCTTCGGACAGCCCCCTCATCTTTGCCAGGTCCGTCGAATATGATGCCGAGCTGAGCATGGGAACGCAGTACAGCGACAACCTGCAGAGGCTCAAGACACTGGTGAGCATGTATGATTCGTCCCTGACAGGCCTGGACGGCCAGCTTGCGACCCTGGGAGAGATGGCGGCGGGGTTCGACACGGCTGACTCGAGCATCCGGCAAGCCTACGTCGCGGAACTGGAAAGCATCATCGAGCACCTCGTCACCGTGGGCAACACGAAACTCGGCAACACGTACATATTCGGCGGGCAGCAGGCCGAGACCGCGCCCTTCCGTTTGAACAACGACTATTCCGTGACGTACATGGTGTCCGCAGACGGTGAGGATGCGACAAACATCTATGTCGACAGCTCTCAGCTGGGGCAGTACGGGGTCTCGGGCAGGGACGCCTTCTACAGCACCACCAAGATAGCCTTTGGCGACGTGTCCAACACGTACGCGGGCGACATATACTCGAACACGGAAAGCTTCGCCTATGTCCTCGACGCGACGAACAGGACGATGTATGTCGATGGCGGAGCCGTCAACCTGACGGCAGGCGTCTACACGGGAACCACGCTGGCGCAGGAGATCCAGACACAACTCGGCGCCAATTATTCAGTTGCCTTCGACTCGTCGACACGAAAATTCGTGATAACGAACAACACCACAGGTTCGGTGACCTTCAACTGGTCTGACGCCGGGGCCACCGCTGCAGGGGTGCTCGGTTTCGATGCCGTCGATTCCGTTGTTGCCAGCGGCGAGACGGACATGAGCGACCTCGACACGGGCAGAAAGGCTTTCCTCGTCAAGATAGCGACCGGCGGGGCCACAACGGGCGCCGTGGCGTCCCGGGCCACCTATACCTATTCCACGGATGGAGGGGCCACGTGGTCCGCGGCAATAGCCGTCAGCACGGGCGGAGCCGACCTGACGGCGGACATAGTGATCGACGGGACGAACAATACTCTCTATCGCGACGGCGTGGCGATAACGCTTACCAACGGAACCTACACCGGCCACCAGCTTGCCGCCGAGATCTCAACCCAACTCGGGGCAGGCTATTCCGCCACCTACAGCGCCGAGACAAGGAAGTATACGATCACCAACAATACAGGCAGCGTTGTTACCTTCAACTGGTCGAACGCGGCGTCGACGGCCGCCGGGGTCCTTGGTTTCGATAACGTTGATTCCGTCGTGAGCAACGGAGACGCCGATGTGGGCGACTATGACGCGGGCATGTTCATAGACGGAGCGGGTGTGGCCAACACGACAAACAACCGCATCAAGCTCGCCTTCGGCACGACGGATACTCCCCTTGCAGCCAACGACACCTTCCAGGTCAAGGACCTGAGCATTTTCGAGATGCTCAAGAACTTCAAGGATGCCTTCGACGCAGGCGATGCCACGTGGATCTCCAAGAACATCGACTGCATTGATACGGCCCGCGCCTCCGTCCTCAAGAACAACGCCATCGTCGCCTTCCAGGGTACCCAGGCGGAGATGCTCATCGAGAACAACGCGACCAAGAAGGCACGTATAGAGGAAGAGCAATCCGATCTCGTCGGCGCCGACACCGCCCAGCTCGGCACGGAGTTCACCGTGCTCCTCAACACCTACCAGACCCTCCTGGCGGCTTTCTCCAAAATGCAGGCCATCAGCATCCTGAACTACCTGAACTAAAACCGGTTTTAGTTCCTGAAACTTGAAACTTGAAACTTGAAACCGTCTTCTGTATCCTTCTTGTGGAGGTTTGCGGTGGCGGATGTGCGTGAGGTTTCGGTAGTGAGGCGTTCGGGCGACGATGTTGTCCGCAGGACTGAGCGGGTTGCCATCGAGGAGCCTCTTGAGGTGTATATCGAGAATGAATCCTTCTACACCACGATGCGCCTGCCGGGGGAGGAGATACCTCTTGCCCTCGGGCTTTGTTTTACCGATGGGATCATAACGTCCATGGACGATGTGGCCGGTGCCGATCATTGCGACGATCTGTCGGCAAACAAGGTCACCATCCACCTCAGCGAAGCAAGGAAGAAGATGGGACTGCCTCCGCGGGAGCGCAGGCAACCAGCCATGTACTCGAGTTGCGGGGTCTGCGGGTCGGACCTGATAGGGGACCTGACGAGGTCTATACCGGTTGTGGAGAAGAGGACGACGGTGGAGTTCTCCCGGCTCTTTTCCATGCAGAGGGCGATGGTCGACAAGCAGAAGGCCCATCATCTGACGGGGGCAACGCACGCAGCCTCGCTCTTCGACGGGCAGGGGGGTTTCCTGGCCTTCGCCGAGGACGTGGGGCGTCACAACGCCCTTGACAAGGCTATCGGCAAGCTTCTCCTTGAAGGAAAGGTCCATGAGGCGGTCATCGTCCACCTGAGTTCGCGCCTGAGCTACGAGATGGTCGTGAAGGCCGCGAGGCTCCGGGCCGAGATCGTAACGGGTGTATCCGCCGCCACGTCGTTGGCGATAGAGACGGCCGACGCCCTCGGTATCACCCTCATAGCCACTCTCAGAAACCCCAGGGGGAACATCTTTACCCACCCCGACCGTATCCTCTGAAAGAAGATAATAACCAACGACCAAATCTCAATGACCAGGAAAACTGATGCAGATGCTGGTTCTTCCCTGGATCCTTGGTTGCTATTCTTCTCTCCTGGTCATTGAGATTTGGTCGTTGGTTATTTTCCCCTCGGGGTATGCCCTGGAGGGTCAGCTTGTCCATTGCCGTAGATTCATTCCGGATAAGTGTGGCGGGGGGGATCGGGGGTTCCGTGCGTCCCGTGGGACCTGGAGGGGCTACTGCGCGGTGTACCAGTCTATTGTCTTCTTCAATCCCTCTTCGAAAGACGTTGCCGCCCGGAAGTCGAATTCCTGCCGGGCCTTTGCGGTGTCAAGCATTCGCCGGGGCTGGCCGTCCGGTTTGGTGTTGTCCCAGGCGACGGTGCCGTTGAAATCCATCAGGTGGACGATGAGGGACACGAGGTCCTTTATGGAGATCTCAAAGCCCGCGCCGATATTCACGGGGTCACTCCCGTCATAGCGCTCTGTGGCGGCGACGATGGCCTGTGCCGCATCCTCCACGTAAAAAAATTCTCGCGTTGCCAGACCCGTGCCCCAGACACCCACGGACGTAGTAGAATGTTGCGGGTTGGCTTCGGATGAACGGGTGATGCCGTAATGGGTCAGGAGGGTCAGGATGTCTTCGAGGGGGGAATCTTTGGTTATCGTGACCGTTGAACCGTTGACGACGGCCTCCCCGTCGTTGTTGCGGAGGAAGTCATGGGCTATCCCGCTGAGGTCGCCGCGGGCCAGCAGGTTGCCGAGGTGGAACTTCCTGATGAGCGCCGGGATGACGTGGGAGGACCGGAAGCTGAAGTTGTCCCCCGGGCCGTAGAGGTTCACCGGGAGCAGGAAGATGGCGTTGAACCCGTACTGCTGCCGGTAGGCCTGGGATTGGACGAGCATCATCTTCTTGGCGAGGCCGTACGGCGCGTTGGTCTCCTCGGGGTAGCCGTCCCAGAGCTTGTCCTCACTGAAGGGGACTGGGGTGAACTTGGGATAGGCGCAGATGGTTCCAAGTGCTACGAACTTGCCGATGCCATGGAGATACCCCTCGTGGATGAGCTGAATGCCCATCATGGCGTTCTCATAGAAGAGGGAGGCAGGGTTTTCCTGGTTGAAACCGATACCGCCCACTTTTGCCGCAAGGTGGATGACGATATCGGGTTTCTGCTCGTCGTACATCCGCCGTATGTTGGTGAGATTGACAAGATCGTACTCGGGGAGGTCGGCAATGAGGACCTTCCCGCAACCGCGCGACCCAAGGGCATGGATGAGGTGCCGTCCCAGGAAGCCCCTGCCGCCGGTGACGGTGACGGTCTTTTCCCGAAGGTCTGTGGTTGTCCTCATTCCCCTTCCCGTATCCTCTCATACAGGGAGTACGTGTGGTCCGTGTACAGGAAGCCCTTGG
>LVAA01000216.1 GCA_001603955.1 Syntrophobacterales bacterium Delta_02 | reverse complement strand
ATGCCTGTTGCCGTTGCCGGCATACCCCGCAATTTACACCTATGTGGATAACAGCGGCACCTCTCATTTCACGAACATCCTGCCTGTTGGCAAGAAATTCCGGGTTGTGATCTCTGAACGGATAAAACACGTCGTTGCACGGGTCTTTAACAACACCACATACGATGGGATCATCGCACGCCACGCACAGACACACGGGATAGACCCCTCACTCGTCAAGGCGGTCATGAAGGCTGAGTCGAATTTCAATCCCAATGCAATGTCGCACAAAGGGGCTCAAGGCCTCATGCAGCTCATGCCGGACACAGCGCGCTTGATGAACGTTGATAACCCTTTCGACCCCGAAGAGAACATCCGGGGCGGTACGAAATACCTGAAGTATCTGGGCGAGACGTTCGGGGGCAACCTTGACCTCATGCTGGCTGCTTACAATGCCGGGCCGGCACGGGTCAAGGAATATAACATGAGCATCCCGCCTTACGATGAAACGCGCACATACGTTCAGCGGGTCAAATCCTACTATAACTCGTTCAAGAAGAATTAATGCAAACCAAAGACGAACAGCTCCCTCTCTGGACCCTTCCCAACCGGTTGTGTATCCTCAGGATACTCTTTATCCCCCTGATCATAATCTTCATAGAGAAAGGGTTCTTCTACGTCGCTTTCGTCCTTTTTATCCTGGCTGGCATAACGGACGGGCTGGACGGCTTCGTGGCGCGAAGGTTCAAGCTCACATCAAAGCTCGGCCTTTACCTTGATCCTATCGCCGATAAACTGCTCGTTTCATCAGTGCTCATCACACTCACCTATCATAACCTGGTACCTTTATGGGTCACAATCCTTCTCGTATGCAGGGAATTCATCATCAATGGATTGCGGTCTTTCTACGCCATCGAAGGCATCACCATCTACCCCTCTTTCACGGGAAAGCTCAAGACCACCCTCCAGATCGTGGCCATATCCTTTCTCCTCTTTAAGCATCCCCTTGCGCGACAGATAGGCCTGTACGTGATCTACGTGGCCCTCCTCTTCAGCATGTACTCGGCGGTGAATTATATAATGGCGATATTTAGGCCGAAGAAGACAGGTAATGGGTTATAGGTTATAGGGGGTCCTTTCCCATCGCCCATGACCAATTACCCATTACCTGTCTTCTCACATATCCCGCACTTCATGCACGCGCTCTCTTCGGCGTTGTTGTCATAGTAACCGATCTCACCCGAGGGGCTTATGAGCTGGACCGTCGTGGTGCCTTCCTGGTACCTCACGTGTTCGGCATCCACCGGGACCTTGCCCAGACCGCCCGGGATATCAAGGGCATATTGGGGTACGGCGAGACCTGAAGCGTTCAACCTGAGAAAGGCCATGATCTCCCGGCCACGCTCCAGTTTCACCTTGAAATGCGACGCCCCCCGCACGTCGTCAAGCTGGAAAAGATAATAAGGCTTCACGCCGGCCTCCACGAGGGACTCGAAAAGTCTCAAAAGCACATGGGGGCAATCATTGATATTCCTGAGGAGCACGGTCTGGCTTACGGGAATGCCTCCTGCCCTGCGGATTTTGCCGACTGCCGCGAGAGATCGGTCTGTTATCTCCCGGGGATGATTGACATGGAGGACAACCCATACCGGCGAAGCGGCCTCGATGGCCTTCAAGTGATCCACGGACAGGAGGTCGGGGCAGACAACGGGAACACGTGTGCTGAGCCTGATAACGAGGCGTTTCTCCATTGACCTCAACCGTTCCAGGATCGAACGCAGCTTTCCTGCCCCAAGCATGAGGGGATCGCCCCCCGAGAGGATAACCTCGCGGATGGAGGCATCCTCCTCTATGGCGGCGTAAGACTCTTCAAGATAGGGTTCGGGATCCATCGGCTTTCCGGCAAATCGCCTGCGGTTGCAGAACCGGCAATACATGGCGCATTCGGAGCTTACGAGAAAAACGCATCGGTCGGGATGCCTCCGGAGTAATACCGGGGTCAGCGATATTCCTTCTTCGCCGAGAGGGTCCTCGCTACCCCCTTCTCCGTCCTCCGCAAGCGAGGGAATGGCTTGCCCCCTGATGGGACACAGGGGATTCGCGAAATCGATAAGGTCAAGATAATACCGGGGAACCCTGAAGGCATGAAGCGACACAACCCTCTCAAGGGACCTTACGGTCCCCGGATCGAGCGTAGAATGAACGTCTAACTCATTGAGGGAGAAAAGAAAAGGGAGGGTATTGGTTATAGTACCCTCCTCCTCACTTTTCCTGTTCGTTTTACTGCAGCGCCAGAAAATGGGCTCTTCTATTCTTCGCCCAGGCGGCCTCGTTGTGGCCCGGATCAACCGGTTTCTCTTTGCCATAGCTAACTGTTTCAAGAAGCCTTGAGTCTGCACCAAGGTTCACGAGAAAGTTCTTCGTGGAATCGGCTCTCTTCTGCCCAAGGACAAGGTTGTACTCCACGGTGCCTCTTTCGTCACAATGGCCTTCAATCCTTACCTTCTTACCACGGTTTTCCTTGGCCTGGAACCATTTCATGTTCTCTTTGAGTATTGCGCCATCGGCGTCTCTGATAGCGTATTTGTCAAAATCAAAGTTGATGTCCTTCAACGGGGAAACTACGGGAACTGCAACTTTCTGTTCCGGCGGTGCAACCTTGGCCGGCTGCGCTGCCGGAGGCGGGGTCTCACCTTTCATGTGCTGCCAGAAACATCCACATCCACCTAAAGAAATACTGATGAGGGCAACGAGTAAAATAACAGACAATGATCTTATTTTCATGTTCCACCCCTTCCTTCAAAAATTAGAGGGTATACCCTTGACACCGGATATACCCTCGCATACAACATTACTTTTTCTCCGGTGCTGGCTTTTCTGCTGCCGGTTTCGCTTCCGCGGGCTTCTCCGGTGCGGGTGCCGGTTTCTCCTCTGCAGGAGGCGGCGGCGTCGGCTTTGCCTCTTCCTTCGGCGGTGCCGGTTTCGGAGGTTCTGCGGACGGACCACATCCAATCAATGAAAAACCTGCAAAAAAAGCGATAGCTATCATCAATGCGACGAGCTTCTTCATCTGTTTTCACCTCCTTTCTTGTTTATATTCGTCTATTAGGAATACATATATACCAACCATCCTAATATGTAAATTAAAATT
>LVAA01000054.1 GCA_001603955.1 Syntrophobacterales bacterium Delta_02 | reverse complement strand
TTTTAAAAGTTATTGAAAAAACAGCCTTAATATACTATTTTAAAGTTTCAAAATCAATAATCTTTAGAGGTAATAGAACTAATGCTCAAGTTCATGAGAAAACATGCGAAAAGCTACCTGATCAAGATCATCTTCGCTGTGATCATCATTGTTTTCGTCTGCTACTTCGGAGCGGGGTCCATCAGGGAAAGCGAAACGGTGATCGCCGAGGTTGGCGGTTTCGAGGTCAGGGACCCGGAGTACCGGGAGACTTACAGCAAGGAGATCGAGATATTCCGGCAGCTCTATCGCGACAGGATGGATGACAAGCTCATCGCCGACCTGAAGGAAAAGGTCTTAAATGACGTCATCAACAAGTACATCCTTCTCAGCGAGGCCAAAAAGCTGGGTATCTCCGTGAGTGACCAGGAATTCGCCGATCTCATAGGGAGTGTCGACGTCTTCCGCAAGGACGGGAAGTTCGACAAGGAACGTTATCTCGCCGTGCTGAAGCAGAACAGGCTGGAGCCGGATGACTTCGAAAGGTCCCAGAAGACGATGCTCCTCGTACGCAAGGTGGTCAGCATTATCAGGGACACGGGTGCCCCCGTCTCCGACGCCGACATCTGGGCCGGGTACGTGAGAGAGAAGGGGAAGGTAAACCTCGCATATTCGCGCTTCGATCCCGCGGCTTACAAGACCAGGGTCTCGGTCACGGACAGGGAATTGAATGACCTGTACGAGAAAGAAAAGGAACGCTTTCGCGGTGAGGACACCTTCCGCCTGAGATACATCGTCATTGAAGGCAAGGGAAGCTTGAAGGACGACCAGGTCTACATGGACCTTCTCAAGTCGAAGGACATCGGTGCCTATGGCAAACAGAAGGGCCTTGCCGTATCCGACACGGGAGATGTCCGCTGGAGCGAGCTCCTCAAGAGATTCAAGTCCCTGAAGATCGAGACGTGGATCAAGGACCTGAGGAAAGGGGACATATCCCTTCCCGTGCGCGATGACGCGAAGTCGTATATCTTCCAGCTCGTCACGCGCGAGGACGGAAAGCCCATGGGAAAGAGCGAGGCACTGGCCAGGCTCAAGGCCAGGATAACGGACGAGAAGGCGAAGGAAATGGCCCGGCTGGCCGCCGAGGACGCTCTGAAGGCGAAATCCGCCGGGACAAGGGCCACCACCGGTTTCCTGCCGCGAACGGCCACATCGATCCCGAAGCTGGGGGAGATCCCTAAGGGCGCCGCGGACCTCCTGGGTCTCACGAAAGAGAACCCTGTCTATGGCAAGCCTGTCGAGATGAACGGGGATTACTACATATTCTCCTTTGCCGGCGAGCAGGACCCGGACAGGAAGGAATGGGAGAAGAACAAGGAAGGTTTTTCCCGGTACTACGCGGCGAGATACAGGGAACAGTTCCTGAAGTCTTTCATCGAGGAATCGAAACAGGCCATGCTCAAAGACGGGAAGATCAAGATACTCAAGCCCGCCAAGGAGCTCTGACAGAAGTCGCGCTCATGCTGATCCTCGGCATTGACACCTCCTGCGACGACACGTCGGTGGCCCTCATGGAAGACGGCCGGAAGATCCGGTCCCACATCGTCTCCAGCCAGGCGGACCTGCACAAACTCTTCGGCGGGGTCGTTCCCGAGATAGCGTCCCGAAAACATGTGGAGCTCATAGACGCCATATACGAAGACGTCCTTGCCCGGGCGGGTGCCTCGGCGGGGGATATAGACCTCGTCGGTGCCACCGCGGGGCCGGGGCTCATCGGAAGCGTCCTCGTCGGTCTCTGCTTCGCCAAGGGGTTCTGCCTTGCCCTTGGAAAGCCCCTTGTCGGGGTGAACCACATAGAGGCCCATGCCATGAGCATCTTTTTGGAGCGCGAGGTGGATTTTCCTTTCGTTGCCCTTGTCGTCTCCGGGGGGCACACGATCATCCTCCTCATGGAGGCGCCCTGCCGCTTCAGGGTGCTCGGTTCCACCCGCGACGACGCGGCGGGGGAGGCCTTCGACAAGATCGCGAAGTTCCTCGACATCGGCTATCCCGGCGGGCGGGTGATCGAGGAGATGGCGCAAAGCGGCATGAGGGACTATGTTGTCTTTCCCCGCCCCATGATGGACGACAACACCTGCGATTTCAGTTTCAGCGGTCTCAAGACGGCCTTCCTCACCTACGCGAAGAAGCATGTCATCGACAGTTCCACCATCAACCACGTCTTGGCCTCCTTCCAGGAAGCCGTATGTGATGTCCTGGTGTCCAAGACCGTGAGAGCCGCGAGGCTCGCCAATGTGGAACGGATCGTTGTCGGGGGAGGCGTTGCGGCAAACGGCAGGCTGCGAGAGGTTTTTCTCGAGCGCTCCCGGCAGGAGGGTCTCGAGGTCATGATCTCGTCCCCCGAGTTCTGCACCGACAACGGGGCCATGGTGGCCTCACTCGCCTCCTTCCATGCCGCGGCAGGGATGTACTCCGGTCTGGATATCAAGGGGTATTCGCGGATGGCGCTGAAATGAGCCCGCGGCCATGCTGAAGAGGCGTTTCTCACAAAACCTCATAAAGGACGGCAACATCCTGCGCAAAATGGTGTCCCTCGCCGGGATCAGCGCCGACGACACGGTCGTGGAGATAGGTGCCGGGCAGGGCGACCTGACGCGGACCATCGCCTCGTCGGCGCTCCGCGTCGTCGCCATCGAGCTCGACCGTGAAATGATCCCCCACCTTGAGGCGGCACGCCTGGCATTTCCCAATGTCGAGATTGTGTCCGGCGACATACTGGGCGTCGACATAGCCGGCCTTGCCGGGGACAGGACCGTCAAGGTGATGGGGAACATCCCTTACGGCATCACGGGACCCATTATCTTCAAGCTCATTGGTGAAAGGCGGTCCATCGACAGCGCCCATCTCACCGTGCAGAAGGAGATCGGCGAGCGCATGACCGCTAACCCCGGTACCAGGGTGTACGGTTCACTTTCGGTGGCCTCGCAACTCGTAGCGGATGTAAGGGTCCTCATGCATATCAGGGCGCAGGTCTTCATCCCGCCGCCGAAGGTGGACAGCATCTATCTCGCCATGCGCTTTCGGGATGACGCGGAAGATGTCGACGATGCCCTCCTCGCCTTCATCCGCCAGGCCTTCAGCCACAAGCGTAAATTCATGCGCCACGCCCTTCTTGAGGCCTTCACCGAGGCCGAGGTGGAAACCCTTTACGGGAAGATGGACTTTCCCCGCTCCGTAAGGGCCGAAACCCTTGAACCGTGCATCTTCCGCAGGATGTTCGAAGCCCTGAAGGCAACAAGAGAATAGAGGACCGTTTGAGGTCTCAAGTTTCAGGTTTCAGGCAAGAGAAGAAGAAAAAGACGCCCCTTTCTTCAGTCGCACCAGTCAGGAATTGCGTTGACATACCTGTCCGGTTTCACGGTCGTTTTCCTGAAACCTGAAACGGTCTTTTCCCTTCAGGGTCTCGGATGAAGGCCGGCGGCCTTGACGATGTCGGGGACTATCTCTTCCCATTCTATGGCCATGATGTGGATCCCGGCCACGCCCTTGATAGCCCGCACTCTTTCAATGGTCTCAAGGCAGATTGTGATGCCTTCCTCGCGGTGGCGTTCCTTCGGTACCGATGCCATGCGCTCCACGAGGTGGTCAGGCACATCCATCCCCGGGACCGAATTCTTCATGTACCGTGCCATGCCCGGAGACTTCATGGGGGTGATGCCGGCGAGGATATGGGCCTTTTCATGAAGGCCGAGGTCGCGGACCATCTCCATCCAGAGGGCAAACTTTTCCACGTTGAACACGCACTGTGTCTGGACAAAGCGGGCGCCGGCGGTGATCTTCTTTGCCAGCCTCGGGGCCCGTATTTCGAAGGGGTCGGCGAAGGGGTTCTCGACACAACCGATAAAGATCTCCGGCCTCACCGTGATCTCGGCGCCGCTCGAGAACCTGCCTTCATCGCGCATGGCGCGCGCCATGTCGATGAGCTGGATGGAGTCTATGTCGTAAACGTTCTTGGCGCCCGGATGGTCGCCGAACGACTGGTGGTCGCCGCTGAGACAGAGGATGTTCCTGATCCCCAGCGCCGCCGCGCCGAGGATATCGCTCTGGAGAGCTATGCGGTTGCGGTCGCGGACGGTCATCTGGAGCACGGGGTCGAAGCCCATCTCCTCCAGTATGAGGCACGCCGCCATGCTCGACATGCGGACGACGGCCGTCTGGTTGTCGGTGACGTTCACGGCATCGACGAACCCCTTGAGATACCCGCCCTTTTTGCGGATGACTTCCGGGTCCGCTCCGCGCGGCGGGCCGCATTCGGCGGTAACGGCGAAATCTCCGCCAGTAAGGACTCTTTCCAGGTTGCCCGGCGCCGTCATATCCTCATATCCTCCCTCACCCTCCTGCGGGGTCCCCCGTCGCGCGAGGTGGACCAGTCCCTGGGTTTGGCGATCTCGCCATACCTGTCCAGTTCTCCGCGGGCCCGGAGCCTGTCGATGATGAGCTGCCAGGCGCAGGGCGTGTCATGGCGAAGTTCGCATTCGCCGTTCTGCGATCCCCCGCAGGGGCCGTTCATGATGCTCTTCGCGCATCTCGTGACGGGGCATATGCCGCACGTCCTGTCGAGAACACAGTCTCCGCATCCCTGGCACCGCTCCGCCCACACCCCGTGTTCCTCGGTGACTCCCATGAAGCGGGTGTTGAGGCCGGGCAGGACCCGTGTGCCCGGGCAGGCCTCGGCGACGAGCTGGACACCGCAGCCGCAGGCGATGGAGAGGACCGCGTCGTATCCTTCCAGCGTTTCCGCGAGGCTGTTCGCGTACTCCGGATCACACTGGCGCTCGAGCGTCTTCTCATCGACCTCGATGGGCCGTCCATCGGCCTTTCTCTTCATCCGGATCTGGGAGGCAAGAAGGGCGACCTCCTTCGCGCCCCCGGCGGCGCACACGGTGACACACTCATTGCAGCCCACGAGAAGGATCCTCTCACAGGACTCGATCATCCCCATGATCTCATCAAAGGGTTTCCGGTCGGCAACGATCATAAAAGCTCCTTAAAAGACACTTTCAGGTTTCAGGTTCCAAGTTTCAGGTTAAAAACCTCATGAAGACAGTTTCAGGTTTCAGGTTAAAAAAACCTCTCTTTGATATATTTTATAGCCTATATACACATCTTGAAAAACCAATCGTCCATTTTGTGCTCCCAAGATGTCCGGAAAGATCGGACCCTTACAACCGTCTTCCGGCCTTTGACCTGAAACCTGGGACTTGAAACCTGGAACCCTCTTTTTATGCTCTTCCCACGGTATCCAAAACAGTCCCTTTTCCCCGAGGCTGTCTTCAAGTCTTTAGCCTGAGACCTGAGACCTGAGACCTGAGACCGTCTTCATGGGATTTGGCCCCAGTTCCCTGATCCTTTCCGTTATCTCCCGTGTTACCCGGGCAAATCTGGGGCCGTCGGCGGAGGACAGGTTGTACATCTCCAGGCGGGCGCCGCCGATACCGGCCTCGTCGAGGAGCTGTTTCGTGTACTCCACGCGCTTTCGCGCCCGTATGTTGCCCGATATGTAATGACAGTCCCCTTCGAGGCAGCCCACGACACAGACCCCGTCGGCGCCGCCCTCAAAGGCCTCGAGGATGTGGATGGCATCCACCCTTCCCGTGCAGGGTACCTTGACGATCTTCACCGAGGGAGGATAAGAAAGCCTCATCGAACCTGCCAGGTCCGCCGCGGTATACCCTCAGTACTCGCAACAGAAAGCTATGATCTGGGGGTCAAAGTCTTGCATGGATCTCCTCTCTAACTGTCACAGGCGACAGGTCTAAAGCAAACCGAAGAGTCTGCCGCCTGCGGGACTAGAAGCAATAGGACCAATAGGACCCATAAGACTAGGACCAATAGGACATATAAGACATATAGGACCTGGACCGTCCTATATGTCCTATAGGTCCTATTGGTCCTATCATTCCTATAGGTCCTATCCATCGCCTGCCCCTTTCTCCCTGCCCCCCTGCAACCCTCATCCCCTTATCCCCGCTCTCACCTTTTCCACTATCTGCCTGTCCCGGGAGTGCATGAGGTCTATGGCCTTCGCCGGACATTCGGCCACGCAGGTGCCGCAACCCTTGCATTTCGTGGTGTCGATGACAGCCTTGCCCTCGTTGCCTATTACGGGAACCGAATAAGGACAGACGCGGACGCAGGTGAGGCAGGCTGCGCATTTTTCGGGTTCGACCCTTGCCGTCATGGCACCCACGGTGATGACATCCTTCGCGAGGGTGGTTGCCGCCCGTGCCGCCGCTCCCTTGGCCTCGGCGATGGCCTCCCGGATATTCTTCGGCGAGTGGCACGAGCCGGCCATGTAGAGGCCGTCGGCGGCGAAGTCTATGGGCTTCAGTTTCATGTGGGCTTCATGGAAGAAACCTTCCCGGGTTCGGGGAAGCTTGAATACGCCCGCCAGGGAGCCGGTGTCGTTGGGAATGGCGGCGGCGGAAACCACCAGCATATCGGCGCGGCGCTCTATCGTCTCACCCAGCGATGTGTCGGGGCAGCGGACGAGAAGCCCGTCTTCCCCCCTTTCCACGACAGGGGGGTCCTCCGGGGCGAAGCGCACGAAGCGGATCCCCATTCTCCTCGCCGCCGTGTAGTACTTCTCCAGGAAGCCGTAGGTCATCATATCGCGGAACATGATGGTGATCTCGATGCCGGGCCACCTGTTTTTCATGGACATGGCGTTCTTGAGGGCGGTGGTACAGCAGGTCCTGCTGCAGTAAGGCCGCTCCTCGTTCCGGGAGCCGACGCACTGAATCATGACACACTCTTTCGGCGCCGGAAGGGACGCGGCATTCAGGGCTTTCTCCAGGTCGAGCTGGGTCATCACCCGCTCATCCTCGCCAAAGAGGTATTGCCCCCGGGGCCTTAACTCCGAGGCGCCCGTCGCCAGTATGGCGACGCCATGCCTGATCTCCTCGGGTTCGTTGCGGCCCGCCGTCATGATCTCCGTGAGGAAGTTTCCCCTTGACCCCTCGGAATCGATGACCTCTGAGTCCATATGGAGGTGTATATGGCCGTGCCCCGTCACGCGCTCAATCGTGCCGCGAAGAAGCTCCTGCACATCCATGTCCTCGATGGTGCGGAAGATGTTGAGGAGGTTGCCTCCGAGGCGGGAGCCCCTCTCGACGAGGTGCACCTCGAAGCCCTGATCCGCGAGGGAAAGGGCCGCCGTCATGCCAGCTATCCCTCCGCCGACGACGAGGGCGCTTTTCTCGACGGGAAGTGTCGACTCCGTGAGCGGTTCGATATGGCGGGCGTTAGCGACAGCCATCCTCACGAGGTCTTTCGCCTTCCGGGTGGCCTTCTCTTTCTCGTGCATGTGGACCCAGGAACACTGGTCCCGGATGTTGGCCATCTCGAAGAGATACTTGTTGAGTCCCGCGTCGCGGATGAGGGAGCGGAAGATGGGCTCGTGGGTTCTCGTGGAACAGGATGCCACGATGACGCGGTTGAGCTTCTCGTCCCGGACGATCTTCTTTATCTTCTCCTGAGTGTCCTGGGAGCAGGTGAAGAGGTATTGCTCGGCGAGGACAACGTCGGGGAGGCCTTCGGCGTACCGCTTCACCTCGGGAACGTCGACGATCCCTCCTATGTTGACGCCGCAGTTGCATACGAAGACGCCTATCCTCGGCTCTTCTCCCGCGACATCACGCTCGTCGGGCAGCCGGGGGACCTCGATGTCCTGCCAGCGCGTCGGCGCCAGGGAAGAGGCGACGTCGCAGGCTGCGGCGGACCCCTCGACGACGGTCTCCGATATGTCCCGGGGTGCCGCCGAACCCCCGCAGACGTAGATCCCTTCCCGGGAGGTTTGAAGCGGCGAAAGCGCACCTGTCTCGATGAACCCGTACTCGTTGGTTGCCACGCCCATCACCCGGGCGAGGCCCGCGAGCTGTTTCGAGGGGCGAAGCCCCACGGCGAGGACGACAAGGTCGAAGGTCTCCGTCACGACGTTGCCATTCCCGTCGGTGTACGTGATATCGAGGTCCTTCGTATCGGGATCCTCGTAGACCTTGGAGACGAGGGACCTGATGTATCGGACGCCGTACTCTTTCTTCGCCCGCTCGTAGTGCTCCTCGTAGCCCTTTCCGAACGTGCGGGTATCCATGTAGAAGATGGTCGGTTCGATGTCGCGATGGTGCTCCTTTGAGATTATGGCCTCCTCCATGGCGAACATGCAGCATATGGACGAACAGTAAGGGTTCTGCCTGTTCCTGCTGCCGACGCACTGGACGAAGGCGATCTTCTTCGGTATCCTGCCGTCGGAGGGCCGCATGACCACGGCACCCGTGGGGCCCGTCGCGGAAAGGACCCGCTCGTAGTCGACGCTTGAAAGCACGTTCTCGCAGGAAAGATATCCCAGTTCCTTCACCGTTGAGGCATCGAACTCGTCGAAGCCGCAGGCGATGACAATGCTCCCCACGTCGATGATACGCTCCGCCGGGCCCTCCCGGTAGTCGATGGCCTCGGGTCTGCAAAATTCCCCGCAGATCCCGCAACCAAGACAGCGGCGGCAGGAAAGGCACCGCCTCGCCTCTTCGACGGCACTTTCTTCATCGAGTGTCCCCACGGTCTCCACGAAACCGATGCGGTCAGGGACCGCCCTGCGGGGGATATTGACACGAACCTTTCTCGCGACGGGGAAGGGGACCTCGTCGAGGATCTTGTCATCCTCGGCGAGACGTCCTTCGAGGAGGTCCCTGCCCTCGAGGTACCTCGTGATCGATTCGGCCGCACGCTTGCCCTGGGCGATGGCATCGATTGCGCTGCGGGGACCCGTCACGGCGTTTCCCCCCGCGAAGACACCCTTCAGCGTCGTTTCCAGCGACACGGGATCGACCTTGACCCTGCCGTCGCCATGACGCTCTATGGCGGGAGACGCCGCGAGATAGGCCGTGTCGATCGTCTCGTAGATGACGAGGACGAGTGTGTCCATGGCGAAGGTGACTGTTGTCGACGTGTCGTAGAGAGGATCGAAAAGGCCCTCTTCGTTGAAGACACGGACGCACCGGGCGAGCTCCATCCCGGTAAGCCTGCCTCCCTCGGCGAGGATCCTCAAAGGTCCCCAGGCATTGTGAAATACCACGTCCTCCTCGATCGCCTGGTCGATCTCCCACCGGTGGGCGGGCATGTCGTCCCATTTCTCGAGGGCCACGATATGGACCTCGGCGGCCCCCAGTCTGCGCATCGTGATGGCCGTGTCCATGGCGACGTTCCCGCCTCCGACGACGAAGACCCTCTTGCCCGGGGAGATCTCTTTTCCCGTATTCACGTCCTTGAGGAGGTCGAGGGCGCTCATGACCCCCAGCGCGTCCTCGTTCTCGAGTCCCAGTTTGCGCCTCCCGTGGGCTCCGGAGGCGATGAACATGGCGTCATGGGACGCAAGGACCTCCTCAAGGGGAATATCCCTGCCTATCCGCGTGTTCATGGTGAGTTTCGCGCCCATCCGCTCCACGATGGAGAACTCCCGGGCAAGAACTTCCCTGGGAAGCCTGTAGGCGGGCACGCCGGCATAGAGCATCCCGCCAGGCTTGTCGTTGGCATCGAAGACCGTCACACCGTAACCTGCCTTCCTGAGCTCCACGGCACAGGCGAAGCCGGCGGGGCCGGCACCGATGATCGCGACCTTCCGTTCCTTTTCAGCCTCTGTCACGGGAAGGGGCGCCTCGCGCCTGCCGGCCTCGTAGTCGGCGACGAAGCGCTTGAGGGCGCAGATGGCGAGAGGCTGGTCCACCTCCCTGCCTCTTAAGCACGCGTTCTCACAGGGATGCGCGCAGATCCTCCCGATGATGCCGGGGAAGGGCAGCTTTTCCCGAATGAGGTCGAGGGCCTCGAGGAACCGGCCTTCCGCGATCAGCCCGATGTAGTCCCGGGCATTGAGATTGATGGGGCAGGTGTAGATACAGGGGGAGAGCTGCCTGTCGATCATGTACGTCGAAGGTATGGCCTGCGGGAAATTGATGAAGGCGGCACTGCGAAGGGACATCTCTTCGTTGTATACGTTGCCGACCTCCAGCGGGCACGCCTCCGCGCAGGAGGCGCAGGACGTGCAGCGCCCGGGATCGACCCGTCTCGGCCGCGTGCGGAGGGTGACCTGGAAGTGTCCCGGATGTCCTTCCAGGCGGAAGACCTCGGAATTCATGAGAAGCTCGATGTTGGGGTTCTTGCCCACTTCAACGAGTTTCGGCGCCATGACGCACATGGAGCAATCGTTGGTGGGGAATATCTTGTCGAGCTGGGCCATGTTCCCGCCGATGTTCGGCTTGCGGTCCGCGAGATAGACCTTGAAGCCGGCCTCGACGAGGTTGAGGGAAGCCTCCATCCCGGCAATGCCTCCCCCTATGACGAGGACCTTTCCCGTCCTATCCATGGGACCCGTTCCCCCGGGTGCGCGAGCATCCGTATACCACGGTCATTTTCTCCTGTACAATGCGTTCCGGTCGTCGTATCCCGAGATCTCGACGAGGTCTCTGCGCGAAAGCTCCTTGAGGTGATCGAATACGATCCGCGCCGTCATCCCCAGCCTTCGTGCCAGCTCCGCTATCGATGCCGTTTCGGTCCCGAGGCTCTCCAGTATCTGCGAACGCTCCACGGCGCGGGTGAGGAGAGGATCGAAGACGAGGGAGAATTGCCGCTCCGTCATGCGTTCGCCGTAGGAGTTTCCCGTCGTGAGAACGTCCTTTCTTTTAAGAAGCCTTTCGAGTTTCTCGGCCCCGTCGGGGTCATGACGTCTTACGTATTCGAGCGTCCCGATACGCTTCGCGTCGGGTCCTCGATCAACAACGGGTCCGTTCATGCGCTGTCGCCTCCGAGCATTTCCGCCGATCCTTCTATGCCGGCCATGGATATGAGATGGTGTCTGCTGCCCGAGGCTGAACCGAAAAGAGCGAGTTCGAAGACCTCCGTCAGGAAGAGGACGGGGATGCCGGCAAGGTCGCCCCTCAGGTGCGCGGTCAGGTCCAGGTTGAGCTGGCATAGCGGGCAGGTGGTGACGACGGTGTTTGCCCCGGCCTTGAGCGCCATTGCCATGATACGCCCGGAAAGCCGGGCCGTCCGGTCCCTGTCCGTCACCGTCGACCCCGCACCGCAGCACTCCGTCTTGAATTGCCAGGGAACGACGACGGCCCCGAGGGCATTGAGAAGGACATCCATGCCGGAAGGGTCTTCAACGTCGTCGGAGGAGGGGGCGTCCATGATCCGGGTGAGAAGGCACCCGTAGTAAGGGACCGCGCGGATGGAACCGATGCCGTATGCCACGGAAGCGGCGATCTTTTCGACCCCGACGTACTGAAGGAATGTCTCGATGATGTTCCTGACCTCCAGGGAGCCCTTCACGGACATCGGGGCGAGGGCCTCATTGACCGTCTCCCGCGTCGACCTGTCGCCGGCTATCTTCAGCGTGCTCGCCCGCGTGCGGGCGTAACAGGCGGAGCAGGGGGCAAGGAGGTGAAGACCGGATTTCTCGGCTATGGCGATATTGCGGGCGTTCAACACGTCGGACAGTTTCTGCCTCATGGCGGGCGCGGCGGCGGCGCCGCAGCACGACCAGTCTTCAAGTTCTCTCAGCTCCACCCCGTAAAAGGCCAGGACCTTCCTGAGGGAACGGTCGTAGAAGGAAGTGGACGATGTCAGGGAACAGCCCGGAAAGTAGGAGAGGGTGATCATCTGTCCTGATGTCCCCGCATCCGTCGTATTATCGTTCCCAGTTCTTTCCTGCCGCGGATGTTGTGGGAAGACAGGCCGAGCCGCCCCTTTCTCACCATGTCGAGCCCCATGGCGGCATCCTTCAGGAACTGTCTTTTCGAGAGACGATAGCGCATGATCGTTTCCAACTCGGCGAAGCGCCCGTGCCTTTCCACGCTGTCGATGATAAGATCGTCAAAATGCGCGATGTCGTTCTTCGCGGCGAGACCGGAGGCGAGGGATATCTGACGGAGGGTTTCGAAGACCCGGGCGACGTCGATGCCGTTCGGGCAGCGCAGGCTGCAGGTGGCACACTGGAGGCACTTCCACGGGGATGTCGACGCAAGGACCTTTTCCCGCTCGCCGCTCAGAATATACCCCATGACCCTGTGGGGGACGATCTCCATGTCCCCGGCAACGGGGCATCCGTTGGTGCAGCGGCAGCACTGGTAGCACACCGAGACTGTCACCCCTGAGTGTGTTTCTATCTCATCGAGGAAAGAAGGACGCGGCATATCAGACTTTTATTCTTAAATTTTATCTCCATGATGTCAAATGGATTTTCCTTCCTGCTGCTTCCCCCTTTTCTTCCATCTTCCCTCCCGTTATGGTATACCTAAAGGTCATGGAAAGACCGAAACTGCGTTTTGTCGATGTGATCCCCTTCAATCAGGACGGTCAGGACCTCATACTCCTGCGTGACGCGGAAGGGGTGGTGGAGAACGCCCTCGCCGTCACCAGAGAGGTGGCCTTCATGGTGTCCCTCATGGACGGTACCAGAACGCTTCGCGACATCCAGGCGGAATTCATGCGCGCCTCAGGCGAAATGGTCTATATCGAGCGCATAGAGGATCTCGTAAGGGTCATGGACGAGAACCTCCTCCTTGAGGGTGAGCGCTACGACAGGCATATGAAGGACCTTCGGGATGAATACTATGGCTCCCCCGTCAGGAGGGCACACCTTGCGGGTAAGGGATACGCGTCGAACCGGATGGAACTCCTGTCCTTTCTCGATGACCTTTTCGACGGCAGCGCAGTGACATCCGCCCCCCCGCGGGAGATTTCGGGCATCCTTGCGCCGCACATCGACTACCAGAGAGGTGCCGCGGTGTACCGCGCGATATATCCCTACCTGAGAGGAGGCGCGAAACCCCTCATCGTCATCTTCGGTACATGCCACCGCCCCACCGAGGCGCTCTGGAGCATATCCCTGAAGGACTTCGAGACACCCCTCGAGACAATACCCTGCGGACAGGGTTTGAGGGAGCTGATCGGCGGGAACGATCTTCTGAAAGGGTATATTGATGAGTGGCCGCACCGGACGGAGCATTCCATCGAACTGCAACTCCCCCTCATCCAGTTCATGGTCCAGGAGGACTTCGAGATCCTCCCCATCCTTACGGGTTCCATGCACGAATACGTAGGTGGCCTTAAGGATACGGACGAGGAGGAAGTGAGGCTCCTCGTCGAGAGCCTGAGAGGTGTGCTCGAAGCCTATGGGAAGCCCTGCCTGATCCTTTCGGGCGCTGACCTTGCCCATATCGGGGCCCAGTTCGGCGACCGTTATCCCCTTGACCGTTCGACCCTCGACAGCTCGCGGCGCAAAGACGAGGCCATCCTCGAGCATGTCAGGAATGTGGACGCCGAGGGCTTCTTCCGTGCCGTCAAGAGCGAGGGGGACAGCCGGAGGATATGCGGGCTTACCCCTATCTTCTTCCAGCTCAAACTCCTTGAAGGATGTACGTCCGACATCGTGAGCTACGATCAGTGGACGGACGGGCAGTCTTCAGTCAGCTTTGCCGGCGGTGTCTTCTACCGGTGAACAATACCGTCAGGAACGATCGAGGTGAGAATGACGACAGTGAAAGAGACCGATACGCAACCCGATACGATCAGAGGACCCGCTGAAAGGTCCTTCATGCCGGAATTTGTCGGTTTTGTCCGGGGTATGGCCCTGGAGTGCTGTTACAGTGATAAGACCGTGGACGATCTCGGGCAGGCCATCGAGGAGGCAGTCAACAATATCATACGTTTTGCCTGCCGCGAGAAGCCCGGGGAGATCGAGATCTCCTGCACCGTTCACGACACGGGTGCCCTCTATGTCACCATCGCCGACACCGGGGTTCCCTTCAACATGCTGCTTGCCGGTACCTTTCCCGAGGCTGACGACTTCTTTGGGCCCGGCGAGAGACCATCGACAAAGATCATGAAGCGGGCGGCCAAGAACATCGAATACAAACGAAGCTCCAACAAGAACATCCTCATCTTCACAGTATCCCACGATCCGGGAGGGATGAGACGGTAAAGACCGTTAGAGCCGCTTGAACAGCTTGAACGTTTAGAGACAAGAGACCCTTCCTGACCATTGGCTGTGATTCTTGAAGTCCCGGTCTGTTGTCGTTTCGGCGCAAACCTGGTATCCTCACAAGCCTTCTCATTTCTTAGCTTTTCAACATTCAAGCGGTTCAAGCTGTTCAAGCGGTTGCAACCGTCTTCACGGTTTCACGTTCACGCTCGAACCTGGGGATGCTTGCAGTTTTGCGTTGTTCCACTTGAGTGTTTCCTCGTCGGAGTGGTAGGTGACGAGGTGGCGACCGGGGGGTATGCTGGCCGTGATCTGCAGCGTCTTCCCGTCTTCCGTCTGAAGGAGGATGGTATGCTCGCCGGCCTTCAGCTCGAGGGAATCGATCGTGCCCTGGTAATCGTCCTTTTCCGGGATGTCCCTGTGGCCGGGAGGCAGCTTCGCGGTGAGGATGCCGTCAATATACAGGCGGCCATCAGGCTTGATGAGTGTCCGCGTGAGCTTCCCCGCCTGCTTCCCGTCGATGATGACAAGCGCGTCCGAAAACAGCTCTCCATCGACGGCAAGGATGATCCAGGCAGGCTCGGGTTTCCTGCAGCCTCCCAGGGAAAGAAGGGACAGGAGAATTCCAAGGAAGAGGGCAGTGAGCTTCAGCGGCGACAGGCAGCACATGAGATTCCCCCGATTCTCGAAGATCTTTCCTTACGACAGCGTGTGTACGGTGAAATACGATTCAGTATAGTCCAGAAAGAAACGGGTTGCAACCGCTTGAACCGTTTGAACCGCTCGAACGCCAAAGAATCTTTTTTTGTCTTTACGGCTCAAGCGGCTCAAGCGGCTTTAACGGTCTTTTCATTCCCCTATCATCTGCACTACCACCAGCCGTTCCCGCGAGCGGTTGTCGAATTCGGCGAGGACCACCTGTTGCCAGGTCCCGAGGAGCAGCGTGCCCGATTCGAAAGGTATCGTCAGGGATTGGCCCGTCAATGTGGCCCTGAGGTGGGAAAAGCCGTTCGCGTCACCCCATGTTTCGTCGTGGCGGTAACCGCGGTCCGAAGGGACCATTCTTTCGTAGAATTCCTGCACGTCACCGATGAGTCCCGGCTCGTACTCGAAGGTGGTGATGCCCGCCGTGGAGCCCTGCACGAAGACCGTCATATTGCCGTTCTTAAGGCCGCTCCCGGAGAGGCAGCCGACCAGCTCCCGGGTAATGTCGATAAGGTCTCCGCTCCCCTGGGTTGAAAACTCCCTGTGTTCGCTCACTATCTTCATGGGATCAGTCCTCCTGATAATACAGGCAACAGGTAATAGGTGATGGGTTATGGGTGATGGGTGATGGGAAGGACCAGACCTTTTTTCCCGGTACCTATAACCTATTACCCATCACCTGTCTTCATACACTACCAGAGACGCGCACGCATTGAAAGGGTTTTTGGGGGGCACGGAGCGGGTCACGGAACCTGTCCCTTCACACTCTACTTGACGTTTACTCCGAATATATGGTAACTATGTTGTCCTGATGGTGGAGAGACGGTCCTGGATAGAGAGAATAGAGGATGCCTGGCGGGAAGCACCGATCGTCTGGCTGTCGGGCGTGAAAGGGGTGGGGAAGACAACGCTGACCCAGGGTCTCGGAACGGAGCGGGTGCTCCATGTCAATTGCGACCCGGACCGGTCAGCGCACATCGCGGCGGACCCCGAGCTTTTCTTTCGCGCCTGTGACCGGCCGATCGTGGTCTTTGACGATGTCCACAAGCTTCCCGATGCCATGACCGTTCTCAAGACAGGCGCCGATCACTTTCGGGAGCTCAGGATCATAGCAGCCTCCTCCACCGTAGCGGCGGACGGGCGGGCGGGTGATGTGCTCGGTGACAGGAAGCGCCTCGTCCATCTTGGCCCCGTTCTGTGGAACGAGCTTCCCGCTTTCGATGTTTCACTGGAGAAGCGCATTCACCACGGCGGGCTTCCCGAGGCCCTTCTGATGGAACATCGACAGTCCGGGTTCTATCGTGAATGGATGGATGCCTTTTTTAACCGCGATATCCGGGAGCCCTTCGGTTTTCGTGATTCCGACAAGTTCACCATGCTCTTCGAATACCTCCTCAAGCAGAGTGGCGATCCTTTCGAGACGACACGGGCCTCGGAGAACCTCCGCATAAGCCGTCCCACCGTCGCCGAGCACTTAAGGGCCCTGGATGCCACCCGGGCGATAACCATTGTCCGGCCTTTCCACGGAAAAGGGCAGAAGGAGATAATAAAGATGCCAAGGGTCTACGGGTTCGACACGGGGTTCGTGGCTTTTGCCAGGGGTTGGGATCCGCTGCGCCCTGACGACTACGATCTTCTCTGGAAGCATGTCGTCCTTGAATACCTCGAAGCCCACGTCCCGGGGTCTCAGGTACAGTATTGGAGATGGGCGGATGACAGGAAGGTCGATTTCATCGTTCCCGGCGCACGGGACGAGGTGGATGCCATCGAATGCGAGTGGAACCCTGACGCCTTCGACCCCGCGGGGCTCAAACTGTTCCGCACCTGGTATCCCGAAGGAAAGAACTACATTATTTCTCCCCTGTCAACCCCGGCCGGTGAAAGACACATCGCAGGCCTCGATGTTCACGTATGCGACCCTGAGGGATGGCTCGAGAGGCAGGGCGCAGCCCGCAAGGACTAGCCGGGGGAGCCGCATTCCGTTTCATGAGATATTCCCGCGCAGTTTCCCGAAAAAGAGGAAGAGTTCCTCCCGGCCCTTTCCCTTTACGATGTGTTTCAGGAATGTGAGGCGGGAGGCCGCCTTCTCGATCTGCGCAATGGAATGATCGTTGAAAAGGACCTCCGCGAGGAGGCTGTTGTCCTCGGACATGAGGTCCTTCGCTATGGCCATGTGTTTCTTGAAGGTGGTTCCCGGTGAGGCCTTGCTTGGGCAGGACCACGAACCTCGCCATGTTCGTCCTGGTAGTAGTAAAAATAGGCGATGGAGCCTCTTTTCGCTGAGAACAACATGGTCGGTTAGTCCAGCAGCATGAATATCCCATCTCAAGAGAATTCGTTCATTTCCCGAGGGCGAGGCTATCACGACCAAGAGCCTCCTCCGACATGATTTCTCTTGTAATACACATAAAATTATAGAACAATTACGCTCAGGAGACACTATCCTCCTCGCCGTGTTTGAATGGTATGACACCGTCAACCCGTCCGCCGGGGGGCAGGGGGGTTGTCAAG
>LVAA01000215.1 GCA_001603955.1 Syntrophobacterales bacterium Delta_02 | reverse complement strand
GCAAGATACCGTCGCGCAATGAATGATTCGCCCTGCTAAAAATTGCGCCAATTTAGGACAAATTGTATTTAAGGTAAATTAAGGCTTGACATTTGCTGTCGACCTTAAGTACTTTCCGCCTACTTTCAAAACAAGGAGAGGAATATGAACTACGTTCTTGAAAACATCCCAGATGAGTTGTGGCGACGAATTCGGCAAGTGGCTGCGATGCGTGGTCAGTCCGAGAAAACTTTTTTGTTAAATGCGGCTTTCAACGAAATCGAAAGGACGAGTTCGATCTTGCCTTCTCCAGTCGAGGCTCCCATGGTTAACGTTAGTGATTTACGGCAAGGTGCTGGTGGAACTCGTTCGTGTCCCCGTCCTGATATGGGTGATCGTGTAACCTTGGCTTTAAGAGGAAAAACTCTTGATGAGCAATATGTATACGTAGCAGGAGAAATCGGTGTTGATGAATCAGAGTTACGAGAACGTTTTAAAAATTTTACTGATCCTGCTGCCCAGAGAATGAGTCTCGGAAATGTGCTGCGAGGTTATTATCGGGGAGAGGATTCAGAGGATCGTCATTTGCGGAACTTGCGAGCGGTTGGAATAAAAACATTCATTGAAGACTATGAGATCCTTCGTGATTATGAGAGTAGAGACGTCGTAGCCTATTTTCAAAAACAACGTGGCTTCAACTATAATAGCGCAAACACGAAGACCAGCACTGGAAAACGAATTCTTTCAGATTCAGAAGCATTACGGTTTTGCCTGGATTACATTGGTCACAGATCGATCAAAGTTGATGAATCTCTTAAAGAAAAGGCAAGGCGTTTGATGGCGGAACTTTAGAATACGTTTGTTTTGATTGAAATCGTGTTCACCTGAGTGCACAGCCTCGGCTGGATAGCGAATATCCTCAGTCAATACGGATTCATACGGGTAAGGTGTCATGAGGCCGATTCATTTCGGAGGCGCTAGAATGATTCTAAGGGGTTATCCGGAAGCGGGTAGCCCCTTTTTTGCGTATGAGCTGTACAGGGATAGTATTTCCCTGGCACTGCCCGTGCCGCTTTCCGTGTCCGCTTCAGAATACTTGAGGGGACGCGACCTACAAAAAACCGTACGATGATCATCCCCCTTGCCGTTCCCCCCAATGCAACCGTAACGACCATTTCACTTCCGCCCCTGCCGCATCTCACCCCGAAACAGGCGGCATGAGCAATCGCTCTCGCAAGAGCTCGGTGAAGTTGCGCCGCCCGTCGGCGACAACATGGATGTACACCTCGCGGGCCGCCGTGTTGACCTGGTAGATGACCCGGTACGGCGCGACCTGGATTTCCCGATACGAGCCGATGTTGACCCGCTGCAACTCCGGCGGGATGCGCCCCCGGTCGGGAAGCTCCCTCAGGCTGTCGCGCGCCCGCACGAATTTTTCAAGGACCGCCTCGGCGATGTCCGGGCCGTCTTTCTCGGCCAGAAACGCGAAAATGCCCCTTAAATCTTCTTCCGCGCAGCGGGTGAACCTGACCGCCCAGGCCGCGTCATCCCCGGCCATCGCGCTTCTCCGCGATCATCGTGCGGATGTCGGCAAAGACCGCGTCCGAATCGCGAACCTGCCCGGCCTCCACATCGTGCGCACTGTCCGCCAGCATGCGCAACAGCGCCAGGCTTTCCTGCATCTGGTCGTAGGC
>LVAA01000053.1 GCA_001603955.1 Syntrophobacterales bacterium Delta_02 | reverse complement strand
CGATGCCACGCCATCGACGGGCAGGGGGACAAGAAGCGCCCCGGTGTCGCGCCGGATGCGGGCAACAGGGGAATTTCCTTGATTATTTCCGTGAAAATTATAAAATAATAGGTCTATGGACAAGCAGACCATCAAGGTTGTCGCGAAAGAGTTCTACAAGTATCTCGACAACGAGAAGGGGGCTGCCTTCAATACCAGGAGGGCGTACCGCGGTGATGTAGAGGATTTCGTCCGGTTCGTCTCGGAGAGTTCTGCCGAGGTCGTGGACCATGACACGATTCGGGCGTACATAGTCCACATATACAAAGGTCTCAAGAAGTCGTCGCTGTCGCGGAAGGTCTCGGCGATCAAGATGTTCTTCAGGTTCATGAAAAAGAAGGGCTATATCGACGAGAACACGGCCCTCATAATCCGCAGTCCCAGGATAGAGAAGCATCTCCCCAAGTTTTATACCATAGACGAGATGTTCCACTTTCTCGATTTCCTGCCCAGGGACGGGTGGCTCAATATGCGTAACAGGGCCATCTTTGAGCTCATGTATTCCTCGGGCATGAGGGCGAGCGAGGTCCTCGCCATGGACAAGGAGGACCTTCACCTCGAGGGTATGTGGGCGCGGGTGATGGGCAAAGGCGGCAAGGAAAGGGTCCTGCCTTTCGGCGAGAAGGCGAAAGAGGCTCTCGAGGAATACCTCTCCGCGGTGGGGATAATAGACAAGTTTGCGGCGAACAAGGCCCTTTTCATAAATTTCCGGGGCGAACGCCTCACGTACAGGGGTCTTTTGAGGATAATGAAGAAGCATCAGATCAAGGCGCAGCTTTTCAAAAACCTGTCCCTTCACGGGATCAGGCACTCCTTTGCCACGCATATGCTGGACAACGGGGCCGACCTCCGGGGGATTCAGGAACTGCTCGGCCATTCCAAGCTCTCCACGACCCAAAGGTATACCCACGTCTCCATGGACAAACTCATGGAGATATACGACAAATCGCATCCCAGAAGGTAAAGAATGGAAGCCACGACTGTTTTGTGCGTCAGACACAATGGGGGAATTGCTATTGGAGGCGACGGGCAGGTCACGATGAATGCCACGGTGATGAAGCACACGGCGAAGAAGGTCCGCAAGCTCTATCACGACAAATGCCTGGCGGGATTCGCGGGAGCGACGGCGGACGCCTTTACCCTCTTCGAGCGTTTCGAGAAGAAGCTCGAACAGTTCAACGGCAACATCACGCGGGCAGCCGTGGAACTCGCCAAGGACTGGAGGACGGACAGGCTCTTAAGGAGGCTCGAGGCCCTGCTCATAGTTGCCGACAGCGACCATACGCTCATCCTTTCGGGCAACGGCGACGTTATCGAGCCCGACGACGGCATAGCGGCGATCGGTTCCGGCGGTCCCTACGCGCAGGCGGCGGCAAAGGCGCTCGTGAAGCACGCATCCCTTTCGGCAGTCGAGATCGTCAGGGAGTCCATGGCGATCGCCTCGGATATATGCATTTACACGAATGAGAAGGTAACGATAGAGGAACTTTGATGAAACAGTTGACGCCGAAGGAGATCATGGAGGAGCTGGACCGGTTCATCATCGGCCAGAACAAGGCAAAGAAGGCCGTGTCGGTTGCGCTGCGCAACCGCTGGCGGCGCCAGATGATACCCGCGGACCTGCGCGACGAAGTGGCACCCAAGAACATCATCATGATCGGCCCCACCGGGGTGGGCAAGACGGAAATAGCCCGCAGGCTGGCAAAACTGGCCAATGCCCCCTTTCTCAAGATAGAAGCGACGAAATTCACCGAGGTGGGGTACGTCGGTAGGGACGTGGAGTCGATGATAAGGGATCTCACGGAACTCTCCGTGAACATGCTCAAGAAGGAGGAGCATGAACGGGTCAAGGAGAAGGCCACGGTGATGGCCGAAGAGAGGATCCTCGACCTGCTTATCCCGAAGAGACGGGCGAGCGCTGCGGGGGAGGAGGAGGAAAGCCCCGACCAGTCCCGGGAGAAGATGCGCACGCGCTTCCGGACAGGAAGCCTGAACGACCGTCTCGTGGAGCTTGAGGTCCCCGACCGGGCACTTCCCATCATAGAGATATTCTCTTCGCAGGGGATGGAAGAGATGGATATGCAGCTTCGGGACATGTTCGGCAACATGCTTCCCCAGAAGACGAAACGGCGCAAAATGAAGGTCGGCGAGGCCTACGAGCACCTTATACAGGAAGAATCGCGCAAGCTCATCGACATGGACAGGGTCACCTCCGAGGCCGTCGACCGCGTGGAGCAATCGGGGATCATCTTCCTCGACGAGATCGACAAGATAGCGAGCCGCGACCACGACCACGGGCCGGACGTGTCGCGTGAGGGCGTCCAGAGGGACATCCTCCCCATCGTGGAGGGAACGACGGTCACGACGAAGTACGGCATGGTGAAGACGGACCACATACTCTTCATCGCCGCGGGGGCGTTTCACATGTCCAAACCGGCGGATCTCATCCCCGAGCTGCAGGGTCGTTTCCCCATCCGGGTGGAGCTCGACGCCCTGACGAAGGATGACTTTTACCGGATCATCACGGAGCCCGACAACGCTCTCATCAAGCAGTACCGGGCGCTCCTCAAGACGGAGGACGTGGAGCTGGAGTTTCACGAAGAGGCCATCCGGGAGATCACGGACATAGCCCAGCGGATAAACGAGATGACGGAGAACATAGGAGCCCGGAGGCTCTACACGGTGATGGAAAAGCTCCTTGACGACATCTCCTTCACGGCGCCCGACCTGAAGGGCCAGAAGGTCGAGGTGACAAAGGCCTATGTCCGGGAGAAACTGGGGGAATTTCTGGACAAAGAGGACCTGAGCAGGTACATACTCTAACGATCGGGGTATTATGATGAGTGAAAAGATACAGACGCTTCTGGAAGCACTTCCCTATATCAGCAAGTTCGCCGGGTCCATATTCGTTATAAAATATGGTGGCGCGGCGATGGAGGAAGAGTCCCTGAAGAAGGAGTTTGCGAAGGACGTTGCGCTCCTCAAGTATGTCGGGATCAATCCCGTCATCGTCCACGGCGGGGGCCCCATGATCGGAAGGCTGCTCAAGGACCTCCAGATACCCACGCGTTTCGTGAACGGCCTCAGGGTTACCGACGAAAAGACCCTGGAGGTGGCCGAAATGGTCCTGTCGGGTCTCGTAAATAAGGAGATCGTTAAAAATATCAACGATATGGGCGGCAAGGCCATCGGTCTTTCCGGCAAGGACGGAAGGCTCCTCATGGCGAAGCAGGTGGAAGATAAGAGTGTGGGTCTTGTCGGAGAGATCACCTCCGTGGATGTCGCCATCATAAAGGATATCAGCAGGCACGGCTATATCCCCGTCATAGCTCCCATTGCCGACGGGGTGGACGGCAAGGCATATAATATCAACGCCGACACGGCGGCAGGCAGCATCGCCGCGGCCCTCTCGGCTGAGAAATTCATACTGCTTACCGATGTGCAGGGTGTCATGGGGGTGGATGGAAAGCTCATTTCCATCCTGAAGCGATCGGAGATAGAGAAGCTTATCGATGACAAGGTCGTGACAGGCGGGATGATCCCCAAGGTCACATGCTGCACGGAAGCACTCAAGGGAGGCGTCAGGGAGGCGCACGTAGTCGACGGCAGGACACCCCATGCCATCCTCCTTGAAGTATTCACCGATTCGGGGATAGGCACCGAGATAACAGGAGACTAGAAAGATGCAGGAAGAACTGGTAAAGAAGGCTACACAATACCTGGCGAACACATACACGCGTTTTCCCATTGTCGTCACCAAGGGTGAGGGATGCTGGCTCTGGGATGTCAACGGAAGGAGGTATCTTGATTTTCTGGCCGGCATCGCCGTGTGCAACCTGGGGCATGCCCACCAGAACGTGGTGGAGGCACTGACGGCACAGGCAAAGAAACTGTTCCACGTCTCGAACCTTTTCTACATGGAGCCGCAGATAAAGGCAGCACAGATGCTCGTGGAGCATTCATTCGGCGACAAGGTCTTCTTCTGCAACAGCGGGGCGGAGGCCAACGAGGCCGCGATCAAGCTCGCCCGCAGGTATTCCTGGGACAGGCACGGGGAAGGGCGCCATGAGATCATTGCCATGGACAATTCCTTCCATGGGAGGACGATCAACACCCTGGCGGCGACGGGGCAGAAGAAGTTCGGAGTGGGATTCGAGCCGCTGACGGGTGGATTCGTCCACGTGCCCTTCAACGATCTCGCGGCGGTCGAGAGCGCGATCACCGAAAGGACATGTGCCGTCATGCTCGAGCTTGTCCAGGCCGAGGGCGGGGTTTACGTGGCCGACAAGGAGTATGTGACGGGCCTCAGGGAACTCACGAAGGAAAAGGACATACTCCTCATCCTCGACGAGGTGCAGACGGGCATCGGCAGAACGGGTGCGTTCTTCGCCTATGAGCATTTCGGTATCACACCCGATGTCATGAGCCTGGCGAAGGCGCTGGGCAACGGGTTCCCCGTTGGGGCCATGGTGGCGACGGATGCAGTCATGTCCGCCTTCGTGCCCGGGACCCATGCCTCCACGTTCGGGGGAAACCCTCTGGCCTCAGCCGCGGTGCTCGCAACCCTCAACACCCTTATCGATGACAGCGTGATAAAGAACTGCGCAGATTCGGGCAAGTACCTCTGCAAGGGCCTTCTCGCACTCAAGAAGAGGTTTCCCTTCATTGCCGATGTGAGGGGGCTCGGCCTCATCTGGGGTGTCGAGCTTTCCATCGATGCCGACGCGACGGCGAAGGAGTTCCTCGAAGAAGGCGTTATCCTCAACTGCACGAAGGGGACGACCTTGCGTCTCGTGCCCCCCCTTATCGTGAAAAAGGAGGAGATCGACATATTTCTCGATATAGCGAATAGGATATTTGAAAGGAAGAAAGGGTGAAAAGGGACTTTACCAGGCTACTCAGCATTACGAAGAAGGAGTGCGATCAGCTCCTGAAGAGAGCGCGGCAGCTCAAGGCGCTCAGGAAGGCGGGCAAACCCTGGGAGCCGCTCGCAGGCAAGAGTCTTGCCATGATCTTCGAGAAGGCTTCCACGCGGACGCGCCTTTCCTTCGAGGCGGGAATGCGCCAGCTGGGCGGGCAGGCCATCTTCCTCTCCCCCACCGATACTCAGATCGGCCGGGGAGAGCCGATACAGGACACGGCCCGCGTCCTCAGCCGGTATGTTGACGGCGTCATGATCCGCACCTTCTCGCAGAACACCGTCGAAGACCTCGCCAGGTGGGCGAGCATTCCCGTGATCAACGGTCTTTCCGACCAGTATCATCCCTGCCAGACCCTCGCGGACCTTCAGACCATACAGGAATTCAAGGGGGACCGCAGGAAGGTGAAGGTTGCCTACATCGGGGACGGGAACAATGTCGCCAACTCATGGCTGGAGGCGGCGATCCTGATGAAGATGCCCCTTGCCATCGCCACACCGAAGGGCTATCTGCCTGACAGGGAACTGACCGAAAGGGCATCGGTGGCCGCCGATTTCACCCCCACCGACGACCCGGCCGAAGCAGTGCGCGACGCCGACGTCATATACACCGACGTGTGGGTCAGCATGGGCCAGGAAAAGGAAAAGGCCTTGAGGAAGAAGGCCTTCAAAGGTTACAGGATAGACGACAAACTTTTGAGGCTGGCACACAGGGACGCCATCGTCATGCATTGCCTGCCGGCCTATCGCGGTCAGGAAATAACGGACGAGGTATTTGAACGCTTCCAGGAGGTCATATTCACGCAGGCGGAGAACAGGCTGCATGCCCAGAAGGCACTCCTCGAATGGCTTCTCGCCGGGCGGACAAAGACTTCGGCAGAATAAACGGAGGTCAGGATGAAGAAGGTTAAGAAAGTGGTCCTCGCGTATTCGGGAGGGCTCGACACATCGATTCTTGTGAAATGGCTCAAGGACGTCTATAGCTGCGAGGTCATAGCCTACGCCGCGGATGTCGGACAGGAGGAAGAGCTTGTCGGTCTGGAAGAGAAGGCCTTGAAGACGGGTGCCTCCAAGGTTTACATAGAGGACCTTCGTGAAGAGTTCGCGAGGGATTTCATATTCTTTGCCATCAAGTCGAACGCGATCTACGAGGGAAACTACCTGATGGGCACCTCCATTGCGCGGCCGCTCATCGCGAAGAGGCAGATCGAGATAGCCCGCAAGGAGAAGGCCGACGCCGTCTGCCACGGGGCGACGGGCAAGGGAAACGACCAGGTCCGGTTCGAGCTCACCTTTTACGCGATGGAGCCGAACATCAGGATCATCGCTCCCTGGAGGGAGTGGGAATTCACCTCCCGCGATGACCTCATCGACTATGCCCGGAAGCATGACATAGAGGTGCCGGTGACGAAGAAGAAACCTTACAGCATGGACCGGAACCTCATGCACATCAGTTACGAGGGCGGCATCCTGGAGGATCCTTGGTCCGAGCCGATGGAGAACATGTTCAAGACGACGGTCTCACCGGAGAAGGCCCCCAATAAGGCAACATACGTAGAGATAACCTTCGAGAAGGGCGTACCCGTGGCGGTGAACGGCAAGAAGATGTCGGCGTTCAAGATCGTCGAGTACCTCAATAAGGTCGGCGGCGCCAACGGCATCGGGCGCGTCGATATCGTGGAGAACCGCTTCGTGGGCATGAAATCCCGGGGCGTGTACGAAACGCCGGGATGCACCATCCTTCACGCGGCGCACCGGGCCGTGGAGACGCTGACCCTGGACAGGGAGGTCATGCATATCCGCGACGGTCTCATTCCCAAGGTGGCCGAACTCATCTATTACGGGTTCTGGTACTCGCCGGAGATGAAGGCCATCATGGCGCTCACGGACGAGATACAGTCGGTGGTGAACGGGACGGCGCGGTTGAAGCTCTACAAGGGCAACTGCATTGTCGTGGGACGCAAGTCGAAGAATTCCCTCTACATGAAGGACTTTGCGACCTTCGACACCGACACCGTGTACGACCAGAAGGATGCCGGCGGTTTCATTCGCCTCAACGCGTTGAGACTGCGTATCCGGGCGATGCTGGAGAAGTGAAAGGTCCAACCCCTTACCAATGACACGTTTGGAGAACATGATGAACCCCTATGAGCCTCACGCGATCGAAGAGAAATGGCAAAAGTACTGGGAAGAGCGCGAAGCGTTCCGCGTTGAAGAAGACCCGTCGAAACAGAAATATTATCTTCTGGAGATGTTCCCTTATCCTTCGGGGAAGATCCACATGGGGCACGTGAGGAACTATTCCATCGGCGATGTCATAGCGCGGTACAAGACGATGAAGGGGCTCAATGTCCTCCATCCCATGGGGTGGGACGCCTTCGGCATGCCCGCGGAGAACGCCGCCATCGAAAGAGGGATACAGCCGGCGACGTGGACCCACGAGAATATCGATTACATGAAACAGCAGCTGAAACGTCTCGGTTTCGGCTACGACTGGAGACGGGAGGTCGCCACCTGCGATGTTGATTATTACCGGTGGGAACAGTGGATGTTTCTCAGGATGTTCGAGAAAGGTCTCGTCTATCGGAAGAGCTCGCCCGTCAATTTCTGTCCCAGGTGCCAGACCGTCCTCGCCAACGAACAGGTCGAGGGGGGGAATTGCTGGCGCTGCGGAGAGGAGGTCATACAGAAGGAACTGACACAATGGTTCTTCGCGATAACGAAGTATGCCGACGAGCTCCACGAATACTGCGACAGGCTGCCCGGCTGGCCCGAGAAGGTCACGAGCATGCAGAAGAACTGGATCGGCAAGAGCTATGGCGTCGAGGTCCATTTCACCCTGGAGGACGGATCGCCATTCACGATCTTCACGACCCGGCCCGACACCCTGTACGGTGTGACCTTCATGGTCCTGGCGCCGGAACACCCCCTTACCCTCGAACTGCCCCGTGGTACCGCCCAGGAAAGAGAGGTGGCCGCCTTTGTGCAGAAGGTCAAGGCACAGGACAGGAGCTTCCGGGGGGAGGTCAGCCTCGAAAAAGAGGGTGTCTTCACGGGGAAATATGCCATAAACCCCCTGACGGGTCACAGGATCCCCATCTATGTGGGAAACTTTGTCCTCATGGAGTACGGCACGGGCGCCATCATGGCCGTCCCCGCGCACGATCAGAGGGACTTCGAGTTCGCGAAGGAGTATGATCTCCCCGTGATCGTCACGATCACACCCAAAGACAGGGAGCTCAGCGCGAACTCCATGGACTGTGCATACGTGGACGACGGTGTTCTCGTCAATTCCGACAGGTTTAACGGAATGAACAACCGCGAGGCCATCGGTGCCATAATCGACTACCTCGAGGAGAAGGGGTTTGGCACGCGGACCGTCAATTACCGGTTGAAGGATTGGGGCATCTCGAGGCAACGTTACTGGGGAGCTCCCATACCCATCATTTATTGCGAGGATTGCGGAACCGTTCCGGTGCCCGAGAGGGACCTGCCGGTGGTGTTGCCCGTCGACCTCGAGATCAAGATGGTGGGCCGCTCGCCGCTGGCCGATCATGCGCCGTTCCACGAGGTGGAGTGTCCCATCTGCAAGAAGAAGGCGCGGCGGGAGACAGATACGATGGATACATTTGTCGAATCGTCATGGTATTTCCTGCGGTACGCCTGCTCCGATTACCAGGATGGCCCCCTCGACAGGAAGCGCGTCGACTACTGGATGCCGGTGGACCAGTACATCGGCGGCATCGAACACGCCGTCCTGCACCTGCTTTACTCCCGCTTCTTTAACCGCGTCCTCAACGAGCTTGGTCTCGTCGGTGTCCGCGAACCCTTCGAGAACCTCCTCACGCAGGGCATGGTCATCAAGGACGGGGCCAAGATGAGCAAATCCAAGGGGAATGTCGTGGACCCCAACTATCTTATCGAGAAGTACGGTGCCGACACGGCGCGCCTCTTCTGTCTTTTTGCCTCCCCGCCGGAGCGGGACCTCGACTGGAGCGATCAGGGTGTGGAAGGCAGCTATCGCTTCCTCCAGAGAGTCTGGAGACTCGCTTCCGACCGCGCGGATTCCCTGGCGGCAGTAAAGGCGATCGACCAGTTCCCGGGAGCGGCCGGAGATGAGAAGCAACTCATCCACAAGATCCACAAGACCATCATGAAGGTAACGGACGACGTGGAACGGTTCCATCTGAATACCGCCATAGCGAGCATCATGGAACTCGTCAACATGACATACAAGTTCATCGAGAACAAGGCCCGGGACGAAAGGGGGCAGGCGCTGCTCAAGGGTTCAATCGAGGCCGTCCTGAGGCTTCTTTATCCCTTCGTCCCTCACATCGTGTCCGAACTGTGGCAGACCATGGGAGGGGATGTGGCCCTTCTCGGGTCGTCATGGCCGTCCTGGAACGAGGAACTGGTGAAAGAGGAAAAGGTCATGATTGCCGTGCAGGTCAATGGAAAACTCCGCGACACCTGTGAAGCGGACCGGGACATGGGGGAAGACGCGCTCAAGGAGATGGTCTTCGGCCTGGACAAAGTGCAGAGACATATCGAGGGAAAGACCGTCAGGAAGACCATCGTGGTGCCCAACAAGCTCGTCAATATCGTGTGCGGGTAGAAAAGGGCAGGTGCCGGGTCGTGGGTGACGGGTCAAAAAGAGGAATGAAGGCAACGGGATGGATAATGAAAGGTAAAGGCTTGAAACGAACAGGATTGGTCATCATCGCGGCAACGGTTCTGATGGTGACGGGGGCGTGCGGTTACCAGCTCATCGGCGGCAAGGGCATATACGGCGGGGACATATCGTCGATCTACGTTCCCGTCTTCAAGAACCTGACCTACGAGCCCCACGTGTCCCAGCCTGTCACGGATTCCTTTTCGAGGGAACTCCTGTCGACGGGTCTTTTCACGTTGAGCTACGAAAAGGCCGATGGGATCCTGAAGGGTGAGATCACGGACGTTACGATGTCACCGTCATCCCTCAACGCCCAGGGCGTCGTCATCGAGAAATCGGTGAGTGTAACGGTGAAGGTGTCCCTTTCCCAGAAGAACGGGACCCTGATAAAAGAATTCACCATCGGTGATTCAGAGATCTACAAGATACAGGAAGGGGCGGAGGAATACAACAGACGCGAAGCCATACGCAGGCTCTCGGCCCGGATGGCGAGGCGGTTCAGCGCTCAATTGCTCCTGGAATATTGATGCAGTCCTAGGCTACCTGGCTCTTGTGAAGCTTCCGGGACAGACGGGAGATCTTTCTCGCGGCGTTGTTCTTGTGCACAACACCCTTTGAGGCCGCCTTGTCGATGGAGGAAACAGCATCCCTGAAGATCGCCTCGACCTCCCCTTCTTTCCTGTCGATGGCGCCGATGGCCCGTTTTATCCTGCTCTTCATCGTTGATTTGAAGTGGGAATTCCTGAGCCTGCGCTTCTCGGACTGTATTGCCCGCTTGATGGCGGATTTATTCTTCCTCAAAGGTTGTCCTCCTCTTTAAGACTTTTCTTTATTTATCACCCATCGGCCTGAAAGTCAAATAGTTCTGCATCATTGAAAAACCCTGCCCGTCTCGCCACAGACGCGCACAACGCCATGAAAAAGATCGAGCGATACCTGCGGGACCCTTCTCACTGAGGCGGCTTGTCTTATTGTGGTCCAGCGATTCTAAGCGTTCGCGGATACTACTTCTTGCCGGCAGCCCTCTTGGATGCCTTGAGGGGGTTGACCTTCTGCCCTTCGGCCTTGGCCGCTTTTTTCACGTGGGTTGACATAGGGCACGAACCCTTCTGCCACTTCTGGGCAGGATAGGGGAAGCTCGAACAGTACTTTCCCGTTTCAAACTCGACGACCCTGGTGCATCCTTCGCAATTCTCTACGATGGTGAAGCATTTTCCTCCATTGTAAGAACATCCTGTCTTCTTCATGAAGATACATTCGATACCCGGTTTCAACGTTGTGCATACCATAACGGCATCACCTCCTTTAAAATTGACAAAAGCGTACTATGTAACTACATTTTGATGCTCATTGTCAATATGCTCCCCGAACCCCTCGGACTAAAATGTGATTTCCAAAGGAATCTATTGACACAGAGGGGCAAAATATTTTAATT
>LVAA01000214.1 GCA_001603955.1 Syntrophobacterales bacterium Delta_02 | reverse complement strand
CCTGAAAGGCCCGTCGGATAAGCGTAAATCTCAAAGTTTTGCTTGACTTAGAGTACCAAATGTATTAATTTAGACAAATTTTTTTAAGGGTGAAAATGGTTATGAAGACATATTTTCCAAAAGAAGGCGAAGTTTCGAACGACTGGTACGTAATGAACGCCGACGGCGTGGTGCTGGGAAGGCTCGCCGCCAGGGTTGCCATGATCCTCCGCGGCAAGACGAAGCCGGTTTTCACACCTCATGCCGACACGGGTGATTTTGTCATCATCGTCAATGCCGACAAGGTGAAGCTCACGGGCGCGAAGCTCCTGCAGAAAACCTATCAGAAGCACAGCAACTACCCCGGCGGCCTGCGCGTAACGAACGCCAAGGTCATGCTGGAGAAGAAGCCGGAAGAGGTGATCTACCAGGCTGTAAAGGGCATGCTTCCCAAGAACACGCTCGGCAGGAAGATCCTCAAGAAACTGAAAGTATATCGGGGCAGCGAGCATCCTCACAAGGCTCAGATGCCCAGGGAGATATCGTTGAAGGAGGTACAAGGTGCCTGAAAAGAGGTACTACGCAACTGGCAAGAGAAAGACCGCCGTGGCGCGGGTCTGGATAAGGCAGGGCTCCGGGGAGTTCCTTATCAACGGCAGGCCGTTCGAGGATTACTTTCCCGTTGAAGAGCTTCGCCTTACGGTGAGCAAGCCTTTCGTGCTGACGAACAACGTCGGCAAGTTCGATGTTGTCGCGAACATATACGGCGGCGGGATACCCGCCCAGGCATGGGCCCTCGGTCACGGCATCGCCAAGGCCCTCCTCGAAGTGAACTCCAGCCTCAGGGTCACCCTGAAGAAACAGGGCCTCATCACGAGGGACCCGAGATCCAAGGAACGGAAGAAATACGGAAAGAAAGGCGCCCGCGCCAGCTTCCAGTTCTCCAAGAGATAGATCGATGCTCAATATCGGAATCGTAGGAGCAACGGGCTATACAGGCGTTGTCCTGATGTCCTTGCTCCTTACCCATCCCGATGCGAAGATAAAAGTCATCACGTCCAACACGTATCGGGGCCGCAAGATCTCGGATATCTTTCCCCTGTTCCGGGGCCGGCTGGAGGAAGTGCTTCAGCCGACGGACGGGGACCATCGCGGCTCCTGCGACGTCTATTTCCTTTGCCTCCCCCACGGGACCGCCATGGACAAGGCCCGGGAGCTTTTCGACGGAAAGGCCCTCATCGTGGACCTCAGCGCGGACTTCCGTTTCGAGGACCTGGCGATCTACGAGAGCACCTACAAGCCCCACACGGCGAAGGAACTGGCCGCGCAGGCAGTCTTTGGCCTTCCCGAGCTCTACAGGGAGAAGATAAAAGGGGCGAAACTCGTCGGCAACCCCGGTTGCTATCCGACCTCTGCCATCCTTGCCCTTTATCCCCTCGTCAAACAGGGAATGCTCGAGGGCGATATCTTTGTCGACTCAAAGTCGGGGGTGAGCGGAGCCGGCCGGGAGGGGAAGGTGGGCAGTCTCTTCTGCGA
>LVAA01000052.1 GCA_001603955.1 Syntrophobacterales bacterium Delta_02 | reverse complement strand
GAATTAAGGATATTCTTTTCTCTCCCGCCGGGACGGCGGGACGAGAAGGCCGCCGGATCTTGGGAGGCTCCGAGATCCGGCGGCAGTCTTTTCTCTCTTTTCAGTCTTTCTCTGCGTCCTCTGCGAGCTTGAGAGAGGAACGAAGTGAGGAACGGGCGTGAGATAAGGTCTTTCGCCTTTCCTTCCGCTCTCACCCCGCCATCAGGGCGACGAACGGGCGAGAGATAATGCCTTTCGCCCTCCGCCTACTCCACGATGCACACCGCCAGGCCTGCCCCCCTGTGAAGGATCGTCGCCGCAAGGCCCCCGGCGAGGACGGGAACCGCCCCGTGCCTGCCGATGACGAGGGTAAGGTACTGACCTGACTTCGCCTCTTCCAGGATCGCTTCCGCGACGGTGACCGTGTCCCCGGCCACCATGGTCTCCACCTGGCCGGCCTCCATGCCCTTCTCCACCAGCACCCGGCGGGCCTTCTCGAAGTGGGGCTCAAGCACCATCTTCTGGTTGGCGAACCATCTGTCGATGACCACCTGTCGCTCCTGCCTTTCCTCGCGCGTCAGGATATGGCCGTCATCCCAGAACTGCGGAGGTACGTTGGGGATCACATAGAGCAGGGTGACCTTGATATCCTTCAGCCCCGAGAACTGCTTCCCGACATAGTCTACAGCCTTGAAGGCGCTTTCGGAACCATCAAAGGCGATCAACACATTCCTCTCATCCATAACCCCTCCTTTTGCTCCCATCTCTACTATTAAGCCTAGCACCTAATCTTGATTCGACAACATGATACGACCTGCGGCAGGTGGGAAGGGGTTGGCTCGTTCCGGGGTGTTCTTTGTGTTTCCGCCAAAGGGCGTGATAAAAATGTCCCGTGACCCCGGTAGTTTTAGGGGGCCACGGGACTGTCTTTCTCTCTTATCTTCCTCCGTTGCCTTCAGCAAGCAATCTCAGCCAACGAAGGAACCCTGTCTGTTACGGGATAAAGGCAGGACAAGCCTTCTACGGCAGGTATACACCTGTGCCAATGAAGTAGTCTGTGCCGGGGATGGGTTCAACGTATCCCAGTTTCGGGAACTGTTCCTTGGAACCCGGTTTTACCCAGTAGAAATCGACGAATCCGCCGCCCTTTTTCGCTGCCTCGAGCAATGCACGGATGACGTATTTGCCCTTCGCGTCCTTATAATCGTACAGGTTCTTGCCCTGCAGCTCTTTCTGTATGGCATGGGCAACGTTGACGCATTTTGAATCGTAGACGTAGAAGTATCCCGACTTATCGGCGTAGAAGCGCACCGGGGCAATGAAGGACCGGATAAGGTCGATGCGGTCCTTTTCATTCTTCACGTTTGCCAGGGCTCCACCCAGGGCGGCGGCAAAACTGTGGGTCATGACCCTGGCGGTATCCTTGTACTGCTCGACGGGCGCGGCCTTCGGGGCTGCCTGGGGGGCTGCCTGGGCGGGGGCGGTGAAGCACACGAGTAGCGTGAGGCCGAGAACAAGTGCAAACATTGAGAGAATCCGGGTACGTGATGCGATCATAACAATAAATCCTCCTGTCATTAAGATGGTTCCAGGGTTCAAGAGTTCAAATGTTCCATGAAAAGGAGACTGTCTTGTTATCCTGCAACCCTGAAACAATGGAATGGCCAATTGCTGTATCCTTCCGGTTCACAGATAGCTGAAAACGTATCGTATATACCTGTGTTATCGCACCGGGTGTCTTGAAGCTTAACAGAAAGGGAAAACAAACCTCAAGGCTCAAGTATCCACATGGATCTTTGTTTGCACGAGATGGAGAGGTCTTTCTTTAAGTCGTTCCCTTGAACCTTTGAACTCTTGAACTTTTCAACCGTCTTTCAGCTCGCCGGGTTCGCCACCCTCCCGATGAAGAGTATCGTCCCCGTCTCGTTGTCCCGGATGAGGAACGTGAAGGGGTGGTCCGCCCTAAAGACGAGGTCGCGGACGGGAGCCGACTTTGTCACCATCTCCACGGCCGTGGCGGCCGCCGCCTCCGTGCCTTCCTCGTTGACCTCCACGAAGGCCCTGTGCTTGATCTGGCCTATCCAGAGATCGCCCTTCCTCCATCCCATGCCGGAGAAATCTGCCGCCGGGGAGAAGGCGTCCTTCATGCCCATCTTCTGAAAGGGCGCGCCGAGGTCGTACTTCGTCTCGAGCTTGAACTTCGGAAGGTAGACCGATACCTTCCGGTTCGGCTGCTTGTCGAGCTTCGCGAGCCATCCCTTGAGGTCTTCCGCGTAGAGGGCGTCCTCCAACCCGGCAAGGCCGTCGATGGTCTTCGGAAGGAGGACCACCATGGAGAGGGTTTTCCCCTTATAGGGCAAGGACAGGGCCTGGAAGTCCTTCTCGTCGAGAAGCTTGAACTCGGCCTTGCGGTGCATGAAGGGTGTCTTCGCCTCTTTGTCGCCCGAGAGCTTGAAAGGGCCGTCGAAGGTGAGCTTCTTGTCGAACTGGCTTTCCCAGGCACCCTTGAAGTAGATGGCATTGAGGATGACACAGACGGAATTGGCGGAGAGCTGCTCGAGTATCCTGTCGATCTTCCCTTCCGTCTTCGTCTTCACCCACCCGTTTATCTCCTCGAGGCCTCCCCCGAAGATCCCGGCGTCGTAATAGGTCGTCAGGATCTTGCGGTAGACGTCGCTCACGTTCCCTCCCGTCAGGACGAGGGCGTTGGCGATGCTGAGCTTCTGGCCCGAACTCCTGGCGTTCTCATACAGGATCTTGTTGAGGCTCCTGAAGCCCGAGTTCAACCCGGCCTGCTCCAGGCGGAAATGGAGGGTGCTCTTCATCTGGACCGCCGTTTCCCCCCGTGCCCCGGCATAGGTCATGCCCATGGCCGACGAGATACTATAGGGTGAGAAGAAGAGGTTGCCTTCCTTTACCCCGAGTTCGCGGTACAACTGCACCGCCAGCCTGGCATTCCCATCGGAAATGGCACTGAAGGGACCCGCCGGGGATGCCCCTGCAGGGAGTACCGAGAGGACGGCAAGCAAAAGGACGCCGGAAAACACCAACAAAGACCGTTTCATTTCATTCTCCTTTCAGCTGTGGTGACATTGCATCTTAGCCTTCTCTCGCATTGGACACGGTGGTTTCCGGAAAAGTTCCCGGGCTTGCCGGCCCACCTTTCCGCGGCCGTCGGCAGGGCCTTCCCCCGCTCCCTCGCCCGGGCCTACCAGCTTCCCGACGATCCTCCGCCGCCCGACGATCCTCCGCCGCCGGAGAAGCCCGAGCTGCTGCTCGAGAAACCTCTGCCGCTGGAGCTGAAAGTGAAACCGCCGATGGAGGCGCCGCCCTTGGTTCGAAGACTCGTCACGCCCTTCCTGTACCACTCGGAGTTCTTGAAAAGAAGCTTCGCCACGGGGAAGATGACGAGGTATCCGGCAAGGCAGATGAGCGCTCCCCTCACGCCGAGAACGACGATGGGAAACATGGCCCAGAAGGGTATCAGAAAGAAGTACAGGAACCAGCCCACTCCCGGCGTGACTATTCCGATCACGGTAAAGAGCCCGATGATACCGAAGATGAAGGCGCCGAAGAGGATGCGCTGGGGGATCGGAAGGTCGGGCTCCGTGATGCCCCCCGACCCTTTGACGGCCCTGCTGCCGCCTGTCGCCGGCGGCGCTTCCCCGCCTTCGAGCACCTTGACAACGGCCGCGGCGCCCGCCATGATCCCGCCCTCATAATCCCCCTTGCGAAAGCGGGGCGCCATAACGTTCTGGATGATCCTGCCCGCCATGAGGTCCGTCAGTGTACCCTCGAGGCCGTAGCCCACCTCGATGCGCATCCGCCTGTCCTCCGGCACGACTATCATCAGGACCCCGTTGTCCTTTCCCTTCCGGCCCAGTTTCCATGTTTCGAAGACCCTGACGGCATACTCTTCGATACCCTCGCCGTCAAGGCTGGCGATGGTGAGCACGGCCACCTGGTTGCCGGTGCGGTCTTCATGCGCCTTCAGGCTCTCCGTAAGTGCCTTGTGTGTCCTGGCGGAGAGGATCTGCGCGTTATCCGTCACGCGGCCCGTGAGATAGGGCACGTCGGCGGCAACCGCGGCCGAAAGGACGACGAGGATCATTGAAAGGAAGACCAGGAATGATGTTCTCTTCATATGCCCCTCTCCTCGATGACCTCGTTGGGCAGTTCCTTCTCACCCGCATCGCCGGGACCGGCCGACGCGGTCCCCTCGAGGAGGTCGAGCAGTCTCCCGAGGCCCTCCTCCAGGGCCTTCCCGGTTCTGCCGCGCGAGAGCGACGCTGCCATCGGCCCGACGACGGACTCGATGGCGTCCCCGGTCAGGGACCCCGCAAGGCCGCGGTCGGGAAGAAGGACCGCCTGTCCCTCGAAAAGGCTCGCGAAGAGGAGGATGCCCGTCCTCCTCGCGGTGGCGAAGATCTCGCGTTTAAGGAAAAGCGATTCGGCGTACTGCCGGACCTCCACCTCGCAGCGGTACCGGGACAGAAAAAGCCGCGCGAAGCCCGGCATGAGAACGGCGAGGAGCGCGCAGAGACCTCCGAAGGCAAGCATCCCCGCCATGGCGACAAACCCCGCCGCCTGCGAAGCCTGGAAGGGCGCCAGGAACCCCAGGGCCAATATGACGAGGCAAGTGATGGACGCGCCAAGGGCGAAGGCCTTCCACGGCAGCTCCGCATAGCTGTCGCTGCGCTCCACGACGGCCACCACGATCTGCGCCCCCGTCCGCTTCTCGATCTCCTCTATGCCCTCAGCGACCCGGGCTCTCTCCTCATCCGTCAGGATGCCTCTCATCTTACCATCACCTCACAGAACTTTCCGCCGGCGATCCGCCCCGGCCTCACGAAGAATACCACGATCTTCCCCCTAGAGGGTACACTCCACCCATCACCTGTTGCAAGTGGAAATCGGGTATGAGGCCAACTCCCTGGAAGCATAGCGATCAATGACCAAATTCCACTGACCGGGCAAGAAGAGAATGACCAATAATCAAATTCCAATGACCAGAATGATACAGGCAGTCCGTTTTGCCCTTCCCTTTGGTTAATTGGTTATTGCTGAATTGGTCATTGTCTTTTTCATTGGTTATTGGAATTTGGTCATTGGTCATTAGGTTCGCATCTCCTCCCCCCTGTCTTCCCTTTCGCCTTTATCGACATGAGCGATAGCGCCATCGCGGCGACGCAGGCGATGAAACCGAAGACGTAGGCATTCCTGAAACCGTGAACGATGTTGGCGTTCAGGGAGTAGACGGTCTCGAAGACGCATATCCCCAGTGTAAAGCTCAGGTTGATCGCCGTATTGAGAAGTCCGGAAACTTCGCCCTTCGTTTCGGCCGTCGCCTTCCGCATGACCTGGTTGTTGTTGGCAGGCATGAAGAATCCCAGGGAGGCGCCCATCCACACGAAGGAGATGACAATGAAGATATAGCCCGGCATGCCCAGCGTGAAGGCGAAGAAGAGCGCCGAGAGGGCCACGCTGAAGATGGCTGCGGCGCATATCTTCGCGGGCATTATCCTGTCCGAGAGCTTGCCGGCGAACCCTGACGAGACAACGGCGAAGACGCCCGTGTAGATGAGTATGAAAAGGCCGACCTTGTCCGCCGTCATGCCCTTTACCTGTTCAAGGTAAAAGGGCATGAGGATACCCGTCCCGCTCAATATCATGAGGGTGGTGACCGTCGCGGAGAGGGTGAGCAGGAAACTGCGGTCCGAAAAGATGTCAAGATGGACGAGGGGATCCGCGGCACGTTTCTCCACGACGATGAAGAGAAAGGCAAAGACGGCGAAACCCACGAAGAAGAGAATGATGGGCAGCGACAACCAGCCAAGCTCGCTGCCGAGGTTCAAGGTGAAAAGAAGGCACAGGAGCGAAAGCATGCTGAGGACCGCCCCCATGTAGTCGATGCTCGAGTGCCTCCGCCCGGTGACCGGGTCGTTGGGTATTGCCCTCATCACCTGCAGGATCGCCGCGCAGCCGATGGGGATGTTGATGAAGAAGATCCACCGCCAGGAAAGGTGGACTGTGATGAAGCCGCCGAGCGGTGCCCCGATGGAGACCCCGACGGCGTTGACGGCGGTGAGTATCCCGAAGGCCCACCCGATACCGCCCGGGGGAAGGAACCTGGAGACTATGGCATAGGCGGCGATATTCAGTATGGCCCCGCCGAGGGCCTGAAGGACCCGCGACGCCACCAGCACCGGCAGGTTGGGGGAGATTCCGCACATCAGCGACCCTCCCACGAATATGACATAGCCGGCAATGAAGAACTTCTTTATGTTGACAAGGTCGCACATCTTCCCGAAGAGAAGGAGCGTGCATGTGAGGATCAGGAGATAGGATATGATGATCCACGACGCCTGGCTGGTGGTGATGTGAAACTCCTGCGATATCACCGGAAGGGATATGTTGACGATGGAACTGTCTATCTTGCTCATGAGAAGCGCGAAGGAAACGCCCACGATGAGCCCTATCTGCGCGGATCGGTCCTCTAGTGTCATGCTCATCTCACCAACAATGGTAATCGGCCGTTTCCTCCCGAATGTTAAGGGTCTCTAGAAAGACATTCTCATAACACCGTTTATGCTCTGGACCGTGTACTTGTTCTCGCCGACCTGTACGTCGTACCCGACATGAAAGGACGTCCCGGCGCGCGTGAACATCGAGACCCCTGCGCCGGCAAGGAGGAAGTTCCTGTCCGGGGAGACCGTCTCGATGGAAAAGGGCGAGCTCCCCTGGGCGAGGCGGGACGTGATGTCCCGGGAACCTCTCAAGAACTCGTAGCCCCAGGCAAGGCTGATGCCCGGCATTATGACGCTCTTCGGGGTCTCCAACGTGTAGTACAGCTTCCCCCCGAAGTTGCCCTGGAGGGACCGCGTCGTCTGCCCGTCCACGTCGAGATCGAGAGCGCCTGCCCCCGACTCGGTGTAACCGTCTATGTCAAGATCGACGTACTGGAAGGAAAGGTTGGGGACAATGGTCCATCTGCCCTCGGGTATTTCGTAGCCCGTCCCCCCGTAGAGGGTGCACTGCGAACCACCCGGGCTGGAGCTCGCCGTGCGGTCGAGGCCGGGGAAGACGATGCGCCTCGTGTTCCTGTAGTCCGCCCACCCGTAACTCGCCTGGCCGTCCAGGTAGAGACTCCCCCTGTACCAGGTACCGTAGGCGCCGAAGGTGTAGCCGTCCATCGTCATCCTGCTGCCGTTGTCGTCGACCTCCGCCCGGGAACCCGTGTATCCGAAGAAGAGGCCCGCGGCAGAGTTCCGGGTGAAGCGATAGTCCATGCCCACCGTGACACCGGCGCTCGTGAAGCTATACCCCATCTGGTCGGGGGTATCCCTCTGGTCCCCGGAGACGGCGTTCCCCTTCGCGAAGATACCCCATCTTTCTTCCTCGCGGGCGGGGAGCATACCCGTAAGGTCGGAACCGGCACTGGCAATGAGGATGGGTTTGTCCCTTCCCTCGCGGATGAAACCGCTGTTCCTGATGAGGGTGCTGCCGGGGTTCGTCCCCCACGCGCCGAGCCGGATATCGGAAAGCCTCTGGGCCACGTTGCCCGCCTGGAAGACCGCCGAACTGATACCCATGGTGAAGTCCACCTGGTTCGACCTGGGGGCGATCTGTTCGTAGGCGCCTGCCACCTGGCCGTACGAAGGGATGGCATCGATGGTGTCGAGCACCCTGTTGAGATCGCCCGTTGCCGACGCGGCCACTGAGTTCAGCATGGAACCGACGGACCTCTGGTTCGTGCCGAGGTATGTCGACAGCACCTGGTTCAGGTAGTCGCGCTCGACGACGAGATACACCTGGTTCGCAACCTCATAGCGGGGCTTGAAGACCACCGTGGGGGTGATGTTGGTGAGAAGGCTCGCGAAGCGACCCGACACGCCGCCGGTCGCGGTGAGGAAGGCCCCGAAGACGGTGCCCACGGCCGGCGTCGCCCCGCCGAGCCAGGATGTCTGCAGGGTGCCGCCGAGCGACGCGCCCCCCGTTATGGCGAGCAGGTCGTTGCTGGTCGGGGATTCGACCTCGATGAGGAGCTTGCCCTCGCCGCTCTGGGTGTAATTGCCGACAAGGTTGATGGTGCCGATGGAATTGCCAGGGCTTACCGTTCCGCCCGTATTCTCGAGGCCCCTCGAGGCGTTGATGGTGCCCGTCCCTCCCACCTTCCCCGAATAAAGACCGAAGAGGTTGCCGTAGGAACCGGCCTTTTCCGTGACCTGACCGTTGACGATGAGCGTCCCCCCGTCGACGAGGACGTTCCCGCTCACCTCAAAGGTCAGTCCCGCCGGGATCGTGTACGTCGTCTCGTTGTTGAGGACGGTCAGCGACTGGGCCTTGATATCGGCGCTCTGGGTGATGGCGCCCGGCGCGAACATGACCATGTCGCCCATGAGGAAGGTCACGTTGTAGGCGTCCCATGTGCCCGTGTTACCCGCCTCGATATCGGCCACGTTGAGGGTCCAGTCCCCCGCCGCGTTCTCGCCCCAGAAGGCGTTCGTGAGAAAGGTCAGGCTCGTGCCGGTCAATACCGTCGTGTCCTGCTGGTCGGCGGTCAGGTGCGATGTGGAATAGAGTATCCTGCTCGCCATGGTCGAAGGGGATGTCAGGACGGCCGTCAGGTCGCCTGCCTTCTGGTGCGTCAACGTGAGGCCCACCTCGATGCCCTCAAGGGGCTGGGCGGCCTCGGCGGCGGTAATGTTGATCGTTCGGCTCACGCCGGCGGGGTCGTCGTCGGGGATCGCCACGCCCACCGCCGCGCTTTTCACGACAGAGGTCTGCTCCGTCACGTACCCCACGTCGAGGACCTTTTCGACGAAGGCCCCCGCGTTGATGTTGCCGAAACCGTAGTTGGGGTTGAACCTGTTGCCGGCCCCGTTCGTGCGCCAGCCGCCGAAGCTGCTGTCCGACGTGTCGGAGGCGTCGACGACAGTGCTCGTCTTCACGAGGGCGTGCTTCGCCATGCGTATATCCATCTCCGGATTCGCCTCTTTGCCAAGGGCCATGATCCCCGATACCAGGGGGGTCGATGACGATGTGCCGCCAAACCCGCTCGCATAGCTCGTGTCGGGAAAGAGATCGTCCTTGTCGCCCGAGGTGTTCGACGAGGACCAGGCGTTGTAGCCGAGGTCCGCTCCGCTCACGTCCGTCGTCGTGATCCCGAAACCGGTGTAATCGCTGCGGTTCGAAGGGGCTGTCACGAAGACGCTTGCCCCGTAGCTGCTGTAGTTGGCATACTTCCCGTCGCTGCCCAGGGCCGCCACGGTGAGGACGCTGGAATTGTTATGGGCGGTATCCCCCCTGTTTGCGTCTTCGGTCTTCTCGTTGCGCTCGTTCCCGGCGGCAAAGACATGGATCACACCGTTCGCAGCCGTGCGCGTGAGCGCGAGCTGCATCGCCGCGCTGCTGCCCGAAAAGGTCTCGTCCGAGCCGTAACTGTGGTTCTTCACCTGTATTCCGGCCGTTCCCGTGATGGCGCCCGTCGTCGGGTCGACACCGCTCTGCCAGTAATACGCGTCGAGGTAGTTTTGCTCCGACACCGCCGGATCGGCGGGGGTCGCGCTTCCGATGTTTATCCTCAGGCCGGCTATCTGGGCGTACGGCGCAGCACCCGTACCGCCGATGCCGTTGCCGCCGCGGGCCGCGGCAACACCAGCCACGGACGTACCATGATTGTCCTCCTGCTCCTGCGGACCCTGCGCGGCAGCCGCAACGTCGGCGTTGTCGGAGAAGTTCCTGCTCAGGTCGGCCCGGTAGTTCGGGGCAATGTCGTAGTTGGTGCCGTCGACACCGTCGTCGACGATGCCGATGACGACACCCGACCCCGTGTACCCCAGGTTCCATGCCCCGAGGAGCCCGGCGCTGACGCCGGAATTGACCATCCGCGTCGTGGTGCCGGCCTGACGGGAGTAAAAGTCGATGAACGAGGGTGCCCCGTTCACGAGGTGCCACTGGCCCGGGAAATTCGGCCTCGAGAGGGCGTTGTAATAAAAATAGGGGTCATCGGGATAAAATGGATCAAGATCCTCCCTGCCCCATGCGGCAAGGGGGGAAAGAAAGACCAGGAGAATGCACAGCAGGCTCCGGTATGTCCGACGCATAGAATAATTCTCCTCTTCTCGGCCGGGCCGAAGGAAGTTGATCGGTCGTCGTTGCTCAACACCTTGAGATTGGGGATGCCCGGGACAATACTAATAAATCCGTGGGAGAGAAGTCAAGAGGAGAGCTGCTCGGTCCGGCCGTCGACGTCCTGAAGGAGGGAGAGACGCGTGTAGATGCCCCCTAGACCGATGAGCTCGTCATGGGTCCCCCGCTCGGCTATCTCCCCGCGCTGCATGACGAGGATCTGGTCGGCGTCGCGGATGGTGCTGAGGCGATGGGCTATGACAAAGCTCGTGCGGTTGGCCATGAGCCGCGAGAGGGCCTCCTGGATGAGCCTCTCCGTGACGGTATCGACGCTCGCCGTCGCCTCGTCGAGGATGAGGATGGGCGCATCCTTGAGAAGGGCCCGGGCTATGGATATCCTCTGTTTCTCTCCCACGCTCAGCTTCACACCCCGCTCCCCGACGCGGGTGTCGTAGCCTTCGGGAAAGGCCATGACGAAATCATGGCAGTTTGCGGCCTGCGACGCGGCCAGCATATCCTCTTCGCCGGCGTCGAGCCTTCCGTAGAGTATGTTCTCGCGCACCGTGCCGTTGAAGAGGAACGCCTCCTGGCTCACGATGCTGATGCGGGAGCGCAGGGATCCCAGGGAGACCTTCGCGATATCCTGGGAATCGATGAGGATCCGCCCCGAATCGGCCTCGTAGAACGCGGGGAGAAGGTTGACGAGGGTCGACTTGCCCGAACCCGTGGGTCCAACGATGGCTATCATCTCGCCCGGGCGTGCGCTCAGCGATATCCCTTTCAGGGTTGCACCGTTGCCGTTATAGCCGAAGTCAACATTCTCGAAATGGACCTCGCCCCGGACGGGCAGCCTCAGGGAGGCGGCGCGGTCCGGTTCGCGCCTCTCGTCGCCGGCGTCGAGGATATCGAAGACACGGTCACTTGCGGCCCGGGCCGACTGGAGCATCTGGTTGAGGCCATCGAGACGGCTCACGGGCTGATAGAAGAGGGTGAGATAGAAGATGAATCCAACGAGTTCGCCGAGGGTCATCGTTCCCCGCACTACCATGGGTCCCCCCGCCCACAGGACAAGGACCATCCCCAGGGACCCGCACAGGCTCATCGCCGGTGAATATACGGCCCATACCCTCATGACGCTCAATGTGCTGCGCCGCAGTCTCTCGGCGCGTTCTCGGAAGTGCCGGTCTTCCTCTTTCTGCCGGCCGAATGCCTTTATCTGGCGGATGCCCTGCAGGGCGTCCATGAGATAGGCGTTCATGGCGCCTATCGCCTGGCGCTGCCTGCGGTACCGCCGATGGGCGGTCAGCGTGTACCACAGGGTGCCCGCCATGAGGACAGCCAGCGGGATGAGCGCCAGCATCGTCAACGTCACGCTCCTGGAAAGAAGGATGACAAGGAGCACGACGATGCTCAACAAGGTCGTCGCCGCCCTTTCGACGCCGTCGATGAGGATGCGGTGCACCGACGCCGTGTCGTCTATCACCCGCGTCATGAGGTCCCCGGAGGACCGCCTGTCGAAGAAACCCACGGGGAGCAGCTGCATCCGGGCGTAGACATCGCGGCGCATGTCGTAGATGACGTTCTGTCCGAAACGGGTGTTGACGATGATCCTCAGCGCGTTGCAGAGTTCGGAGAGGAAAAAGGTTCCCGCAAGGCACCCCACGGCCGGCAACAACTGGTCCATCCTCCCTCCGCCGATGATGGTGTCGATGATCCTCTGCGTGATGTAGGGAAAGGCGAAGTAGAAGGCCATGGTGAGGAACGCGAGCAGGATGTTGCCAGCCGCGGCCCCCTTGTAGGGCTTGAGGTAGACGAGGGTGCGTCGAAGGAACTCCCTCGTGGACCGGGGCGCGGAAGAGAACTCCGAAGAGGTGTCCATGGACCGGTTACTCCTTCTCCTCGAGGTCCACCGCCCGGGCGTTCTGCTCCTTCAGCCGTACGAGCATCCCGGGGTCCGTCCTGTATATCTGCCGGAGGAGCTCCTTCACGGGAACTCTTTCCAGGGGCTTCGCGAGAAGGTAGGCAAAGTGCTCGTCCCTCTCCCCGGCACTCACGTTCCTGTCGGAGATGATATCGAAGGGATCGAGGTAATCGAGCTTCACGATGGGGGCGACCCTTGCCGAAAGACCGGTCTCGTCGCCAACGGCCGCGAGGAACTTCCGCGAAGCCTCACGCTCGAGGTGGGCAAGGACGCACTGCTGACGGGAAGGCGTGTTCACTTCGGACGTCAGTTTCTCGTTGAGGTAGAGACACCTCTTGCAGTGCCAGGCGTCGCAGTTGCGGCAGACGGGTGCGTATCCCAGCTCCAGGAGGCGGCCGTTCCCTGTCTCCATGCTCTCGCCGATCCCGCAGAGGCTCCTGTCCTCGTTCTCGTGGTAGAAGGCGGGGCACAGGTAGAGCCTGCCGTTCGGCGCTACCGTGAGGTGCCTCACCCCGGCGTCGCAGTTGTTCATGTTCGTGAGGAACACCCTGTCGGAGAGGACATTGATCTCCAGGAAATTGCCCTTTCTGTACTCTTCCTGGAGGAGAAGCCGGAGGTTTTCAAGGCAGGCCTCGTAGACGGAAAGGTCCTCTTCGGTGAACCTGCCCGCGTCCTTCAGGATGATATTGATCCGCTTGCACCTGCCGGCAAGCGCTTGCGCGAGGTCTATGAGACTGCCGAGCGCGTCCCTGGCGATACGCAGTATGATGTTGTTCGGATCGCCCTTCCCGAGGACGTCAAGGTACCGAAGGTCCTCTGTCCCGTCCAGTACGGCAAGCGCGTTGTCGTCGGGCCGCTTGCGCCTCAAGGGCATTATCTTCATGTGCTCCGCTTCCTCGATGACCTCCTCGTATTCGGAGGGAAGGTCCGTCGGGCCGTAGAGGAAATTGATCGTCAGGCTGTTCCGTATCGCCAGATCGACGGCCGATCTCAGGAAATCGAGGGGTATGAGCCCCCCGTCCTTTCTCTGGCTGATGTCATAATAGCAGAAAGGGACCGAATCGTGCTCCAGCATGACAACCAGATAGTCTATCACGGTGATCCCCCGGCATTTACTTCAAGGGCCGACCGAAGCTTGTGCCAGTAATAATTGTTGGCCCTCACGCGCGCCCTGTGCATCCTGCAAAGATGGGTGGCCCTTTCGTAGATCGTATCAGTCCGCGCGCAGTCGAAATTGGCACCCTGGCACCAGGCACAGCCTGTCGCGACGGGACAGTCGATGCACTCCCGGGGACTCTGGCTGACAAGGTCGAGGGACAGGAAGGGGCGCAGCCGGTTCCTGTCGATCCCGTCGAAGCAATTGCCCAGGGGCGGGAACTTCCTGTTGGCGAGCGAAAAGGGTGTGAACCTGTGGCAGGGATAGAAATCTCCCCGGTGATCGATGGCGAGCATCCTGCCCGCGCCGCACCAGTTGTTGTTGTCCCTGCGCGGCCGGCCTATGGACTCCGAGAAAAAAGAACACGTGTGCTCCCTGTAAAGCTCCTCGGCGATGATAAAGTCGGCAAGGGCGACGAGCTGCTCCTCGAGGACGGCGTCGTCTCCCTCCTTCCAGACATCCTCGAAGACGACGTTGATGCTTATGTGCCTGATCCCGATACTGTAAAGGTGAAGGACGCTTTCCTTTACATAAGGTAGATCGTCGCTCGCAACGGTGACCTTCGTGCTGGCGACGGGGAATTGCTCGAGCCACAGGGGTATGTTTCGCGCCGTGTCGTCGTAGGAACCCTTGCCGGAAGGATAGACCCTGTGCATGTTGTGCTTTCTCGGCGTCCCGTCGATGGTCACCCCAACGCTCAGGTGCGGCCTGTACCTCCTGATGAAATCCTGCACCTTGTCCGTACCGTAGAGTATGCCGTTCGTCGTGACACTGAACCGGTGGCTGTCGCGCCAGGGATGTCTCTCATCGGAGAGTTTCTTCGTGACATAGCCGCATATCTCCTCCATGAGGTCGATCTCGAGGAAAGGTTCGCCGCCGATGAAATCCCAGACGATGGACCTTTCGGGGAAAAGGTCCCTGTTCTCCATGATGTAGTCTATCGAGCGCCTGGCAACGTCGAAACCCATCCTGTTCCGGGAGTTCTTTCCCACGAGGTAACAGTAGCGGCAGCGCAACTGGCAGTCCTCGGTCACAACAAAGGTGACGGTCTTCGCTATCGATTCCTGCCATACGGCGGGCGGGCTGGCAATGGTCTTTTCCATGGTGTCAGGGATAGCCGTTTCCGGCGCAAGACCCCGGGCTTCCGCCTCTTCAGGGGCCTTGCCGGAAACGGCGTTAACCTTTTCGATACCTACTTGCTCACGGTGACGCATTCGTCCTTGCAGCCCGACAGGCACTGTCCGCCGCAACCGCCCTCACAGTTCGCCGAGGCCGTGTGCATCCCTGAAACACCTTTCGATGCCCCGGAGCACACAAAACCGAAGGACGGCACCGTCCTTCTCGCCATGCTGTCCATCTTCTCTTTCCTTGGATCCATGCTTACCTCCTTTTGTTGGTGTACCGCATCAAGCGCGGCCTTACATCACTGGGACAACGCCGGGGTCGTTATTGTTCCCCTTTTCCCGGAAGACACCGGGACTTAAGCCGGCGGCGCCCGGCTAATCGATGCTATGCCAATCCCCGCGGGTCGAGCTGTAGACCATCCGCGCAAAGGGTGCCTCGTTCACGAAGACGAGCCTGTAGCCTTGCACGAACGGCCCCGCGTCCCGGTGGTACCAGAACCCTCCCGACATCACCGTGTACCGTGCCCGGGGGACCTCGGACAGGCATCCGGGTACGAGGTCCTGCAGTTCTGCGGGATACTCGCCTTTTTTCTCCTTGTAGGCTTCACAGGCAGCGATGATGACCCTGGCGTTGGCGTGGGAGACCCGGTAATTGAGGACCTTCACACCGAAGACCATTGCCAGGGCAAGGACATACACGCCTATCATGGCGAGTCGTGCCCGCCTCGAACAGCCCCTGCCAGCGCGCGAAGCGACCCATATGATGGCTGCGAGAACGGACATGATCCCAAAGCCGAGGCTGTCCATCACGATGGCGCTCACGAGAAAGATGGCGAGCGCGACGAGGGCGTGGACATGGACATTCGCCTGCCTTTCGCCGGGAGGCGCTGCGGAGGGAGGTGGTCTTACCCCCCGTGCCAGCATGAATACAAGGCCGGCGAAGGGTATGAGGACGGGGAAGAAGAGCCCCAGGAGTACCCAGGAGATGACGCTCCGGCCCGTCCTTTTGGCGCGCACCCCCAGACCGGCTGCGCCGAGCGCTATGCCCGCCGGGATGAAGAACCCCGTCAGCTCCTCGTAAATTATGGGAAGTATGACCGCGGCCTGGCCCGCAATGACAAGTATGGCGTCAAGGTATCCGCAACCGAGTGTGGTCTTGCGGGAATTATGAGATATCATGGGTTTGGCCGCGTTTCCTCAAAAGACCTTATCCGTGCCCGACCACCCCTCTGTTCTCGATTCAGTGCCGGGTGAGCGGACAAATATGTAACCAAGTATATAACAAGACAAGACGGGATGCCACAGGATGTTTTCACGGCCGTGAGCCCGCTCCCTGCGCCCGCCCTCAAGGTTATCGGCCCGCGTTGGGGGTTCCCTCCCGGGGCTTTGCGTCGCCGGGACGGTAATGTCCTTTTACAGTCAGGCCGAGGGCCGTCACCGGTGCTGCTCAATCTCCTTCAGCTTCCTGCGGGCGCACTTTTCGCATACAAAGGAACTTTCCGGGGGCTCGTCCCGGGATTCGCAGCACCTTTCGCCCGGCATCCTGTAGCATCTCCCGACCCGGCCGCATTCGGCACAGGTCCCGGTAGGCCGAATCTCCCAGGGGACGGGAACCGCGCCCGATGTGAAGATAAGTCTGTCGACAAAGTAAACCATGGCCCCCATCATCGCCTGGCTGATGATCATGGCAAGGTACACGTTGTCGATATGGAGAAGCTCTCTGACCTTGTTGAAGAAAAGAGCGCCCGGTATGGCAAGAACGGTCCAGCGCAGAACATAGAGGATATACTTGATCATGACGCCTCCCTGCCGCAAGCGGCTACAAGTATTATGAAGCAGGTATCGCCGACATGCAACGTGAGCGGGTTGCGGACCGCGGATGCGGCAACGGAGAAAGGCCTCAGATTGTTGAGGTCTCCGGCCTGTGTCCATGACCGGGCGCCGTCAACCCATTGGCCGCCTCTCTGGAAAAAAAGGGCGGAAGGTGGTAAAGTATAGAGAATTAAGGGTGATTGGAAAGAACGGTCCATGGACATTGACGGCAGGAACATATTTCTCCATATCTGCTGCGCACCGTGCAGCATATACACCCTGAAGGAACTGCGCTCTGGCGGGGCCAGGGTCTCGGGGTATTTCTACAACCCCAACATCCATCCCTATACGGAGTTCTCAAGGCGCCTTTCCACCCTGAAGGAATACGCGAAGATAGCACTCCTGCCCCTTATGGTGGACGAGTCGTACGAGTTGGAGGACTTTCTTGCGGGGGCCCTCGCCCTCGGCAAGGACCGTTGCCTCTCCTGTTACCGCATGCGTCTCGACAGGGCCTTCCAGAAAGCCGCGGGCGGCGGTTTCGACGCCCTCACCACGACCCTTCTGTACAGCAGGTATCAAAAACACGACGATATAAAGGGGATAGGCGAAGAACTCTCCGCGGTCTATGGCGTTCCCTTCCTCTACCGCGATTTCCGTACCGGCTGGCGGGAAGGCATCGAGGAATCGAAGAAGCTCGGGATGTACCGCCAGCAATACTGCGGATGCATATTCAGCGAAAAGGAGCGTTACAGGGGGAAGTGATACCGTCCATGGGTAAGATGCTCATCATCCTCGGGGTGGTCCTCATCGTCATCGGTCTCGCCTTCACTTACGGGCCCAGGATACCCTGGCTCGGGAAGCTGCCCGGCGACATCTCCATCAAGAAGGACAATTTCAGCTTTTACTTTCCCATCACGACGAGCATAATAATCAGCATCATCCTGACGATACTCTTTTCCATATTTCGAAAGTAGGGACCTGACATGAGCGAGACGGCGGCAAGAAAGGCGGTGGTTCTCTTAAGCGGCGGCGTGGACTCGACGACAACGCTCGCCATCGCCAGGAACGAGGGGTGTGAGGCTTACGCCCTCACCTTCCGCTACGGCCAGCGGCACTCCCGTGAGATCGATGCCGCGGGAGAAGTGGCGCGGTACCTCGGGGTCGCCCGGCATGTCGTCCTCGACATCGATCTGAAGAGTTTCGGCGGTTCGGCCCTGACGGACGACATCGAGGTCCCCAAGGGAAGAGGCCTGTCGGACATCGCCCGGGACATCCCCGTCACCTACGTCCCCGCGCGGAACACGATCTTCCTGTCCTTCGCGCTCGCCTTCGCCGAAACGGTCGGCGCCCAGGACATCTTCATCGGCGTCAACGCCCTTGATTACAGCGGCTATCCCGACTGCAGGCCCGAATACATCGCGGCCTTCGAGCGCATGGCGAACCTCGCCACGAAGGCCGGGGTGGAGGGAAGGCCCTTCAGGATCCACGCGCCCCTTATCGCCATGACGAAGGCCGAGATTATCCGCACGGGGGCGCGCCTCGGCGTCGATTACTCCCTCACGACGACCTGTTATGACCCGTCCGCCGACGGAAAGGCCTGCGGGCGTTGCGATGCCTGCCTGCTTCGGCTCGAGGGGTTCAGACAGGCCGGCATGGAGGACCCCGTCCCCTATACATATAAAGGTTAAGCTCCCCATGGCATACCTCATCAAAGAGATCTTCCGTTCCCTTCAGGGCGAAGGCATCAACTCGGGCCGGCCGGCCGTGTTCCTCAGGTTCTCGGGCTGTAACCTCTGGTCGGGCCGCGCCGAGGACCGCCCAAACATACCCTGCCCCTTCTGCGACACCGATTTCGTCGGCACCAACGGACCCGGCGGCGGAACATACGGCACCGCACAGGAGGTCGCCTCGGCCATGGCGGTACTCCTGCCCCCGCCTGCCCCGGGGGGCAACCGTCCCCTCGCGGTAGTAACGGGAGGCGAGCCCGCCCTCCAGCTCGACGCCCGCCTCGTCGACGAACTGCACCGCGGCGGATGGGAGATAGCCATAGAGACAAACGGGACCCTCCCCCTGCCGGGGGGCATCGACTGGGTAACGGTGAGCCCCAAGGCAGGCACCCGCCTTGTGGTCACGTCGGGCGACGAACTGAAGCTCCTCTATCCCCAGCCCGGCCTCGACCCGGCCTCGCTCGAAGACCTCGCTTTCCGCCATTTCATCCTTCAACCCATAGACAACTCCCTTCTCGGGGACAACACCCGCCTCGCCATAGACTACTGCCTCACCCACCCCCAATGGCGCCTGGGGCTCCAGATGCACAAGGTCCTCAACATAAAGTAGAGGACCGCTTGAGCCGCTTGAACGGGAAAGACGAAAAGCGGAAAAGACCGCTTGAGCAGCTCGAGAGTGAGGGGCAAGAGAATACGATCCGACTTCCGGCAGTCATCCAGGGTCGGGCCGTGTATGTCTTTATCTTTGGTTTTTGACGCTCGAGCGGCTCAAGCTGTTCAAGCGGTTCAAGCGGTCTTTTTGGTTGACAATACAGGCCTTTATGGCTTATATGAAAGGGCGGGGCGGTGTAGCTCAGGTGGTCAGAGCATGCGGCTCATATCCGCAGTGTCCGGGGTTCAAATCCCTGCACCGCCATTTTTCAAACGTCCGAAGGGGGGCACGGGGCCAATATGAGATGTAAAGCTTCACGTTCAGCGTATTCCGGCGGAAAGCCAGCGTTTTTCGCGGTCGTCTTCCTCCTCGTCACCACCATGACCTTTGTTTCCGGCGCGTTCTGCCCCGGTGGAGCTGCCCCGGAGAAAAAGGGGAAGCCCGCGGCGGAGAAGGACAGCGGTACCGTCAATGACGCCAATCTTCAGGCCAGCGAAAAGAGGGTCGAGGACCTCCTCAAGAAGAACGAGTATGTCGCCTCGTTGAGAACGAGCCTCAAGATACATGATTACACGAAAGAGGTGCTCGCGACGGTCAAGGTGATCAAAGGCTACTACGAGAAGGCGGTCAACGATCCGGCGGTCCCCACGAAAGACAAGGAGCGGCTCTATCTCAAGCTCAAAGGCTTGAACCAGCTCATCCCCCGGTACACGACCGCGTACGAAAACTCTCTCTACAACCTCGGCTATATCTATGCGAAACGTAAGGAATCGGAACGGGCTCGCAAGTATCTCAGCGAGTATCTCCAGACAACACCATTCTCCACCAGCCGGGACTCGAAATGGATGAAAGCGAAAACTCTCCTTCTTGAGCTTTATAGCCTTGAAGGCGAATTCTAAGTGCAAGAGAAACGGTCCCTCGTCCGATCGGTCACAGAAGATCTCGGTATCGCGCGGCACATCAACAATGTCGTCATTGAAGGAACGGATTCACCCTGGCTCGAAAAGGCGCTCATCAAGAGAAAGAAGGGTGCCCTCGATGTCAAGACGTACATCTGGATGGACGAGGCCTTCGTCTATGGCCGCATCTACAGGCTTTTCCTCTATGTAGCCGACGTCCTGGACGCGGCCTTCCTCTACGACCCCCGCATCACGCCCGACGAAGAGAAGGAGCCCTCCATCCGCGACCGCTACAACCAGATATGGAGTCTTTACGTGGACAGCAGGATGGAGCGCCTCGGTATAGAAAGCTTTTTCGACAGGACGCTCCGGAGAAATCTCTTCATCGATCTTGAAAGCCGACTCGGATGGGCCGAGGCAGGGAAGATTTTCGACTCCCTCTGGTCGAGGGAAATGTTCACCTATCCCGACATCGTCGACCTGAGCTATCGCCTGGAAGAGAGATTCGCCGGGGAGCCTCCATCCTCCGTGAGCCCCTGCATCGAGAAGGAACTTGCGGACTGCCTGCACAATGCATCCGTAGCGAAGCACTTAACGCGCCTCGATTCACCCGCGGCGGCAACGGTGCTCAACGACCTCCTCAGTTTCACCGCCTATTCATGCAGGGACGGGCTCGTGGTCCCCTGCCATTACGGCATTGTGTTCCTCTTCCAGAACAGGGTCTTCCTGGAGTTCATCCCCTCGGGCAGACACGCCTTCATTCTTTCCATCCTCGATCCCCGGTCGGAAACGTACGACACGTGGGAGGTCGGGCCGGACACGGACGTGCAGGAGATCCAGAAAAGCATCAAGGACCGGTACGCGATGATGACCGTGGCCGCCAAGGGTCAATTCGGCTGACGGCCCGTCACGACAGGATCACTTTGCGTCCCTGCGAAGGCGCTGGAGGGCGAAGCCGAAGGTGTACTCGTAGAGATGGAGCCCCTTGCTGACGGCGGTTATGGTGCCGTCCTCGATCCCTATCTCCTGGCACATGTATTCCTTCAAGAGCTGGATGGCTGCGAGGTTCGAGGGAAAACCCGCCCAGAGGTCCCAGCTGCGGAAGTACAGGACAAAGTGGAGCTTGCCGTCGGTCACCCGCGTATCGATGAGCCTCAGGCACGGAGGGTCCTCGAGGGTGATATCGGAAGGCATGCCGATCTCCATGATCGCCTGGTTTGTCCCGAAGTTTCCCTTCCTGTAGATGTCTATGACCTCCTGGACGGGGTTCACCCCGCAGGCGCATTCCCGCCCGTCGACGAACACCTTGGGGTTCGTGAGTCTCTCACCATAGGTATAGAGTTCGTTGGGCGCCTTCTTGTCCGTCATGAGATACTGGAGGTACTCCTCGACATAATCCATGGAGGTGGGCGCGGGGACACCGAGCTCGGCCGGGATATCGGGGATGAGCGGCGCCGTCCCGGGATACCGGACGTGGACCATGACGAGGTCGAACTCACGGCGTTTGTTCCCCTCAAAGGAGCCGCGGTCGATGGTGTACTCATGCACCCCGTCATCCTCGAATATCCGGTATATGCACTGGAACCAGGCGTCCGGCAGATCCCGTGCCTCGATGAACACTGGCCTCATTGTCCCTCCCTTTTTGATCGTCTCGGCTGCTGCGTAGAATGTTACCAAAAAAATTGAAAAACAGCACCAAAAAGTATTAGATTTAACTGCATGATAAGGAGGTTCCAATGTTCGTAAAGCAGATGGAAGTGGGCAGTTTTGCGATATTCGCGTACATCGTCGCCTGCAAGGATACCAAGGAGGCCCTCGTCATAGACCCCGCCGCGGAGTGCGACCGCATATACAAAGAGGCTGAGGCGAGGGGATACACCATTAAATACATAGTCAACACGCACTGCCACGTGGACCATATCATGGGCAACAAGCGCATGAAAGATCTCACGGGGGCCGAGATCATCATCCATGAGATCGAGGCACCCGCCCTTATCCACCAGTCGCCGCACTCCTTCCAGATGTTCGGCGGCGAGCCCTCTCCCCCCGCCGACAGGACCGTCAGGGACGGCGACACCATCACCGTGGGGACCACGTCCCTTTCCGTCATGCACACTCCGGGGCACTCGCCGGGGAGCATCTCCCTGTACCACCCGGGTATGGTCTTCACGGGAGACACCCTTTTCGTGGGCAGTGTCGGCAGGACGGACCTCGACGGCGGCTCCTGGGAAACACTTGTCGCATCGGTCAAGAACAAGCTCTTCGCCCTGCCGGACGACACTGTCGTAGCGCCGGGACACAATTACGGCGATGCGACCCGCAGCACCATCGGGCGAGAAAAGGTCTACAACCCCTTTGTCGGGTTGAGAGGTGGCTATTAAGCAATCCTTCTTCTTCATTGTCGTCCTCGCTCTCCTGTGCTCCTGCACGACTGCACCGATCGGGCTCTCGAAACGGGTGGAGCCGAAGGTGGCCCTCGTTCTCGGCGGAGGATCGGCAAAGGGCTTCGCTCACGTGGGCGTGCTCCGTGTCCTTGAAAGGGAGAAGATCCCCATCCACATGATCGTGGGCACGAGCGTCGGCAGCCTCATCGGCGGCATCTACGCGTCGAACCCCGACAGCTTCCAGCTGGAATGGGCGGCCTTCAAGATCAACAGGGGCGACATCCTCGACTATTCCATAACCTCCTCGAAGATGGGCCCCGTCCAGGGGGCGAGGCTCGAGGCCTTCGTGGAGCAGAACGCGAAGGTCAGGCTCGTGGAGGCCACGAAGATACCCTTCTATCCGGTGGCCACCGACCTCAATACCGGCGAGACGGTGACCCTGGAAAAAGGGCCTCTGGCGAAAGCCATCCACGCCTCTTCCGCCATTCCGGGCATCTTCGTCCCCGTCAGCTTCGGGAACAGGAACCTGGTGGACGGCGGCGTCACGAGCAACATCGCCTGTGACGTGGCCCGCGCGAAAGGGGCCGACGTCATCATCGCCGTCAACCTCCAGAAAGACGTGATGGACATGGACATAACGTCCGTCATCGACGTCATCGCCCAATCCGTTTCCATCATGATGCATATCAATACGAGGTCCAAGCTGGCTCAGGCCGATGTGATCATCGAGCCCGACACGAAAGGCATCTCGATGTTCGATTTCTCTCAGAAAAAGACCTTGATGGAAGAAGGCATGAAAGCGGCGGAAATAGCCATGCCCCGCATCAAGACGCTCACCGGAAGCAAATAAAGCAGTCACAAGTCACAAGTCACAAGTCACAAGTCACAAGTCACAAGTCACAAGTCACAAGTCACAAGTCACAAGTCACAAGTCACGGAAGAGAGATGGTGAAAGGGGATGGGCTGTGTCAAGCTATTGTTGCGCGGGACGGCGAATACCTTTGAACGTGTGGTGGCCTGCGAAGTGAGTGTTGAGCGGACAGCGAATCTTTTCTTGCCTTTGGACCTGTGACGTGAGACCTGCGACTTGTGACGGTCCTTTCTCCTCTTTTTCCCTCCCTCAAACCGGGGTTTTGACCGGGCATTATCAGGGAAACCCCCGATGCGCCCCGGATTGATGGTGTGGTATCTTGCCGGCAGTTGGATCTCGTTGTCACATCCTCGCTCGACCTTCCAGTCGTCCGTATCGCTCGCGTCAAAGACAATGACCGGTCCGGGGCAGCAAGCTTCCTGAAACTATAAAGAGAACTGGAGAAATATGAAGAAGACCGTCCCTTTCCTCGTGTCCGCGGCAGTGGTTGCGGCCCTGCCTTCCTGTGCCTCGGCGAACAGCGGAGCCGTCGAGGTTATGGATCTGACCGCATCTGTCTTCGGTATCATCTCCGTGGCCCTCTTCATCGCGGCATATGGTCTGGTGATCTTCGAAGAGAAGCTCCATTTACGGAAGAGCAAGCCCGTCATGGTCGCGGGAGGCATCATATGGATCATGGTCTCCCTTGCTTACATGGCCGCAGGCAAGCAGGAGGTGGCTCACCAGGCCATTGTCGGCAGTCTTGCCGAATACGTGGAGCTGTTCCTTTTTCTTCTCGCCGCAATGACATATATAAACGCGCTTGAGGAAAGGAAGGTCTTCGAGGCCCTCACGTCGTGGCTCGTGAGCAAAGGGTTCGGCTTGCGGAAGGTGTACTGGATGACGGGGATTCTGTCGTTCCTCATGTCTCCCGTGTGCGATAACCTCACCACCGCCCTTCTCATGGGTGCCGTTGCCATGGACGTGGGACGAAAGAACAAGAGGTTCATTGTCCCGGCCTGCATCAACATCGTTGTCGCGGCAAATGCCGGCGGCACCTTTTCTCCTTTCGGGGACATCACCACATTGATGGTCTGGCAGAAAGGAAAGCTCCCCTTCGGGGACTTCTTCTCCCTATTCATTCCTGCCGTTTTGAACTGGCTTGTTCCTGCTATCATCATGAGCTTCACCGTGCCCAACGAGGTCAAGCAGAGGACGACCATCCCCCTCAAGATGAAGGTCGGAGCGCGCCGCATCATGATCCTCTTCCTGCTGACCATCATCACGGCGGTCCTCTTCCACAACGTCCTTCGTCTTCCCCCCGCCGTGGGAATGATGCTTGGATTGGGATACCTGTCCTTTTTCGGATATTTCCTGAAGATGAAGGAAATGCAGCATCGCTGCAACGAAGACCCTCTCGATGTCATGGGCCATGAGAAGCGCAAGGCCTTTGACCTCTTCAGAAAGGTCTCCCGCGCCGAGTGGGATACGCTCCTGTTCTTCTACGGGATACTTTTTTGCGTTGGCGGGCTCGGGCAGCTCGGATATCTCGCCATGCTGTCCGAACACGTCTACGGCTTCGGCCACACCCCCGCAAATGTGATCATAGGGATCATCTCCGCCATAGTGGACAACATCCCGGTGATGTATGCCGTACTGTCCATGAACCCCGACATGTCCCAGGGGCAATGGCTCCTCGTGACCCTCACGGCCGGCGTCGGCGGAAGTCTCCTGTCTATCGGCTCCGCAGCCGGCGTCGGCCTCATGGGCACCGCCCGCGGGATATACACCTTTGCCGGCCATCTCAAGTGGACCTGGGCCGTCGGCCTCGGATACGCCGCCAGCATCTGGACCCATCTGATCCTGAACGCAAAGCTGTTCACCTGAGAACAGGTCACAGGTCACAGGTCACAGGTCACCAAAGAAAGACGGTGAAAGCGGGCGGGCATGTCAACACGATTACTGACTGGTGCAGTTGAGCGGACAGCGAATTTTTTCGGCCTTTAGACGTGCGACCTGAGACTTGCGACCTGTGACGGTTTCTATTGGAATGGCGGAGAGGCAGGGATTTGAACCCTGGGTACGGTTTTATCCGTACACTCGCTTAGCAGGCGAGCACCTTCGGCCTACTCGGTCACCTCTCCGCAGGAACCTAAGATGGACAAAGTATACTTGTTTGCTGTATAAAATGCAATATCGCACTCGCACACAAGACAATGGGGATCAGGGACATACAGGACATCCACGACATTCTGGCGAAACGCCACGAACTCCTCAGGGCAACGCGCGATTTCTTCTACGAGCGGGGGTACCTCGAGGTGGAGACGGCGAACCTCATGTCCACGGCACCGCCCGACCCTCACATCGATCCCCTTGATGTCCACGTGTCAGGAAAGGGCCCGTTCTTTCTCCACACATCACCCGAGATGGGGATGAAGAAGCTTCTTCGCTCGGGCCACCGGCGGATCTTCCAGGTATGCAAGGTCTGGCGCGTCGAGGACCACCAGGAGATGCACAACACGGAGTTCACCATGGTGGAATGGTACCGTGAAGGCACATACCGCGAAGCGATGAAGGAGACGGAAGACCTCGTGGTGTTCATCGCCCGAAGGCTCCTTGATCCAGTGCCCGAACGTCTTCTGCCGCCTTATGCCGTGCACGAGCTTGACGAGGTCTTCCGGGAGACGATGGGGTTCGACCCTTTTCCCCTTGACCGGGACGCCTTCTTCGGCCTCTTGAAACGGAGGGGCTTCCCGGGCATTGACGACAGGGATGACTGGAACAGCCTCTTCTTCAAGGTGCTCATCCAGGAGATCGACGACACCATCAGAAGCCCGAGACCCTGCCTCGTAGCGGGATGGCCCTTTTCCATCTCCACGATGGCAAAGAGGCGTGACGACAACGCCGCCGTCGTGGAACGGTTCGAGCTCTACATTGACGGCCTTGAGATAGCCAACGGATACACGGAGCTCACCGACCCCCGGCAACAGCGAGAGCGGTTCGAGGAAGACAACACGCGGCGGGCGGCGATGGAAAAACAGACCTTTCCCATCGATGAGACCTTCCTGAGCGCCCTCGAAACGATAGGCACACCCTGTGCCGGCGTCTCCGTCGGCCTCGACAGGCTCCTCATGGCACTCCTCGAGAAAAAGAGCATAGGAGAAGTGATACCGGACAGACTCCTGGTCTAAAAGACCGCTTGAGCCGCTTAAGCCGTTTGAACCGCTTGAACGTTAAAGACGAGAGACCTTGGCTTCTTCATTCCGGCCTCTCTTCGCCTTTTTTCTGACCGTTCAAGCGGTTCAAACGGCTTAAGCGGTTGCAACCGTTTTGCCGCCTTGACCAATCTTCCCTCCTGTCCTATAGTTTACGTAACCTATGCGAAACGGCGACCTTGACAGGTATCTGGACATGACCAGGGGAAAGGGGCCGACAGCGCGAAAGGCCTTCCCGTTAAGGTCGTTCGCGGCCATGCTCAAAACCGGGATGTATACGGCATTGTTCTCATCGATTGAACAAGGGTCAAGGGTGACACCATGAACGACAGGGAACGATTGAACGCGCTGGAAACGGCGCTTGACAACGAGATCAAGGAACGCGAGTTCTACCTTATGAATGCCGACCGCACGCAAAACCCCCTGGGCAAGGCGATGTTCAGACGGATAGCCGAGGACGAGCTCGAACATTATCAGCGGCTGAAGGAACTTCATGAAAAATGGACGGCTGAGGGCAAGTGGCCCGAAACGGTGCCCCTTGTCGTGAACACCACGAACATAAGGGATCTCCTCATCGATACTCTCAAGAACATCGACCGGTCGGCACCGACCGACGCCGGGGACCTCGAGGCCGTGAAGATCGCCGCCGATTTCGAGAACAAGGGCGTCCGCCTCTACAGGCAACTCGCTGCAGCCTCGACGGACAAGCAGGAAAGAGATTTCTTCGAACTCCTTGCGATGATCGAATACGAGCACTTTCTATCCCTGCGCGATGCTGAAGAATACTTCGAAAATCCGGCAGGTTGGTTCGTCAAGGTCGAACATACCACTTTGGACGGTGGATAACGGACAACTCCGCCTTCACCTCGGAGACAATTACTTTGTAATTGATACTTGACAAGAAGGCTTCTTAGCTACTATAGTTTCTTAACTAAGGATGTTTATCGGTATGACAGACAACCCGGGCAGAAAGAGCATGAAAATGACCCCCCAGAGGATGGCAATCATGAAATACCTCGACGGCAACACGTGCCACCCCAGCGCGGCTGACATATACGGGGCCCTCAGGGAACAGTTCCCCACCATGTCCCTTGCAACGGTCTACAACACGCTGGAGGCCCTGAAGGAGCAGGGTGCGGTCATCGAGCTTTCCATAGACCGGGGGAAGAAACGTTTTGATCCGAATCCCAAACCCCATCATCACCTCATGTGCATCAAGTGCAAGGCCATAGTGGACGTCTTTGTCGAATTCCCCCTCACCCTTCCCGATGCACAGACGCAGGGGTTCGAGATCCTCGGCAACCATGTCGATTTTTACGGTTTATGCAGATCGTGCTCGGATGAGCAAAGAAGATCGATACAAACAAACCAATAATAAAGGAGGATCATATGGTCTGGACATGTTCGGTTTGCGGATACCAGTACGATGAAAAAGTGGAGAAGGTTCCTTTTGAGCAACTCCCCGATGACTGGCACTGTCCCATTTGCAACGCGCCAAAAAGCGCCTTCGAAAAATCCGAGTCATAACTCTACCCCCTTATACCCCTACCCCGTTTTTTCACCACCCCAATTCCCTCCCGCAAAGGGAGGGGTCCGTCTCAAAGACGGTCGCAGGTCGCAGGTCGCAGGTCGCAGGTCGCAGGTCGCAGGTCGCAGGTCGCAGG
>LVAA01000213.1 GCA_001603955.1 Syntrophobacterales bacterium Delta_02 | reverse complement strand
GTCCAGATCGTGCGGATGAAGGAATCCGTCAGCAAAATGAAAAGCGCGCCGCCCAAGGCGGAATTCAGCAGGCCAAGGCGATTGTCCGGCCCGCAGATAAAACGCATCACGTGTGGGATGACAAGGCCAACCCAGTTGATGACACCCGCCATGACAACTGTCAGCGAGCATGCCAGAGTTGCCGCCGCAATCAGCTGCATCTTCATACGCGTGCTGTTCACGCCCAGGGCCATAGCCTCGTCATCGCCCATTGAAAGCGCGTTCACGACCTTGCCGTTAAGGCAGATGAAGGCCAACGCGCAGAGCATGAGCGGGGCCCCCCAGGCAAGATGGCGCGGCTCTGTGCGCGAAAGCGACCCCATGAGCCAGAAAACAATTTCGGGCAACTGCCTGTTGGGGTCAGCCACGTACTGCACAAGCGATGTAAGAGCCACAAAAAAGGAGCTGCTCACCATGCCGCCGATAAGCAGGGCAAGAAAACGCGCCTTTGGATAGAGCATGGAAAAAAACAGGGCAAGGCCCACGCCCAGCGCGCCGCCAGTAAATGCGAGCACCTGTGTTGCCGGCAAGGATGAAAAGGCCAGGATGCCCACGGCCCCGCCAAAGGCCGCCCCGTGCTGCACCCCCAAAATACCCGGCGACACAAGCGGATTCTGAAACATGGCCTGATACACACTGCCGGATACCGCAAGGCTTGCGCCCACCAGCAGTGCCGTGGCGATGCGCGGCAGCCGCAGATTAAAAAACAGAAATATCATCTGCTTTTGATCCGGGCTGAGCACGTTTCCAGCCCATGCATCGGCAAGCGCGTGACAGAGCGCGCCCATGTCCAGAGGGTAGCGCCCCATGTGCAGCGAGAGCAGCACTGCGGCAAGCAGCATCAGGCCCAGACAGAGCAAGATTTTTTCAGAACGTGCCATAAGGTTCAAAAAGCTCGTTTATCTGGTCATCGCTCAGATCCAGGTTAAAAAACAGTTTCATGAACCGGCGGCTCTCGGCCTTGATGTCCACGGCGTACAGGTCGGGATGCAGCAAATTTGCCAGCCACTGCACGCCAATTAGCCGCATGTAGGTTGCGGGGCGCTCTATCCAGCTGAAAGGGCCACGCGGGATAAAATACACCCTGCCCGCCTGCACGGCTGGCAAGGCCGCCCATTGGGGGTCTGTGCGTATGCGGCGCATAAGATTGGGGTGGAATACCAAAACCACATCCGGATTGTAGGCCATGACCTGCTCAAAAGTTACCTTGAGCTGGGCGTTTTCCGTGCCGGGCGGGCACATGTGCACGCTGTCCGCGCCTGCGGCTTCAAGCACCTCTGAACGCACGGAATCCTTGCAGACAGAGGCAAGCCCGTTGGCTTCCAGCGCCACATACACGCGCGTGCGCCGTTCTGACGGCAGGTTTTTCATGGCCTCGGCCACCCGACCCAGCGTTGCATCAGCATACGCAGCAAGGGTTTGCCCGCGCTGCTCGCGATCATACAGCCGCCCCATTGTCAAAAAACAGGCCGCCATATCCTTCATGCTGCCGCCCGGAGCGGTGGATACCTGCATGCCAAGGCTGCTCAGGGTTTTCTCAATGGACAGATGGTCGTGCATGCTCATGGAGAGGTAAAAGGCCTTTTTGATGCCGCTTGCCAGCAGCATCTCCCTGTCAGGGATAAAGCCCTGCCCATACCAGCCGCCCAGTATGGGCAGGTCGTGATACTGGGGAGGAATAAATTTTTTTTCATAGTCCCGCAGGGGGGTGTTCCATGCTGCAAGCAACTCCGGCGCAAAGGCGTAGAGCGTGAAGGCAGAGGGCGGTGTGGGGCAATAGACGCTTCTGGCATATGCGCTGGCGGCGGGCGGTGCGGCATCCGCCGTGCATGCTCTGGTGCAGGGCAAAAATACCGCGAGCGTCAGCGCTGCAAAAAACAGGAATATACGGCGAATCTGCATGATGTTGCCCCAAGTGGAGCCGCCTGCGGGCGGCCCCACCCGATTACGTTTAAGTATTAGAAGGTTGCGGTAACACCCATAAAGAAGCTGCGGCCAGGCTCCGGATAATAGGCGCTGTACGCATATTCCTGATCGAACATGTTTTTTACGCCAGCTTCCACGGAAAAATTCTTGTTGATATCGTAAACGGCCTTGAGGTCCACGGTGGTGAAGCCGGGGGCCTTGCG
>LVAA01000212.1 GCA_001603955.1 Syntrophobacterales bacterium Delta_02 | reverse complement strand
GTTTTAGATAGACCCAACCTAACACAGCCGTAACGTTTAATGTTACAGTTGTTCTGTGAATAACGTATCTGAAGGCAGAAGAGGCAGAATGGCAACGTGCCCACCTATGCCACGCCGCACTTGCCGCCAGGACTGGAGCGCCTCGTGGTCCTGGGCATGAACCAAGTCAAGCTCGCACTCGTGGTGGCGCTGGCACAAGCCGGAGGGACGGCCTCGACGCGATCACTGGTCGAAGCAACTGGCGTGGGCAAGGTGACGGCGCTCCGTCACCTTCGACAGATGGCCACTGCAGGCTATGTGTCGCCATCCGCGCCCGTGCGCGAAGGCAAAGAGGCTATTTGGGTGCTCGACCATGCGTCACTCAAAGCGGACCTGAGCGCCTTTCTTATCGTTGCGACACCCCGCGAAAGTGGGCTTCGAGATGTCTGACACTTGGATGCAAGTGGCGGCATCTTTGGTGCAGCCCAGCTTGTGGGTGCGCGGGGTCCATGGTGGTTCTGGTGAATCCCGGATTGCGGCACTGTGCACCACGTGGGCCGCGGCCGATCACCTTTGGCCGACTTTGCCCGACGCACCAGTGCTCTTGGTCGCACGCTCGCACGCCGATGGCTTGCTTGCCGCCCACCGCGCCATCGCTGAGTGGGCCGCCGGATCCGTTCCCCAGGTGCGCCTTGTCGGACTTGCGGTCGTCGCTGACGCACCTGGTCGTCTTCCGCGACCGCTCCTTGATCTGCAAAGGCAGGTGACAGCAGGCGTCAGCCGATTCTGGGAGATCGGGTGGTGCGAGCCTTGGCGGTTTGGGGCAACCAATGATTTAGCTCCAGGTGCCCAACAGCTACTCGACGCGCTTTGCTGAGAGAAGCAGCATGGAAACCACCCCAGACCTCACGAACGCCCTCCATGCCGCGCAAGCTTTCTATCGCGCATCCGTACGTCGCAGTTGGGTCTTTCAAGCTCTCTTTGATCGCAACCTTGCCGACCAGCTCCGGCCAGCCGAAATCGGGTTTGCCCCACCGGGATGGTCGACGACCACCCGCGCGTTGAGAGAAGAGGGCTTTTCCGACGCGACGCTTCTTGCGGCCGGAATCAGTCGCGAAGGGAAGCACGGCCTGATCGACGTGATGAGAGACCGCATGATCTTTCCGATCCGCGATTCAGCCGCGCAGCTTCTCGGCTTTGTGGGTCGTGCGCGGCCTGGCGCGGACCCCTCGGTGCCGAAATACCTCAATTCGCCGACCACGAATCGATATCGCAAGCATGAAGTGCTCTACGGCGCCGAATCACTATCACTTGGTGACGCAGTTTGGCCAGTGATCGTTGAGGGGCCTTTAGATCGGTTAGCGATGCTGAAAGTCGCCCAAGCCGCGCAACTGCCACTTGCCCCTTTGGCCACCTGCGGTACGTCGTTGACTCCCGACCACCTTCGTGGCGTCCGAAAACTCAACCCGCACCCCTTCGTTATCGCGTTCGACGCAGATCAAAGCGGGAAGAGCGCGACCCTGCGGGCCTGGGACATTCTAAAAGCAGAATTCCCTCGCGAACCTCACCGCGCTATCGAGCTCCCCGACGGCACCGACCCGGCCGACCTGGTCGGGAATCGTCGCCGCAGCGAGCTCTTACGAGCCCTCTCCGCACCGAAACC
>LVAA01000211.1 GCA_001603955.1 Syntrophobacterales bacterium Delta_02 | reverse complement strand
GTGGGCTCGGAGATGTGTATAAGAGACAGGTTCTGATCTTTTCCACAGCAAGTACATGGCGCGTTGGCATTGTGATCGCCGCCGAAACAAGAAACGCTCCGACAGTTGCCGTGGTCTTTAAAAAATCGCGTTTTGACTTTTGCATATCATTGCCCCGCTTGATTAACCCAACAATGAAATCTTGTTGCATATTTCAGTCATGGCGCAGGCCAGGCTGCGCCTGCCAGTACTTACAGATCAGGTCGTCTTTTTTTAAAAATCACGGCATAACGAGCTGTATCCGCAGTGCCAGAAAACGCACAGGACGATCACGGCAGCCGGAGAGAGTCGGCCCTTAGTCAAGGGTAGCGTGTGCTGCGAATCCATGCTCAATTAATGCCTTAGTTTCAGGCCGACGGCAACCGATCGGCAAATGTTTGTTCTGATCGGCGACATGCTGGATCAAATTCCCATACTTAGCGAAAAGATACAGCAAAAGACAACCTCTTGAATTTCTTCAAGAGGTCTTCTTCAGGATTGCTCAAACAAGGGAGATTGTGCTTCGCTGCAACTATTCAGATCAAAGCGCCCTAAAAAGAGGTTGGCGCAATGCCGGCTGTGCCAAAGAAGAAGGGGTTACCCGTTTCCGGATAACCCCTTGAAATCATTGTGGTGGAGCTGGAGGGAATCGAACCCACGACCTCTTGAATGCCATTCAAGCGCTCTCCCAACTGAGCTACAGCCCCGCACGAGGAATGCCTTGTGCCACTCATGCCGCCCGAAGTCAACAGCTATTCGCCGCCCGGCCGCAAAATTCTCCCCGGCCGCCGCCGCCCTTCCCATCACGCCCCGTTTTCAGTAGGATCGTCCCCCGTAACCCGCGCCCAAGCCGCGCCCCACAAGGAGTCCGCGTGCCCGCCCTTCTCCGCGTCCTGATTCTCAAAACCCTCTGGATCGCCGTCATCCTGCTCGGCATCACCGTCATCAGCTTCGGCGTCATCCACCTCGCCCCGGGCTCGCCCACCGACCTCCAGACCACGCTCAACCCCTACGCCACGGCCGAGACCCGCGCCCATCTGGAAAAACTCTACGGCCTGGACCGGCCCATCCACGTCCAGTACCTGGACTGGCTCTCGCGCATGGTCCGCTTCGACTTCGGCAAATCCTTAAGCGGCGACAACCGCCCGGTCTGGGACAAGATCAGGGAACGCCTGCCCCTGACCATCGGCATGAACATCATCTCGCTCATCCTGACCCTGTCCATCGCCATCCCCATCGGCGTCCTGGCCGCCAACAAACAGGGCGGCCTCTTCGACCGGGCCACCACGGTGCTGGTCTTCATCGGCTTCGCCATGCCCGGCTTCTGGCTGGCGCTTCTGCTCATGCTGGCCTTCGGCATCCACTGGCCCATCCTGCCCATCTCCGGCCTGACGTCGCTCGACTTCGCCCGCTTCACGCCGCTCGAAAAGCTGGCCGATCTGGCCCGGCATCTGGCCATGCCCATTTTCATCTACACCTTCGGCAGCCTGGCCGGCATGTCGCGCTTCATGCGCTCCTCCATGCTCGAGGTGCTGCGCCAGGACTACATCCTGACCGCGCGCGCCAAAGGCCTGCCCGAGCGCGTGGTCATCTTCAAGCACGCCCTGCGAAACGCGCTCCTGCCGGTCATCACCATCCTGGGGCTGTCGCTGCCCGGGCTCATCGGCGGCTCGGTCATCATCGAATCCATCTACGCCCTGCCGGGCCTGGGGCAGCTCTTCTACCAGGCCGTCATGTCCCGCGACTATCCGCTGATCATGGGCAATCTGGTGCTGGGGGCCGTCCTGACCCTGGCCGGCAACCTGCTGGCCGACGTGGGCTACGCCCTGGCCGATCCCCGGGTGCGGGCCGGAGGCGACGACGATGACTAGCCCGGCCGTCCTGAAACCGGCGGACACGCATGGCGCCGCCAACCACGCGAAATAACATGGTCCAGAAAACACCCGCCGCGCCCCCCTCCCGGACCCGCTTTTTCTGGTCCCGCTACGGCATGTTCCTGGCCGGGCTGTTTCTGGTCGGGGTCATGTCGCTCGGGGCGCTCTTCGCGCCGCTTCTCACCTCCCACGACCCCACCCGCCTGGACGTGGACGCGGTCCTGCAGCCGCCGAGCCTCCATCACCC
>LVAA01000210.1 GCA_001603955.1 Syntrophobacterales bacterium Delta_02 | reverse complement strand
GGCGCTTAGCCGCGCAAGCAAATAGCGCGTACGACTTCGCGGTGGGCGTCTGCTCAGGCAGTCGCCAGAGCAATTTCAAAGTGAAGTTGCTCTAATGCCGGCAACCCCGATACGCCGGCGCATCAGTACTTCTGTCATACCAGCCGTGGGCCTTCTGCCGCGTGGTAATTTGTAGACAGTTTGCTGATGCCGATCTACAATTTCCTAGGTTGCAATGCTTCTGTTTCCCAAACCGGAGGAAGACATGGGTAAGAGTACCGCCGCCAAACCTGCGCAGAACAAGGCCAAGGGGCATACCCCTGAAGCCATTCAGAAAAAACTGGTGCTTACGGGTGCCGACATTGTGCAGCTTGGACCTGAAGCGGAATTGCTTGTTGGTGGTAAAAACTATAACACAGCGTTAATCAGCCAGATCGAGGGCATTCAGGCGCCGTATTTTCGCGCCATATCCTCTCTGGCCTTTCACCAGCTTCTCGATGAAACCAAGGTGAACGGGCGCGTGGTGCGCAGTGTTGTGGACCGTGAATACGGACGCATTGACTGGAACGACCCCGAAATTAACCAGGACCCGGACTTTCTGCAAAAATTTGTGCGCCAGCTCGGCAAACAGATTTATCAGGCCGCCAAGGCCGAAGGCGAGCAGTCGCACACCAAACTGCGTACCTTTATCAACAACATCGTTGAAGGCTTTGCCACCTCGCCCGAGGGCATTGACCAGTTGCGCAAGCGCTCTGTCATTGTTCAGGCGGCCATCCTTTCCGTGGAGGTTCCCTCCGAGGTAAGCGAGGCTGTGCGCGGGGCGTACCGCGAGATCTGTCAGGACAATTCCGACGACATGACCCCTGTGGCCGTGCGTTCTTCCGCCGCTGGCGAAGACTCGCGCAAAAAAGCCTTTGCCGGCCTGCAGGACACCTATCTGAACATGGTGGGTGAAGAAAAGGTTGTCGAAGCGTACCACTGGGACTGTGCATCAGCCTACAACCTGCGCTCCATGACCTATCGCCGCGAGGCTATTCTGGACGCGCTGGCCAAGGCCGAAGCAACGGGCGACGAGTCCATTGCCGAAACCGCCAAGAAAGAGTGGGCCATCGAGCACACGTCTCTTTCTGTATGCATGATGCAGATGATCAACCCCGTCATTTCCGGTACGGCCTTTTCCGCTGATACGGCCACCGGCTGCCGCGGCACCAGCCGCAGGGAGCTCGTGAGCATCGATGCCAGCTATGGCCTCGGCGAGGCCGTTGTGGGCGGCAAGGTTACGCCCGACAAACTGTATGTCTTCCAGCGCGACGACGGTGCCGAAGTTGTCATCCGTCAGATGGGCTGCAAGGACATGAAGATTGTTTATGACGAAAGGGGCGGCACCAAGGAAGTGGAAGTGCCCGAGCTTGAGGCGCTGCGCTGGGCGCTTTCGCTCAGCCAGGCAGAACGTGTGGCCCAGGGCGTGCGCGCCGTAAGCAAGGCTTACGACGGCATGATTATGGACACGGAGTTCTGTATTGACGCCAACGACAAGCTCTGGTTCGTGCAGGCCCGGCCTGAAACCCGCTGGAATGAAGACCTGGAATTGCACCCCACGACCATCTTCATGCGTCGCCGCGAAGTTGATCCCAAGGCCGCGGATGAAGCTGAAGTGCTGGTAGAGGGCAATGGTGCTTCACGCGGGGCGGGTCAGGGTACGGTGCGCTTTTTGCGTTCGGCTCTGGAACTCAACAAGATTGCCAAGGGCGACGTGCTTGCCGCCGAGCGCACCGACCCGGACATGGTGCCGGGTATGCGTGTGGCCTCCGCCATTATGGCTGACGTGGGCGGCGACACAAGCCATGCCGCCATCACTTCGCGTGAGCTCGGCATTGCCGCCGTTATCGGCATTCAGCGCCTTGATGTGCTGCGCGCCCTGGACGGTGCCGAGGTTACGGTTGACGGTACGCGCGGACGTGTGTACCGCGGCCTGCTGCCTCTGCACGAAGTTGGCGGCGAAATGGACGTGGCCAAGCTGCCTGCCACCAAGACCAAGGTCGGCCTTGTGCTTGCCGACGTGGGTCAGGCGCTCTTTCTTTCACGCCTGCGCGATTTTGACCAGTTTGAAGTGGGTCTGTTGCGCGCGGAATTCATGCTGGGCAATATCAGCATCCACCCGCAAGCCCTGGAAGCCTTTGACAAGGGCGAGCTTGAAGGGGTGGTGCATGCCAAGCTGAAGGAGCTGGAAGACCGCCTTTCCAAGGTTCTGCGCGAGCAGATGTCCGTCGGGCTCATAGTCTTTAATCTTAACCTGCGCGAATACGTGGGCGAGGTTACTGGCCTTGCCGCCGAACTGGGTGCCCTGGCCGACACCAGTAAAAACCTCAATGCCGAAGACGTGCTGTTGCAGCACCGCAAAATGCGCGAGCTGGATCACAAGATTGACCAGCATATGGAGATGGCTTCACGCCGCATCGAGGTTCTCAAGACTTCGCCCGATCTGGCTGACCATGTGCGCATTATTATGGGCTATGACGACGAACTTGCCCTGCAAAACAGCTCTGACCCCGAATCCGGCAAGCGCATTGCCGAAATTGAAGCCAGCGTTGAAGCCCATGTGAAGCGTATCAAGGACCTGCCGGGCGTGATGCGTCTTATGGACAACATCGCTCACCTGCGTGAAGAGGTGGGGCTGCGCTCCGGCCTCAAGAAAGAAATGGACGACGTGCGCAACCTGCCGGAAAAAATCCACAGCATCATCAAGGCTCGTGGCTTCCGTACCGGCAAGGAGCATTATGTGCAAACCCTTGCCCAGAACCTGGCGCTCTTTGCCATGGCCTTCTACGGCAAGCCCATCACCTATCGCACGACGGACTTCAAGAGCAACGAATACCGCAACCTGCTTGGCGGCAATCTCTTCGAACATTTTGAAGACAACCCCATGCTCGGGTACCGCGGCGTTTCGCGCAACATTCATGACTGGGAAATTGAGGCCTTCAAACTGGCGCGGGGCGTGTACGGCGGCTGCAATCTGCGGATGATGCTGCCCTTTGTGCGCACCCTTGAAGAAGCCCGCTCCATGCGCAGCTATCTTGAACAGGTGCACAAGCTCAAGAGCGGTCAGGACGGCCTCAAGATTATCCTCATGTCCGAGTTGCCCTCCAACGCCATTCTGGCCAAGCAGTTCATTTCGGAGTTTGACGGTTTCTCCATCGGCTCCAATGACATGACCCAGATGGTGCTGGCTACCGACCGCGACAATGCGCGCCTTGCGCACATCTATGATGAAGAAGACCCCGCCGTTATCTGGGCTATTCTGGTGAGCATCTTCACCGGGCTCAAGTACGGCAAAAAGGTAGGCTTCTGCGGTCAGGGCGTGTCCAACAGCCTTATCCTGCGCGGCCTGGTGGCCATTGCGGGCATTACGTCCGCCTCGGTGGTGCCTGACACCTATTACCAGACCGTGTTCGACATTGCCGCCGTGGAAGGGGAAAATATCCCCACTTCCGATCTCGGCAAATGGCTCGGCCAGCAGCATCACCAGCGTTTGGCGGGGCTTATGGAAAAGGCCGGGTACGGGCATATCCTCAAGAAATACAAGGATCCGCAGGATATCCTGGAATGGTACGAAGGGGAGTTGCAGCGCCGTCACGAGCAGTTCCGCGAGCATCTCGACACGCCCAAGGAAGACTTCTACCGGTCGGAGCTGCAGAGCTTCCGTTCCACTTTCCACAAGCCTGTGATCTATGCCACATGGAACTGGGACGATACCGTGCTGGACGCCCTGCACCATGCAGGCTTCCAGAACTTTGAGGAACAGGCCCAGGCCCTTGCGGCAGCCCGTTCCATTCAGGAATAGCACCAAAGAACCTCACAGGCTTCAGAGCCTGACAGCAAAACGGCCCGAAACCTTTTTGGTTTCGGGCCGTTTTGGCATTTTGCCTGGTGCGGGACTACGTTCGGGCCGGATGG
>LVAA01000209.1 GCA_001603955.1 Syntrophobacterales bacterium Delta_02 | reverse complement strand
CGAGAACGACCCGCAGCGCCATGTGCCGGAATTAACCGCCAAAGCCCTGCTGGAGCTTGTTCCCGGCAGTTCGGTGACCCTGTGAGCAATGAAACACCCCCCGTATCTTCCGCCGCACCGCAACAATTGACTGCAAAACAGTTTGAAGCCTCCGGTGCAGACATGGTCGGCCAGAGGCTGGACTATGCCCTGACCTTGCTGCTGCCGCAGATGGGCCTGCGGGGGCGCAAGCGCAGCATTGAAAGTGGTCAGGTACTCGTCAACGGGCGCTCCTGCAAGGCAGCGCAACGTTTGCGCAAAGGCGATATCGTTTCTCTGGCAGATGCGCCGGACGCAGATCAGCAGCTCCAGAACGCCGTTGTTGACGCACCCGCTACTGACGCAGGCCCCGCAGATGCAAATTTTGAAGCTTTGCCCAGGCTTTTGGAACGGCAGGGAGAGTTCTGCTTTTTTTACAAGCCCGCGGGCCTGCATACTGCCGCTCTGACTGGCGGCAGGGGGGACAGCCTTGAGAGCATGTTGCCGCAGTTGCTGGCAGGGCAGGGCAGCGTTGCGGCTGATGCCCAAAATGTTGTGGAAGCAAGTGATGAGGCTCTGCGCCCCCAGTTGATGCAGCGTCTTGATTACGGCACTTCTGGCATTGTGTGCGCGGCGCTTTCCCCACAAGCGGCCAAGGCTTTTCGGTTGGCCGAGGCGGCTGGCCGTTGCGAAAAGCGTTATATCGCCCTCCTGGCTGGGCGGCTGGAAGAGAATTTTACCGTAACCTTTGCCCTGCGCACAGACAAGCGCAGCAAAAGCCGCGTGCTTGACCGCGAGGCTGGCTGCACGCGCTGGACGAATTTCACGCCTTTGCATTATTTTGAAGGGGAGGACCTCCCTGAACTCGCCCTCACAAAGGATTCCCAGTTTCAGCGCGTAGGGCTGACCCTGGCCGGATGCCGCATCCGGCGCGGCGCGCGTCACCAAATTCGCGCCCATGCCGCCGCTGTGGGGCACCCCCTGTGGAACGATCCCCTCTACGCAGATAAAGACCCCGATGCCGAAGACCATCAGCCGTCCACCGGCACGTTCTATCTGCACCACGGTTGCCTGCTGCTGCCCGGCGCAAGCTGCGCCATGCCCCCTCCCTGGTCTTTTTTGCCGGATGCTGTTGCCCGTCATGCCCTGCAATGGCTGACAGCTGTCGATTAAGCTCTCCGCTTGTTGTTGGGGCCTCTCCACTCAGCAAAGCATTGGCCGATAATTTTGTTCGAATTATAGATTGTGCGCTCAATCCAGTGGAGAGCATTTCCTTGAAAATGCGCGTCAGGCGCGGGAAAATGTAAAAAATTGATCTCATAACATACCGCGATGATTTGAGTTCTTTTTTGCGCATTGAAAAGTTTAATTTGACGCCCTGTTTTCTCTTGGCACAAAGTTCTGCCCGGTATAAACGGAAAGGGTCAAACGGGTGGCGAAGTGATGCACTGCTCGCCTCCGCAAGCTGCTTGCCCGGGCAAAGCCTGCGCACACAGCTACCATTCGTGGCGCTCTGCGCTTGCAACCAGTTCAAGGAGAAAGGATGTTTCCTGCTCTACTGCCCAAATCCGCTCCGTTTTTTGCCATGCTCAACGAGCAGAACGATCTGCTG
>LVAA01000208.1 GCA_001603955.1 Syntrophobacterales bacterium Delta_02 | reverse complement strand
CTTCGGTGTAGCGCATGGCCGCCGCGGCGTCGCCGTCGATGGATCCGAAGTTGCCCTGCCCGTCCACGAGCACGTCGCGCATGGAAAATTCCTGGGCCATGCGCACCAGAGCGTCGTACACGGCGGAATCGCCATGCGGGTGGTATTTACCGATGACGTCACCGACCACGCGGGCTGATTTCTTGTAGGGCCGGTTGTAGTGGTTGGACAGGTCGTGCATGGCGTAGAGAATGCGCCGGTGCACGGGTTTGAGTCCGTCCCGGACGTCGGGAATGGCCCGTCCGATGATGACGCTTAAGGAATATTCGAGATAGGACTTCTTGAGTTCCTGTTCGATGCTGATGACTTCGCTCACGCTTGACTCCTGCAAAACATGCCTGGGATGGGGCCGTCGCCAGGACGGCCCGACGACTAGATGTCCAGTTCGCGCACGCTCAGGGCGTTGCGCTCGATGAATTCACGGCGCGGTTCGACCTTTTCGCCCATGAGATCGGAAAAGATGTCGCCTGCCTCGCTGACGTCATCGACGTTCACCTTTAGAAAGGTCCGGTTTTCCGGATTCATGGTGGTTTTCCACAACTGCTCGGGGTTCATCTCGCCCAGGCCCTTGTAACGCTGGATGTTGATGCCCTTGTGCGCCTCGTCCATGACCGCCTGAAGCAGTTCGAAAAGCCCTTCTATGGGGCGGGATTCGTCCTTTTTCTGGAGCAGGAAACGGAAAGGCGCGCACAGGCCGTCCAGTTCCTTGCGGGATTCGAAGGCCCGGCGATAGACCTTGGAATGGAAGAACTCGATGCCCAGCCGGAATCTGGACCTGCTGGCGTTCTCGAAAAGGACGTAGAGACGCGTCTCGTCTTCCTCCTCCTCGGCCTCGATCTCGATGTCGTATCCGGCGGTGGTGAGATAGGAGGAAAAATCAACAGGAACGGACTCCCCCGCGAATTCATCGGGCGCGATGCGCCGCTCGAAGCGCAAAATGGCCTGCAACAGCGCTTCGGGGATGCCGTAAGCCACGGCCTCGGCAATGCGGGTTTCGAAGAGCCGGATGCCCTCGATGAGCCGGACGAGTTCCTGGCCGCGAAATTCCCGCTCTCCGGCAGAAACCACAAGGTCCTCACCGATCCGGCCCAAGAGAAAACGGGACAGTTCGTCCTCGTCCTTGATGAACCGTTCGAAATCGCCTTTGTGCACCCGGTACAGAGGAGGCTGGGCGATGAAGATGTGCCCGCCGTCGATAAGCTCGGGATACTGCCGGAAAAAAAACGTCAAAAGCAGGGTGCGGATATGCGCCCCGTCCACGTCGGCATCGGTCATGATCACGATCTTGTGGTAGCGAAGTTTGGAGATGTCCTTGTCCTCCTCGCCGATGCCCGGCCCCATGGCCGTGATCAGGGCTCGAATCTCCTTGTTGCCGAGCATTTTATCCATGCGCGTCTTTTCCACGTTCAGGATCTTGCCGCGAAGCGGAAGGATGGCCTGATACCGTGGGTCGCGGCCCTGCTTGGCGGAGCCGCCGGCCGAATCGCCCTCGACGATATACAACTCGCTTTCCTCGGGGTTCTTGCTCTGGCAGTCGGCCAG
>LVAA01000207.1 GCA_001603955.1 Syntrophobacterales bacterium Delta_02 | reverse complement strand
GGCATTGTGGTGTCATCTGCGGCAGAACGGCTGAAACCCTACGCCATCGATGTAAAAACGCCTATGGACCCCGTCAACTGGTTTCTCGAAGGCAAAGATGATGTGCGCTCGTCCTATTATCTTGAAGACGTGGCGACGGAATTTCATGTGCAGGGGCTGGAACTGGACTGGGCCTGTGTCGCCTGGGACGGCGATTTCCGGTACAGCGGAAAGCAGTGGCAGCATTTTGCCTTCAGAGGCAACAAATGGCAGAACATCAACAAGTCCGAACGGCGGCTCTACCAGAAGAACGCCTACCGGGTACTCCTCACAAGAGCACGGCAGGGTATGGTCATTTATGTGCCTGCCGGTGATCTCTCAGACCCGACCCGGCTGCCCGCTTTTTACGATAAGACCTATGCATACCTGCGAGACCTCGGACTGGAAGAACCCTGAAACACAGGCACGCATTGCTCTTGTGTAGCTGCACGTCACAAAAAAACCGGGCACCTGATCTTTTTTCCGGCCGGACATCAGGTCCGACAATCATTGTTTCATGATTGAGCAGGCGTACCTGTCTTCGCCTCCTGTCACAGCCAGGGCGCCGCTGCTGCTCCCTCCGACCTCCTCCCCTGCTCCCTTGCCTTCTTCCGCATCGAGGTCCCGCATAGATGACACATACACAGATTGTGTCTTACCTGGAGCGACTTCCACGCCTTTAATCATGCGGCCTCCGGATTCAGCATTCAATGAAAAGATATCCCAGCTGCCCGACTCCACTTCAATCTCACACAGCCAGTCTTTCGGTAGAGGTGAGTCAAGCAGATTGCTTCCCCAATCTTCAGCCGTGCCCGGAGTTATATACAACTCAACCAGAGGCGGATCGATGTCATTGATCACTTGCAGCATGCCCGTCTGTGGCGGGCATCCGCCAAGCAGCGACAAGGCCGACGCCATCAAAACAAGCCCGACCCACGACATCAACGCAGATCTCTCCATTGCTGTTCTCCTTGCTGTCTGAAGAAGATAACGACTGGAAATGACTCCAAGCCATCGGCACTGCATCTTTTCTCAGCTTTATCATAGCACAGGCATTTTTATTATGTGAACTGCTGTTTTTCAGATGGCAAGACAAGCCTCTTTCAGGCCAGCCGGCAGGAAAAGATTGGAGAAAAAGGGCATGCCGTGGATATGAAACTTACTTATAAATGAAAAGCGGTGTGCAGGTCTTTTTAAGGAACCCGCACACCGCCGATGTGTTCTGATAAATGGTGGGCGATACTGGACTCGAACCAGTGGCCTCTGCCGTGTGAAGACAGCGCTCTAACCAGCTGAGCTAATCGCCCACTGCGTAGGAAGGATAGCACAGCCACGGCAAACCATTCAAATTATGGCGCCATCTGTTTGCGCAGATAGTCACCGACACAGTCAGGAAAAGGGATACCCTGCTCTTTCAGTCGCTCCACTTCACGCAGTGCTTCCGAAAAATGCTGCTCCACAAAAAAAAGACGGGCGAAGGTGCCGAAAGTCTCTTTGAATTTCGGATCGGCCGCCTCTGCCTGCCCGATATACCGGTGGGCACTCTCGTCATCGCCTGTTATGGCAGCAATAATCGCACGGTTACCCAGCGCACGGGCATCGGGAGCCGCACATATCTGAAGATAACGGTCGAGCAGGACAGCGCTTTCCTCAAGTCTGTTCTGCTGCAGAAGGACATACGCCCGTTCCGGTAGTGCCGCCAAATGCTTCGGGCATCGGTTGAGGCAGTCTTTCAGTAATTCATCGGCCTGGTTCAGATTTCCCCGGCTCATACAAAGCAGTCCCCGACGATAGGCCTGCTCCGCTTCCCAGGCATCCGGAAAAGCACATCCCTTCCCCATCACATCCTGAATATGCGCCTCCATGGATGCATACTCCTCTTCGAGACGGCCCGCCTGACGCAGGGCATTCATCGCCGCTTCCTGATTGGGCTCCGAAGCATATTCCTTTGCCAGCTCATAAAAAACAACCCCGTTGTCCGGATCGAAAGCACCTGCTTCCTGAAACGCCTGCAATGCCTGCATATGATATCCGTTTTTCCTGAATCCGTAGCCCCGGTACAACGCATTCAGCGCATGCACGGCCGCTTTGCGCAGCACAGGGTCCTCCATTTTCCGTGTAAGGGATGCATAAGCCCGCGCATCCAGCAACATGTGCGCCTGCATATCGCGCAGCAGTTCGGAAGCTTCCGAAGCCCTACCGCCTCCGATCAGCGCCAGAGCAAGGCTGCCGAATGCTTTCACGCTGTCCGCCCGGCTTTCCTCAAAATTGAGCCCCTCTCTTTCCCATTGCTCCAGCAATTCTTTCAAATGCCGGGGGGCTTCAGTTCCCGGACGCACTGTAAGAGCATATGCATAGACTTCCTGAACAGCAGGGAAAAACCAGCGCTGAAAATCGATGCCCCAGGCATTGAGTGCAAATTCAAAATCGAGGGGCGGCCCGGGCACAAAAAAATCCATGGCCAGAAAAGCCAGCACACGCCCGGGCTCTGTCTTTTTTTCTTCTGCTGCCACTGTCTGTACTCCCAGCGCCAGCGCACTTTGCGCCGCAATAATCCAGGAGCTTTCCGCTTCCGCCACAGGAAGCACCGGGGCAGTTCCATAGAGCTCCCGGTAATTATGGCAGAGCAGTTCACCTTCAAGAGAAGCTCTTACAAGCACCAGATCTTCAGGCATTGCCTGGTCATGGAGCAGCCGTGCAGCGGAAAACCAATCGGTACGCTGCGGCCCGGGCTGCAGCCAGAGCCATTGCACCGCCATCAGCAGAACAAGTAAGGTACCGGTCAGCCATTGCTTCCATTTTGCCCTGATCTGTGTCAAAGCGGCTCCTATGAGAAGATACAGCGCCAGACTGCAATGCACCGTATAGCGGGGAAACATGCAGGGACGCAGCACAAGAGAAAGCAGCAGCAACAGCAGCGGCGGAAGTACCAGCCAGAGAAAATGCAACGATAGAGGGCATTTGCTATTTTTGCTGTGAAGCATTTTACGAAGCATCACCGCCAACAGCAGCAGAATCAGCGCTGCCAGCAGGAGATCCGGAATCCAGCGGAAAATCCCCGCTGCAGATGCAGCCTGCCCTGCACGGAACTGCAGCTGAAAAGCAGCGATGTCGTCAAAGAAAATATCGGCAACAACATTACCGAACCCGGGTAGAGCAAGCCAGCTCTCTGTGGTTTCCCTGGGCCAGAACCGGGTCGAAAAAAGCCACAGTGCCAGCGGCAGCAGCAACAGCAACTGCGCCGCTGCCCACCTGATCAGCAGAAAAAGACGCTTTCGCCCCTGAATGAGCAGGTACACGCCCGGCACGGCAGCCAGCAGTACCGCAAAA
>LVAA01000051.1 GCA_001603955.1 Syntrophobacterales bacterium Delta_02 | reverse complement strand
CTTATAGGTCTTATAGGTCCTATTCTCCTATTCGTCCTATCAAAGACTCCGTTCGCCCTCTCTCTCCGCCCTCTTCCTCGCGCGTTCCCTTTTCCGCCATTGACAAACCCCCAAGAAATCGTTTATTTTATTACAGAAGTTGGGCCCATAGCTCAGCTGGAAGAGCCACCGGCTCATAACCGGTAGGTCCTTGGTTCGAACCCAAGTGGGCCCACATGTGAAGACATGGTGAAGAAATTTCTTATAGAACGGAATAGTCAACTCATGTAAGAAGGGGTGTACCATCGGGTACACCCCTTCTCCTTTATGGAGGCAACAGAGTGGAGCGGGAACTGGAAACTCTTTTTGAAGCACAAAAGATCGAATCGATGATCATCGAAGGGGAACGGAAGCTTCTTCAGGCCCCGAGAAGGCTCAGGCAAATGGAAGACCAGCTGTCAGAGGTCCACGGCAAGATCGACAAGGAAAAGGAGATCATCGAGGAGCTGGAAAAAGAAAGGCACAAGAAAGAAAAGGAACTGGAAGGCGAAAAGGACAAGATAAAGAAGCTCGAAGTGAAACTCTACGATGTGAAGACGAACAAGGAATACCAGGCCCTCCTCAAGGAGATCGAATCCGCGAAAGAGGCCAACGACCGGACCGAGGAGGACGTCCTCGTTCTCATGGACAAGGTGGAAGACCTCAGGAAGGACTATCAGAGTTCCGAGATCGAGCTCAAAAAGCTGGAAAAGGAATCTGAGGTAGAAAAGGCGGCAATAGAGAAAGAGACACATTCGATGGACCAGGTGATAGCGAAGCTCACAACGGAGAGGGACAACCTTCTCTCCATCGTGAGCGAGAACCTCAGGACGATCTACAACATACTGCGCGAAAAGCGGGGCGGCCTGGCCGTCACCAACGTAAGAAACGGGGTATGCCTCGGCTGCAACATGAACATTCCCCCCCAGCTTTTCATCGAGGTCACGAAGAACAAGCGGCTTATCCAGTGCCCGAGCTGCAACCGCATCCTCTTCTTCAGAGAAAACGACTGATGCGCTGGCACGTCCATGTCGACGGGGCTTCCTCCGGCAACCCCGGGAAGTCAGGCGCCGGGATCGTTGTCAGGGACGACAGGGGAGAGGTCCTCTTCACCCGGGGTATATATCTTGGCGAAATGACGAACAACATGGCCGAGTATGAGGCGCTTGTTCGTGCCCTGACGAGCGCCGCCCAGCATTCCGTCAAGGACATAACCGTATATACCGATTCACAGCTCGTGGCAAACCAGGTCACGGGGGTCTACAAAATCAAGAACATGACTCTCTTCGCCTACGTGAGGCGGGTCAAAGAAATCGTGAGCAATTTCGAGCATTTTACGATACAATATATACCGCGGGAACAAAACCGGGAAGCGGATAAGCTCGCGAAGGATGCCATATTAAAAGGGTAGACGGGTGGTCGCTCCGCGTGAAGCGGGGAGGAAAGTCCGGGCATCGAAGGGCAGGATGGTTCCTAACGGGAACCGGGGGCAACCCCAGGGAAAGTGCAACAGAAAGTACACCGCCTCCGAAAGGGGGTAAGGGTGAAATGGCGGGGTAAGAGCCCACCAGTCCCGCGGCGACGCGGGAGCTTTGTAAACCCCATCCGATGCAAGGCCAAAGAGGGTGCCGCGTAAATGGCGGCGTGGATGGCCCGTCCAGTACCCGGGTAGGCCGCTTGAGGTCCGGGGTGACCCGGATCCTTAGAGAAATGACCGCCGTTTCCGCCCACCGGCGGAAAGACAGAACCCGGCTTACAGTCTACCCTTATTCTTATATAGACCTGTCACACGTCGCAGGTCGCATGTCCCAGGTTTGAAACAACGGATTGGAGCATGGACCGCCTTTTTGTTTTGACCTGTGACCTGAGACCTGCGACGTGTGACGAAATACCAGAGCAACCGATGGAAAATGCCAGGACCGCAAAGATAGCTCTTGTTCTGATCCTTGCAGTCAGTGCGCTCCTGTTTCTCACGAATCTGGGAGGGAGGGATTTTTGGGCTCCCGATGAGGGAGATTTTGCTGAGATCGTGAAGGAGCTCGACAACGATCTTGTCGTGCCGCATCTCAACGGCGAGCCCTACGGCGAGAAGCCGCCGTTCTTCTATTACACCGTCCTCGCCTGCGCGAGATCGTTCCGGTGGCTCCCGGAAGAGACCTCCATGCGCCTCGCTTCGAGCCTTGCCGCCATCGCCCTCATCGTTGTCTTCTTCCTCAGCCTCCGTGCACGTTTCGGTATGGCACGGACCCTCTACGCCACGGCGATACTCGGGCTCGCGCCTCTCTTCTACTGGCAGGCCCGTTACCTGCAGGTGGACATGGTGTTCTCGGCGGCCCTGGCCGTGGCGCTCCTCCTCTTCTTCCAATTCATGGAAAGGAGCGGGAGGATCTGGTATTATCTCTTTTTCATCTGTCTCGCCCTCGCCTTCATGACAAAGGGCCCCCTGTGTGTGGTGCTTGCGGCACCCGTGGCGGTCCTCTACTGTGCTACCGAGAGAAGGTGGGGGGCGCTCCTCAACCGGCATACCTTTCTCGGCATCCTTCTTTTCATCGCCATCGTCCTTCCCTGGTACCTTGCCGTCTACGCCCGGGAGGGTTTCCCCTACCTCTACGAGAACATCCTGCGCCAGAACTTCCTGAGGTTCTTCGACGCCTGGAGCCACAAGAGACCCTTTTATTACTACTTCACAACACTCCCCCTGGATTTCTTCCCCTGGAGCCTTTTTCTGCCGCTCAGTCTCTATGCGGCCGCCAGGAACTGGAAGACAGACCGGGGAACACGCTTCTTCACGCTGTGGTTCCTCTGGTTCTTCTTTTTCCTTTCCCTCTCCTCGGGTAAGATCAGCAAGTACATGCTCCCGGCGCTGCCCGCCCTGGCGGTCCTCGTGTCGGGAACGATCACCGACATGAGGAGCATCTACAACAGGATAGTCTTTTCCGTGACGGCGGGAGTGTTTGCCGTCCTGGGGACAGGGCTTATTGTGTACAGAACACCTCTTTACGGCGAATTCCTCCCCGAAAGGATCATCCTGGGTTCACTTGCCATATGTGCCGGTGTTCTCCTCTTTCTCTCGATGCGGCTTCAACGCGCGCGGGCCGCTTTCGCCTCGATAGCCGTCTTCATGGCCCTCGCGTACATGACGGGAAACCTCTCCATATTCGAGAAATGGAACCGGTACAAGTCACCAAAGCCCATGGCTCAGAAGATACGGGCACTCGCGGGCGACACCGTGCCCTGGGTCTACTATGGCAGTATGCGCGGAGTTTATGTATACTACGTCGGACGACTCGCCATCCACGTGGAGGAGCATGACGTCGCCGGACTCAAGGAACTCGCATCGCGCGAGAAGGAATTCTATCTCCTGACCCGCGGCCGGGACGCAGATGAAGTGACAGGCGCCCTGCCCGGCGCCGTCATGGAAACACAAGACCGCATCGGGGACACGGCGATGGTCCTTTTCAGGTTTAAGAGGGGGAACGGCGAACAACAATTATGAGACCGGGAAACACCTTTGTCAAATACACGATCATACTCCTCGTCCTGTCGTACGCCTTCATCTTCTACGGCCTCGGCGATTATTCCCTGAAAGAGCCCGACGAGGGAAGGTATGCCGAGATACCCCGGGAGATGGTTGCCAGCGGGGATCTTACGGTTCCCCGTCTTAACGACGTGCGGTACTTTGAGAAACCGCCCCTCCTCTACTGGGCCGTCGCGGTGTCGTACAAGGTCTTTGGGGTGAGCGAGTGGTCTTTCAGATTCCCCAATGCCCTTTCCGCCTTTCTCTGTGTCATGTGTCTCTTTTTCTTCTGCCGGAGGTGGACCGACGAAGGGGCAGCCTTTCTTGCCTCCCTCGCCCTTCTCTCGTCCTTCGGCTTCTTCGGAATGGCACGGATAGTCACGACGGACATGGTCCTCACCTTCTGGCTCTTTCTGGCCCTCCTGTGTTTCTACGAGCATTACCGGAAGAAGGGAGGTGCCTTCGTCTATGGATTCTACGGGGCGATGGCGCTGGCGACGCTCACGAAAGGTCCCGTCGCGCCGGTCCTTCTGTGCGGAACCATTCTTGTCTTCCTCCTGACGGAGAGGAACATCTCCTTTGTAAGGCATATGAAGCCTCTTTCAGGCCTCGCTCTGTACCTCGCCATAGCGGCACCGTGGTTCGTGATCATATCGGTGAGAGAAAAGGAATTCTTCGACTTCTTCTTCGTGGACCAGCATTTCCTTCGCTTCATCACCACGAAGCACGACAGGGGCGGACCCCTGTTCTACTTCGTGCCCGTTCTCCTCGGAGGAATGGTGCCCTGGTCGATCTTCATTCCCCGCGCCGTCGCCGCGACCTGGAGACGTCCCGAATGCCGCTTCTTCCTCCTGTGGTCGGCCCTTGTCTTCGTCTTCTTCAGCGTCTCCGGCTCCAAGCTTCCACCGTACATCCTGCCCGTCTTCCCCGCCCTTTCCATTCCCCTGGGCATCCTTTTCCACGAGCGCCGCGGGTCCCGTTTTCGTCGACACTGGGAGATCGTCGTCTACGGACTCGGTATGGCTGTACTTGCTTTCTCCTGCCTGCTTTATTTCAACAACGATTTCATGACCTATATCGCCGACATCTCCATGGACGCAACGTCCATCACGCTTGACCTCAGGTACTTCTCGCTCTGGATATCCCTCACCTCGGCCACCTGTCTTGTCCTTTTCTTTTTTCGAACCTTCCGGGAACCCAAACGTCTTTTCGTCGTCCTTTTCCTGTTTTCTCTTTCCACGATCGTTGCCATCATGGCCCATTCCGGGGTAATCGACAGGATCAACACGGCCAAGAAGCTGGCATTGGCCGCATCGGGACTGAAGGCGCGGCCTGACATCGTCGTGAATTACTCCGGGCTCGACCTGACGATCCCCTTTTACCTCAAACAACCTGTCGTGATCGCATCGTACAAGGGAGAGCTCGCCATGGGAGCGAAGTATGAGGACGCGCGGGAGATATTCATGGAGGAAGAGGAGTTCTTCCGCCTCCTCGGCTCCGACAGGAAGGTCCTCTTCATCACGAAATCCAAGAGGATAGACAATCTGGAGAAGAGGTTCCCCGGACGCATAAAGACCCATGTGTGCCAGAACGACCGCTGTCTCCTGTCGAACTACTGACCCGCGAGGATAGGACACGATGATGAGCCATAGCATGCCGGGAAGAGACCTGAGCCTCGGGCCCCTGTTGCTCCTGTGGCCGGTCCTTGCACTCCTCCTTTACCTTTGCGCCCCGGCCTTGCCCGCGCAAGCCGACACTCCCGGCACGCTGAAGAAGGATCTCGCAAACATCCTGAGCGATCCCGAACTTAAGGCGGCCCACGTGGGAGTCGTGGTCGACTCCCTGACGACGGGGCAGAGGATCTTCGGATATAACGCCGAAAAGCGGTTCGTTCCGGCATCCAACATGAAGCTCTTCACCACGGCCGCGGCCCTCCTAGTGCTCTCACCGGATTTCCGCTGGGAGACAAGGCTCCTTATGGACGGCCCGGTGATCTCCGGTACCCTCCACGGCGATATCATCGTCGAAGGGTCGGGCGACCCCACAATATCGGGGTACTTCCACGATGGGGACGTGCTCCACGTGTTCCGCCAGTGGGCGGACAAGCTCAAGGAACGGGGCGTGAGGCAGATAGCCGGCGACCTGGTGATCGACAACTCGGCCTTCACGGGGCGGCCCTACGGGACGGGCTGGGACATGGACACGACGAGTTGCTTTGGCGCCCCCAGGGACGCCTTCACCTTCAACAACAACTGTATCCAGTTGGACATAACCCCTCCCGCAAGGGCGGGGGAAGAGACGCTTTTCGCCATGGAGCCCGCCACGGATTATGTCCGGCTGGTGCGCGACATCACCTCCCGGAAGGACGCCGGCGTGGATACCGTCAACCTCGAGTACACAACGCAGAGGACCCTGTCTGTAACCGGCTCCATCGGGCCGGGAAACCGGATGATAACCCGCTACGTGGCCGTGAACCATCCCGCCTGCTTCGGGGGCTTTGTCTTCAGGGAAACCCTTGAGGCCACAGGTATCACCGTGGAGGGGGACATCCTGTGCGCCCGCAACTGCCCCAAAACTGTGGATGTACGGGCAAGAAGGGAGAAGGGAGCATGGAAGATCGTCTCCGTCTACCATTCCCCCCGGCTTGCCGAGATCATAAAGGTAGTCAACAAGCTCAGCAACAACCTCTACGCCGAACTGCTGCTCCTCGCGACCGGCAGGGCCGCGGGGGCGACCGGGACCGGGGGATCCGCCGCCGCCGCCCTTGCCGTCCTTCGCCGGGCCGGCGTGGATACCTCCAGCGTTATCATGGTCGACGGCTCGGGGCTCTCCCGGCACGATCTCGTCACGCCCGACAGCGTCGCTCGATTATTGACGATCATGGCCGAGGGACCCCACTCCCGTTGCTTCATCGATTCCCTCCCCATCATGAGCGTGGACGGCACTCTCGGTGTGAGGCTCAAGGGTTCCCGAGCGGCAGAAAGGATACGGGCGAAGACGGGGACGATGACACACATAAGGGGCCTGTCGGGATACCTGACGACAATGAAAGGGGAAAGGTTGGCCTTTTCCATCTTCTCCAACAATCACGTCACAACACCCGCCGTCGATGCCGCCACGGACAGGATCATTCTCAGGCTCCTCGATTACTCCTCACCGGAGCGGTAAAAGATCCTACCTGATTATCCTCCTTCGCATCAATCTGAACGGAAAGGGGGACAGCACGATGACGACGACAATTATCCAGAGTGTGCCCTCCAGGGCGTTGCCGGCGGAACCCGCCGCAAGGGCCCTGCAGACATTGCTGAGGTGATACAGCGGTGTGAACCAGGCCACCTTGCCGACGAAGGCGGGAAGGTTGTCGAGGGGAAAGAATATCCCCGAGAGGAGGAACATGGGTGACAGAAAGAGCGTGTAGAAGTAGTTCAGGGAATCCACGCCGGGGACGAGGGCGACGCACACAAGCGAGATCTGCGCGAAGATGAGCCCGCTCAGGAAGAGAACGGGGATGGCAAGCACGATGAGGAGGGAATCGACGAGGTGAAAGGCGCTTATCGTCCCGATTATGATGATGCCGTAAAGCATGCTCTTCGTCGCACCCCATATGAGCTCGCCCGCGATGAGATCGTCTATGTTGACGGGTGTCGCCAGGATGGCGTCGAAGGTTTTCTGAAAGAATATCCGTACATAGGTGCCGTAGGTGCATTCGTATATGGTCGCGAACATCGATGAGGACGCGATGATGCCGGGCGCGATGAAATTGATGTACGGCTTCCCCTCGACCTCCCTGATATATCCTCCGAGACCGAACCCGAAGGCGACAAGATAGAGGACGGGCTCGACAAAATTGAGGGCAATGCTGGACAGGTAGAGCTTCCTGTAGACCGTGAAGTGCCTCTGCCACACACGGAGGGCCCGTTTAATCTTCAAGCTTCCTCCCCGTGAGCTTCAGGTATACCGCCTCGAGGTTCCCTCCATGTTCTTCCATAAGGTCTTTCGGAGAGGCAATGACGATGATCTTTCCCCTGTCCATGATGGCCACGCGGTCGCATAACCTTTCAGCCTCCTCCATGTAGTGTGTCGTCAGGAGGAGGGTCTTGCCCTGTCCCTTGAGATCCTCGAGCCTTCTCCAGACCATCTGCCTGCTGTGGGGATCGAGACCCGTCGTCGGCTCGTCGAGTATGATGACGTCAGGATCGTTCACGATGGACCTGACGAGAAGGAGGCTCCTCTTCATTCCTCCCGAAAGGCTCCTGATATTGGCTTTCATCTTATCCTCGAGCCCGACGGAGGCGAGAAGCTCCTTCGCCAGGGGCAGGGTCTTCCTCTTCGGTATGTCGAAGTATCTGCCGTAAACGACAAGGTTCTGTATCACGGAAAGGTCCAGATCGAGGCTGTCGTCCTGGGGCATCACACCCATGCGCGATTTGATGAGGCTCGGTTCCCTCGTGACGTCATGTCCCAGAACCCTGACCTCTCCGCCCGTCGGGGGAAGAAAGCAGTGGATGATGCGCATTATCGTCGTCTTGCCGGCCCCGTTGGGTCCGAGAAAACCGAAGCACTCCCCCTTGACGATGGTAAAACTGACCCTGTCGACAGCCCTGAATTCGTCATAATCCTTAATGAGGTCTCTGGCGGTTATGATCTCCATGAATGATGTAATGATAGCAGAAAACGGGGCTGGAAAGAAACAGGAGGCGGTGCGCTATCCGGACGGCCGCGGCATCAGGCGCATGCGCGAACCCTCAGGGACACCGCACGAGCGATCAGGGGACCGAGGGTGCTTGTTGAGATCCCTGATCCGGGGACGGCGCTCTTCTTTCCGTGATCTCCGTTACCGGCAGGGTTGCAATGTCCGCGAACCGCTGGCGCCACGTGTCATTGTCCCTGAGAAGGTCATCGACCCGGGAAAAGACATTTTCGACAAACACTTCCCGATCCTCCAGCCTTTTCCTGATCCCATAGCGGACACCTCTCCTGTCGTCGTCACCCAGGTGGTTCATGGCGTTCTTCGTGGTCAGGATCGTACCGAACCGGGCAAGGTTCGACAGTCTCGATGCGTAGTTGATCGTATCACCGAGGGCCGTGAATTCAATGTTCGTGGAGGAGGGCGTCGTGGTACTGAAGTACTCCTGTCCCTCGTTTATACCTATGTTGAGGTACAGGTCGTTGAGCCATTTCTTGCGGGTCTTCCACTCGTGCGAAAAATCCGCCATTCGCGCCCGTATCGCCAGGGCACAATTGATCGAATTCATCAGATAATGAGGGTCCTGCTTCTTCAGGAAATAGTAGACCACGCCGTCGCCTATCCTCTTGCCGTATATCCCGTTGAAACGCCTGAAGGACTCCTCCAGTATCCTCCACATGCTGTTTATGAGCTCGAAATATTCCTCGGGCGGCAACTCCGCGCAGATACGAACGGAGTTCTGCAGATCCGCAACAAGCACGCTGAAGGAAACGAGGGTGGGCAGACGCTGGTGCAGCAGGTCCCTCACCACCGTCTCACGGTCGGACAGAAACTTCGCGATGCTTTCCTGGGCCCTGTCCGCCCGAACGTAAAGGAAGAACATCCCTTCACGGAAAAAGGTCGTGTACACAAGATACCTTTCCCCGGGGCCCCCGTGTACCTCGATATCGACACTGCGGCGATGAATCTTCTCCGATGGTACCTTTTCCGCCCGGTCATAGACCTCTTCCAGATATTCCGCTTCTCTGCCGGACATGCCCGAATAAAGTTGACCGAGCTGCTCCCTGCTCATCCTCGCCTTGCAGAATGCCATGTGGTAGGCAAAGATGTCTTCCCAGTTTTTCACGAAGCGATTGAACTCCCAGCTCAGGAAAAGGCGGAAGACATTTCTGAACTCGACATCCCGTATGGACCTGATCGGCTTGCCGAATATCTCGCGTTCCGCGGCTTCGTTGATCCACTCGATCTCAAACTGATAGTTCAAGAGATATGCCGGCGTGGTCACCTCATCGAGGGTCAGACGCAATCCCCCGCCCGGCACTTCAACGGATGCCACGGGCTCCTTGTGTCCAGTGCCTGGCGAGACGGAACTGCGGCGCTCGGTCCCCCCGTAAACGGGCTCCTGAGAGGACGTCCTCATCTCTTTCGCGATGGCCTCCATGGGCTTGCCTTTTCCCTTGAGCTTCCTGATCTCGGTGATGGTGTCTAAGACACTTTCCGGAAAGTAACCGATCTTCTTCGTCCCCTTCCGGCGCTCCACCGGACTCTTCACGACGGGTCTCGGGATAACGCCGAGTTTGATGTAGTTGTTGAGGGTTGCCCTTGATATGGCTGACCTGATCAAAAGCTCCTTACTGTCTATCCATTTGCGGCTGTTCGATTCACCCATCCCCCTTCACCCCGTTTTACAGCGTAAACTCACCAGCAATTTACATATTTATACAGTACAAGACACTTGTCAAGAAAATAATTGGACAGTATAGTCAGAGACAGTTTCGTATTTGAGATCTAACAGGACAAGAAACGGGGCCTGTCGCGCGGCTCACCGGTCTCAGAATTTGATCACGGCAAGATTGCAAAGAGTGAAAGAAAACTCATCTTCCTGGAACATGAAACCTGAAACCGCCTTTCATCCGTACCGGTACTGCACGCCAAAATCCCCCCTAGGGTAGTTCCATTGGATGGCGCCTTCGGTACAGGCTATCATGCAGGTGCCGCATTCCAGGCATCCGGCGTATTCCACCACTATCTCGTTCTCCTCTTCATTGAAGGTGTAGAGATGTCCGGGACAGATGGTCAGGCAGTGCCTGGTGGTGCATTTGGATCTGCAGATATCGTGATTTATGAGGATATGGCTCTCCCTGTCCGTCTTGAAGGCGTCAAGGGCGAGCTTTTCGTCTATCTTCATGGCCTGTCACCTCAAATATTCCTGATACGGTAGAGTTCGAGGAGCCGTTTCATGCTCAGCATGCCCGACGAGCGAAGCTCTTTCCACAGGGTCTTTCCCAGCGGCCCTTTCGGGTGCTCGTCAAACCACATGACCTTTTCGACGAGGCCGGGGAAGGTTTCCGGGTAGTAGGAGAAGAAGGAATCGTTGTCGAGGTATCCCGGCATATTCTTCGATCCCTCGAGGTCTTTGAGGACAAAGGTCTCCTTGAGACGCTCCTGATAGCGGAAAAGTCCCTTCTCCGAAAGGTCGCCCGATGCCTTCGCCTCGACGATGGCCTCAGCCGCCGCTATGCCCGAGGCGATGGCGAATTCCATCCCCCGGACCGTCACACCCATGTTGAGGGCAAGGCCCGCGGCGTCACCGGCAAGGAGGATACCGTTGGCGCAGAGCCGCCCGATGCCGCCGTAGCCGGCCTCCGGTATGACATGCGCCGAATACTCGACGATCTTCGCGCCTTCGAGGAGCCTTTGCATCTCGTAGCGTTCCTTGAACGTTTCGAGAAGCGTCGAAGCGTCCATCGTGGGGGTCCTTCCCATCATGGCACCAATTCCCGCCACAACTCCCAGGGAAAGGGTATCCTTGTTCGTGTAGAGAAAGCCACCCCCGAAGATACCCTTCGTCACATCACCGAGAAAAAGGTGAGCCACCCCTTCCCCGGTATCGACGTTGAAGCGGTCGTTGATCTTGTCTTCGGGCAGTTCGAGCACCTCTTTCATACCCACGGCACAAGCCTTTGGAGACAACGCAGGCATCAATCCCGCCTTGCGGGCCATGAAAGAGAGGACACCGTCCGCCGCCACCACGACATGTGCGGGGATCTCTTCCGCCCCGGCGCGTATCCCGGCCACCGCCCCCTTCTCCCACAGAAGATCGTCGACGCGGTATTTGGGGATGACGAAAACGCCCTTGGCCATAAGGCGTTCCGAGAGCCACCTGTCGAGGCGGGCCCTGAGCACCGTGCAGCTGTGGTCATCGTTTCTGAACCTGTCGGAGGTGTGGTCGATACTGAGAGAGTTCGAGCTTCCCAGAAGGCTCCAGCGTTCGCGTACGACCTTGCGTTCGAATGGGGCGCCGTCGAGCATGTCCGCCGCCATGTTCTTTAACGGCTTGAGGTACAGCCTGCCGCCCGTAACGTTCTTGCTGCCCGCGAAGTCGCCGCGTTCCACGACGATGACCTGCAGGCCGTGGCCGGAGAGCACCCAGGCACAGGACAGGCCGGCAAGACCGGCCCCGACGATCACGACATCGATCTTGTCCATGCCCCTTACGTCTCTTCCCGCGTCTTTTTCAGTTCATCCTTCAAGGCGGGAAGAACGGCGAAGACATCGTCCACGATGCCGTAATCGGCATACTGGAATATGGGGGCGTTGGGGTCCTTGTTGATGGCCACGATGACCTTTGAGGTGTCCATGCCCATGATATGGTGGAGGGCGCCGGACAGACCGCATCCTATGTACAGTTTCGGAGATACCGTCTTTCCGCTCTTTCCGATCTGGTCGTCGTAGTCTCTCCACTTGCTGTCGATGACGGTCCTCGAGGCACCCGTACGGCCGCCCATGAGGTCAGCTATCTCATCGAGCTCTGCAAAATTCTCGGCGGCCTTCATGCCCCTGCCTCCGCAAATGATAAAGTCAGCCTCCTGGAGGTCGACCTTACCGGAAACCTTTCTTTCGGACGAGAGGATCTTCATCGCGGGATTCCCGGCCACGGGGGCCACCTCCTCGATGATCTCGCCGCTTTCACCAGCGTCGTTAACTGCAAAGGAATTGGGCCTGAAGGTAACGATGACCGCCGAATCGGCTCTAGGAGCGATCCATGAGATCACCTTGCCCCCGTAAAGGGGTTTCTTTATCTTTATCCCCTCGCCCGCAAGGTCGATACCGACCGCATCGGACACCATTGCCGTGGAAAGACGCGCGGCTATTCTGGGAAAAAGGTCCTTGCCCGTCGCCGATGACGTTCCCAGAACGATCATGGGCTCATACTTCTTCAGGATCCCTTCGAGGACCGACCCGTAGGTGTCCCATCCATACTCCGCGAGTGAACCATTGTCGACGAGAATGGTCTTGCCGGCATAGCGGGCAACGGTACCCGCGGCATCCTTGAGGCCTGATCCCAGCAACACCGCAAAAAGTGTTGACGAGAACCGTGAGGCCATCTCCCTGCCGATGGACAGCAATTCGAGCGAGGCCTTTCTCGGCTTCGAGTCTTTGCATTCCACAAAAACAAAAATATCGCTGGTCATGCGCAATCCTCCTCTCTACAGGACCTTCGCTTCATCCTTGAGCGCCCTGACAAGGTTCTGCACCTTCTCTTCCGGTGACGCTCCTTCCATGATGCGGACCGAAGGCCGGCTGGCTGGCAGCTCGTATGACAGCACCGTGATCTTTGATGCCTCCTTGTCTATGGGTCCGAAAGGCATCTCGATGGATGCGGGATCAAGGGCATCTATCTGCGTCTTCATGGCTTTCATTACACCCGTGATGAGGGGTACCCTCGGCTCGTTGAGACCTTTCTGGCAGGTAAAAAGGGCAGGCAACAAAACCTCCGACACCCTTCTGCCGCCTTCTATCTCGCTTTCGACCTCTGTCTTGCCGTCACCGGCGACACTCAGCCTCGTCACCTGGCTCACATGCGGTATGCCGAGGAACTCCGCCACCATGGGGCCCACGTTGGCGCTTTCATCATCCATCGCCTGGCGCCCGCAGAGTATGATATCGAACCCCTCCTTCCGTGCGAATCCCGCGAGAACGCGCGAAACGATAAGGGGATCGTCGGTCTCGGAATTCGTGCTGTCGATAAGGAAAGCCCTGTCCGCACCCATAGCTATAGTCGTCCTCAGGGCTTCGACAGCCCTCTGGGGCGCAAAGGCGCACACCGTTATCTCCACGTCCTTCAATGCCTCTTTTATACATATCGCCTCTTCAACGGCAAATTCATCAAAGAAGTTCACGACATATTTGTTTTCGACCTCAAGGTTCTTCTGGTCAGAGCTTATGATGATACGCGCTTCCGTATCAGCCACCTGTTTCATGAACACTAGGACCTTCACTTCTTCAGCCTCCTCTTGTATGTGGATTTATACCGAAAACCACGAAAGAAAAACGAAACGGCCGGGAGTCGAACAGGACTGTATTATACAATAAGCAATATAAAAATCCCCTTCTTTTACTCTGA
>LVAA01000206.1 GCA_001603955.1 Syntrophobacterales bacterium Delta_02 | reverse complement strand
CAAAAAGAATTCTTGACAAGAACGACAGATCTCAAGTAAATTTGAACATTCTATTACATAATTAATAGTGTCTCGGGGCGATGTTTTACGGTGGGAGCGGGAAACATCACAAGGAGGAGACATGAAAGACGGAGATGCTCAACAGAAGGGAATGAGCAGGCGGTCGTTGCTCAGAGGCGCTGCGGCGGTCGGGGCCGTGGCGGGTTTGAGCGGCATGGCGTTGAATCTCGCGGCTCCCGGTACCGCTGAGGCTGCCACGAAAAAACTGCCCCAGAAATGGGATCAGACATGGGATGTTGTCGTTATCGGCTCGGGGTTTGCGGGACTCGCTGCCGCGGCGGAAGCGGCTGGCGGCGGCGCGAAGACTGTCATCCTCGAGAAGATGCCCATCTACGGCGGAAACTCCATCATCAACGGCGGTGGCTACGCCGCGTGGGATGACGAGATGCATCTTCGCCAGAAGAAGAATCTCGGCCAAGACAGCGTCAAACAGCACGTTCAGGATACCCTGAAGGGCGGCGATTTCTATAACATGCCGGAACTCGTCGAGATCATGGCAAAAGAAGCGCCAGATGCCTTGAACTGGATGATCGATGAGGGAGGCGCCCAGCTCGGCGATGTCCTCGTCATCGGCGGCGGGCACACGGCCTACCGGGCACACTTCTCGAAACACAACTCCGGCAAGGACTATACCGAAGCTCTCAAGAAGATCGCCGAGAAACGCGGGGCGAAGATACTTACGGGTTCCCAGGTCACCTGGATCTGGCGCAAGGACGCGGATCCAAAGAGCCCCGTTCTGGGGGTCGAGGTCAAAAAAGGCAACAAGGTTTTGAATATAAAGGCGAAAAAGGCTGTCGTCCTCGCCTCGGGAGGTTTCAGCTGGGATGTGAAGATGCGTCTCGAGCAGTGGCCAAAGCTCGTCAAGGAATTCAACTGCACGAACCAGAAGGGCGCGACGGGCGAGATGATACGCTATGCCAAGGCCGTGGGAGCGGACACGCTGCACATGAACTTCATACAGCTCTTCCCTTTCGCTGAACCGGAAGCCGGCATTCTCGACAGGCCTGCCGTGTATGGCTTCAGCGGACCTGGCGCCGGGGTCATCTACGTCAGCAAGGCCGGGAAACGCTTTGTCAACGAACTTGACCGCAGGGACGTCTGCGCCTTCGCCCAGATCGCCCTCGGGCCGAACATGAAACCCGCATATACGATCTTCAACGACGCAATACCGCCCAAGTTCGGCGGCAAACCCGCCGAGGTGGAAGCGGGCATCAAGAAAGGCCGCTTTATCAAGGGTGACACCATTGCCGATCTCGCCAAGAAGATCGGGGCTCCTCCCGACGTCCTTGAAAAGACCATAAAGGACCACAACCGCTACATAGCCGAAGGAAAGGACCCTGAGTTCAACAAGCCCATGAAGAAGACGATGGTTCCCATGGACAAGGGACCTTATTACGCCCTGCCCATGTGGCCGGCAGTGCACCACACCATGGGCGGCCTGAGGATAAACACGAATGCACAGGTCATCGACGTCTTCGGCGTGGTCATTCCCCACCTGTATGCCGCGGGTGAGGTGACCGGAGGGGTCCACGGCTCGAACCGCCTGGGCTGCAACGCCACAACCGATTGCGTCGTCTTCGGCCGCATCGCAGGCAAAAACGGAGCCAAGGAAAAAGCATAGCAGCCATTGCATAAACCAGGGCCACCGCAACGGGTGGCCCTTTTTATTTGTCTTTGGTCTCTAACCCTCAAGCGGTTCAAGCGGTCTCTTACCTGAACACGTTATACTTTACGATCGTGAAGAACGCCTTGATGCCGTCGCGCCAGGTGATCTTTTTGCCTTCCTCGTAGGTTCTCCCATAGTAGGAGATGGGAACCTCGTAGATGCGCCATTTCCCCTTTGCGATCTTGGCCGTGATCTCCGGCTCCACGCCGAAGCGGTCGGATTCGATGGTTATGGTCTTTATGACCTCTTTCCTGAAGACCTTGTAGCAGGTCTCCATATCCGTCAGGTTGAGGTTGGTGAACATGTTCGACAGCAGGGTCATCACCGAATTGCCCACAAAATGCCAGAAATAGAGCACCCTGTGCGGTCCGCCGAGGAAACGCGACCCGTAGACCACGTCGGCCTTTCCTTCAAGGATGGGGCCGAGCAGTACCGGGTACTCCCTGGGGTCGTATTCCAGGTCGGCATCCTGAATGAGGACGATATCGCCTGTGGCCTCCGCTATCCCACGCCTCAGTGCCGCGCCTTTCCCCTGGTTCTTCTCCTGGAAGATGGTGATGATGCCTTCCTGATCCCTCAGGTATTCCCGTGTCCCATCCGTCGAGCAATCATCGACAACGATGATCTCCTTCTCGTAGGATGTCTCTTTCACCTTCCGGAGGATCTCATCGATGAACTCCATCTCGTTATAGGCCGGTACGATGACGGACAAAAGCATACGGTAATGTTATATGGACACCAGCTAAAATTCAAGAATGAAAAGAGAAGAAAGGTGATTGGTAATAGGTTATGGGTGATGGCAAGAAGAACGACGGAGACCTATTACCTATTACCCATGACCCTGTCTCTTATACACATCTGACGC
>LVAA01000205.1 GCA_001603955.1 Syntrophobacterales bacterium Delta_02 | reverse complement strand
TGGCAGGCAACGCTTGAGCTTGGGCGCGGCACTGTGGGCGATGATGTGATGTATTTTGAAACAGGGCAGGGCAGCGCCCTTTCTGCCAACGCCAATTTCGGGGTAGACCAGCAAACTCTGGAATGCCGCGCTTACGCAGTGGCCCGCAGATTCAGGCCATTGCTGGTGAATACCGTGGTGGGCTTTATCGGGCCGGAGTATCTTTTCAACGGCAAGCAGATTATCCGCGCAGGGCTGGAAGACCATTGCTGCGGCAAGCTGCTCGGCCTGCCTATGGGAGTGGATATTTGCTACACCAACCATGCTGATGCCGATCAGGACGACATGGATGCCCTGCTGACTTTGCTAGGTGCGGCTGGCTGTAATTTTATCATGGGTATTCCCGGTGCGGATGACATCATGCTCAACTATCAGTCCACCTCGTTTCACGATGCGGCCTATCTGCGCAAAGTGCTGGGCAAGCGGCCCGCACCGGAGTTTGAGGCATGGCTTGAAAGCATGGGGATTCACGATGATGTTGGCGCGCTGTTGCCCCCGGCTGGCGCATTGCGGGGGCTGGAGCAGCGCCTCAGGCAGAACGCCTAGAGTCTTTTGTGGTGCGGTGCTCTCCAAAATCCGTGTAGAGCAAACATTGTCTGGCCAAAGGATGTTGCCATGAACGTCAAGAATCAGGAGAATTTGCCAGCATCAGCGGCAACAGTTTTGGAAGACCCGTGGGCTGACCTGAAACGCTACACGGATGCCCGCATCGCACTGGGGCGTTGCGGGGTCAGCCTGCCGCACACGGAGTGGCTGAGGTTCCGGCTGGCGCATGCCAAAGCGCGCGATGCGGTGCTGACGCCATTTGACAGGGCAGGCCTGCGCACAGAGCTTGAAAGCGCTGGGCTGCACTGCCTTGAGCTTGCCAGCGCCGCTGCAAGCAAGGAGGATTTTCTGGCAAGGCCCGACAAGGGGCGGCGGCTTGCGGAAGCCTCGCGCCAGTTGCTTGCGAGCAAATATGCAGTGCCGGACAATCAGGGCGCTGACATTTGCCTTGTTATCAGCGATGGCCTCTCGGCCCGCGCTGTGCATGAAAACGCGGCCCCTTTTGCGCGGCGTTTTCTGGCCTGCGCGGCAGATGCCGGGTACAGCGCCACACCCGTGGCGCTGGTGGAATTTGGTCGGGTAGCCGTGGCGGACGAAGTGGCTTCGCTCATGGGTGCGAAATTGGTGGTCATTCTTATTGGCGAACGGCCTGGGTTGAGTTCGCCAAATTCTTTGGGGGTTTATCTGACCTATGCCCCTTTTCCTGGTTGCACTGATGAGGCGCGGAACTGCATTTCAAATGTGCGTCCTGCGGGCCTGAGCATTGAAGAGGGAGTGCGCAAACTGTGCTACCTGGTGCAGGGGGCCTTTGCGCGCCGATTGACCGGGGTGAACCTCAAGGATGACATGCCCGCGACCTATCTGCCATTTGCAGGGGGCCGCACTGCGATCACATAGCCTTTTTATCTTCAAAACAGGGCAGCTCCTGCCATGAGCACAACAGCCGGACTGCACAAGGC
>LVAA01000204.1 GCA_001603955.1 Syntrophobacterales bacterium Delta_02 | reverse complement strand
CTCCCGGTTATCATCCCGGGGGCCGGGCCGCATCGTTGTCTTTATTGTTCCTTGCCTTTCCCGTTCAAGCGGCTCAAGCGGTTCAAGCCGTTCAAGCCGTCTTCACCCGTTTGCAGCCGCCTTCTCCTCCGTCATCTCGTGGACGGAGGTTATCTCCTCCGCGGAGAAGACCTTGTCGATGTCGAGGATGATGATGAACCTTTCATCCCTCTTGCCCATCCCCTTGATGAACTCCGTCCGTAAGTGTGTGCCTATCTTTGGGGCAGGCTCTATCTGGTCCGCCTCGAGCTCGAAGACCTCCTGCACGGAGTCGACAAGCGCCCCTATGATGACGTCCTCACCCTCGTAGGATACCTCGACCACCACGATGCAGGTGTTGATCGTTTTTTCCGTCCCCGTCATGCCGAACTTGAGGCGCATGTCGAAGACGGGGACCACGCTGCCCCTTAAGTTTATGACTCCCCGCATGTACTCGGGGCTCTTGGGCACCCGTGTCACGCTGTTGAACTCCAGTATCTCCCGCACGTTCGCCACGTCGATCGCGAAGACCTCCTCGCCGAGCTGGAAGG
>LVAA01000203.1 GCA_001603955.1 Syntrophobacterales bacterium Delta_02 | reverse complement strand
GTTATAAAACTCTTGACAGAAACAATCGATGAGTGAGGAATGTGTTATGAGTAAATGGAAATACAGTTTTGGTGTCCTGTTGACCACCATGCTGACGACTTCAGTGATCGCGGTAAAACCGGTCATGACGATTGACTTTGATGATGGCTTTGACGGTCGGACAGAAGTGGGAAAAGTTAAAGCGACCGCCGTCGGCAACCCCAAACTGGTTCCCGGAAAATTCGGCAAGGCCCTGGAATCCGGCCCGGACACCGGCTATCTTGAATTTCCGGCCAGTGGGGCTCTGAACGGCAAAGAGGGCAGCGTCGAGATGTGGATAAAACGGGTGGGCTGGAAGCCGGACGACAACGAATTTCACGTATTTTTCGAGACGTTGGGCGGTAAAGGATGGCTGGTGCTTTACAAGTTCTGTTCAGGGTCAAGGGTTTTCATGCTGAGCGGTCAAAGCCATGCAGGACCGCATAATATGGGCGTTTATACCACCGGATATAATCACCGCGATACTTACGCAAGGCATAAGTCTCCCCAGAAATGGGGTGATGACTGGGCTCATTTTGTCGGTACGTGGTCGGAAGACGGCAACATGGTATATATGAATGGTATTCCGGGCAAACTTTTTCCCCGGAAGGAATTTTACGTGAAAGGCAGGATTGAACCCGGACCGGTATTCCGTATCGGCGATGAGCCTTGGCCGGTGATCCCGCGCACCAGTTCATCACTGATCGACGGAGTAAAAATTTATGACCGGGCTCTGACCCCAAAAGAAGTTGCGGAATGCTACAATAAGGCCGTCTATAACGGTAAAATCCCGCTCTCTGAAAAGACGGTTCAAATCAACTACAGCGGAGATGTCGCGAAAAAACAACTCATGGTGGATGTCTTTACCGGCAGCGCCGACCCGGATGAAAACCCCACCGTCGTCCAGGGGGCGATCGTTCCGGCAAAAAGTCAGATTAGCGATTCCGACTGGCGGCAATTCGCGTATAAATCCGGTTCCGCGGACGGCGTACTGCCCCTGCCGTCGAAAGCGGGGAAATATGACATTGCAGTTCGTATCAAAACCCAGGACAAAATATTTGATATGCGCCGTGAAGTTGAAATCCCGGACTTTTCCTGGTACGGTAACAAATTGGGCCTGGAACATAAGGTACTTGAACCGTGGACTCCGCTTATGGTTGATGGGACTGCGGTCAAATGCTGGGGCAGGGAATACAGTTTCGGCAATTCCGCCTTACCGGAACAAATTATCTCCAAAGGCAAAGAACTTCTTGCCTCTCCGGTTATTATCGACGCCAAGATCAACGGTACGCCGGTAAAATGGGTCACGCAGAATATAAAAAAGATCTCCGCGGATGAAGTAGCCGCCGAATTCATGGGTGAACTTATCGGCCAGGCCGGAAACCACAAAATCAAGTTACAGACCAAGATCACCATTGAATATGACGGGTTTATGCTGATCGACATAATTGCCGACAACCCTGAGGTGTTTTCCGCGTTTTCGCTGGACATTCCGGTGCGGCTGGAACGTGCGTTGTATCATCATCGCTATTCCACCCTGCGGAGCGGAGTTGCGGGTAATGTCCCGGCGGGGCAGGGCGTCGTCGATAAGTCCGATTTCATGCCTTTCACCTGGCTGGGCGATAATGACCGTGGCCTGTTCTGGTGTTGCGAAACCGACCAGTTCTGGCCGAACGGAGAAAATAATAACGCGTTTGAAGAAGTCAGAGACGGCAATACCGTATCCATGCGCTTTAATCTGTTGAAAAGCGGACAGAAATTCGGCAAAGACTGGAAATATGAATTTGCGCTCCAGGCTACGCCGGTAAAGCCTTTGCCGAAAAACTGGCGAAAATTCCGTTTTACCATGTGGGAAAAAAATCATATGCGGGACTGGCCTGGCGGCAATGTTGGTCTATTTAACTGGGGCGCCAACGGCATCGGCAGTAAGTTCGGCTATCCGGAATCAGAAGATCCACCGGCTCTCAAAGAACAGATCAAAATTACCCAGGCCAGGAATTATAAACTGCTGCCGTATCTGAACGTCAGTTGTCAGCCGACCTTCTGCTCCGAATGGCCGTTCTTCGGCGACAAGTGGCGCATGGGCTATCTCGACCTTGATCCGGTCTGCATCGACCGCAGACAGGGTTATGCGGCGGTTTCCACCAACAACAAGGAATACCGCGACTTCGTAACCTGGAAGCTTGATCAGTACCGGCGGGCAATGGATCTGGACGGCGAATATCACGACAACACTTTCCCCTATCTTTCTAATCGTCCGGAAACCGGCTGCGGCTATGTCAGGAACGGCGAAAGACGTCCGAGTTTCACTATTTTTTCTACTCGGGCTTTGTTGCGCAGAAATCGGGCCGCCATGCAGGCGTTTAAGAAAGATTATTTTGTTTTCGCGCATATGTCCAGCAAGGTATGGATTCCGCTCCTGGCCTATGAAGACGCAATGGTTGACGGGGAACATTTTCGCGGACGCATCAAAGACAATTACCCTGAATTGCTGCCGATGGACATGTTCCGGGCCGAATATATGGGGCGTCAATGGGGGCTGATTCCGGTCATGCTCTTGGAACTCTCTCCCGAAAACACTAAGAAAATAGAGCCTACGAGAGGCATTGTGACCATGTGCATGCTCTGTCTCTTATACACATCTCCGAGCCCACG
>LVAA01000202.1 GCA_001603955.1 Syntrophobacterales bacterium Delta_02 | reverse complement strand
CATGGAAAAGCCCTCACAGAGGGTAACAGTCATGGGATCCAGGGTCGGCCACGCTTCAATCGCAATCCGGACATGCCCCATTTTCAAAGAAAAGGCATCTGAATCCGCCCAGGGCTCCCCCAGAACGGCAGCCAGCGTTCCCCGGGCAAGCCGATACGCCAGCAGCATGTTCTCCGCATGATCTTCCGCCTGTGCGTAGCCAAAAACAAAGGCCATCGCAAAGGGATTGTTGGCATATACATGGGGAACGCCCCACTCATCCCGGTATAAGGTGGCATCACGCCAGACATCGCCTGTTTCGACTTGCGCCTGAACGACGGGCTGGGCAAGCAATGCCGACAGCAAAAGGAAAAGACACCCCGGCACAGAGCACTGCAGGGGCATGAATGCTTTGCTTTTGGATATTTTCGGGATAAGCAGAGAAGTCAGCATACCCAATAGTATACCGCCTGCCACAGCAGGATTGCATGAAGCGTTACCGGCAGGCTTCTGAAAAGAATTCGGAGCGTCAGCACTTCGCCTTACAATCAGAAATTCAGCCTGTTTCAGTCCCACCCGTATCGCTCAACACGGGGCATGGCTTTTCCTTCGCGCTGGAGGTGGCGAAGCTCGCGGTAACTGATCAGTTCTATCCCCTGCTCCCTGATCCACTGCAGGGTGCCGGGATCGCTGAAGAAATCCGTATCTGCCACACGACGTCGTGCCGATCCTGTTGTGGCATGGATTTCAGGCTCATCCACAGCACAATGAATATACATTTCGCTGACTTTCCCCTGCGGAAGATTTGTCAGCCTCTCCTTATAGTAACTTTCCGTCGCTTCAAGAGAAGGAGGTTCATCCAGATACAGATTTTCGGGACCGAGCACATTCAGCTCCGCGGCTAGATCAAGGAGCCATTCCGCACCGAAGGGCGCCAGCATCTCTTTGCCGGGCAGACGGCAGGGCAGTTTGTAATCGGCGGCGATACGAATGTACCGCTCGTGATATCGGGGTTCATATTGAACCGCACCCATATGGGAATCAATGTGGGTAACGTCAACGCCTGCCGCCAGCGCTTTATCAATTTGCGCACGCACTTCTCTGTCAGCCTCTTCCAGATCCGATGCCCCGTAAATGGAAAACACGTCAGAAAAAAAATAGCCCATCTCATCGCATAAACTCGGAACAGCCGTTCTGCCCAGCACGGGACCCCATTTATATTTGCCCCATTCACTCGTCAGGGTCGTGTGCACCCCCAGATTTTCCTGAGGGTTTTTCTTCGCAAAGTCCACGGCCTCCAGAAACCACGGGCAGGGCACCATAATGGTTGACGAAGTCATGGCACCCGCTTTCAGGGCTTTCACAGTACCCATATTGGTGGCATGGTTCATGCCGAAATCATCACCGTTAATGATCAGCACCCGGGCATCCTTGTGAAATCCGAGCCGCTCGACAAGAGATGCTTTTTCCTCGGCTCCGGCGGGCACAGAGGCAATCATGATCGCAACAACCGGTACGGCAAAAAGAAAAGAAGCAATACGCATGAAACTTTCTCCCTGAAACAAAGTTTTGCAGCATGGTGCCCGGGAAGGCGTTTGGAATAAGACACGAAAGATCGGTTCCGGAACAGCACGCTTTTTCTTTTATGACCCCGAAGCATGCTCCATGGTTTCTCCTGTTCTGCCGGAGAATCAGCCGGAAACAAGATGATCAAAGATATATTTGGCGAGAGTCGCCTTTTCAACCTGCGGATAGGCTTCAGAAACGCCGCCTGCCGTCAGAATCCAGGCATCTCCGCAATCGCTTCCGATGGCACAACGTTCCCCGCCGATCAGATTGGCAACAATCATGTCCAGTTGTTTTCGCTGCAGTTTTTCCCGCGCTTTTTCCACGGCATTTTCCGTTTCCGCAGCAAATCCGACAAAACGCTGCCCGGCCTTTTTCTTTGCGGCAGCCTCGGCAAGGATATCCGGATTGGGAACGAGATGCAGGGTCATCGGCTCGTCGGAGCGTTTGATTTTCCCGGGGTCAGGAAGTGCAATGCGATAATCCGCCACCGCGGCGGCACCGATCAGAATGTCGCAGCCGGGAAGGCGCTCAAGAACGGCGTTGTACATCTCCCGGGCTGTCTGTACAGAAACGATCTCTGCAGCGACGGGCGGAGGCTGCGTCGCCGGTCCGGAAACGACGCACACAGCAGCGCCCCGGCATAATGCTTCCAATGCCAGGGCGTAGCCCATCTTCCCGGAAGAGCGATTTCCGATATAGCGGGCAGCATCGATGGGCTCGAAATTGGGACCGCTGGTAATCAGCACACGGAGTGACGCCAGATCTTTCTGCGGATGCAGCGCCTGTGCCGCCGCCTCCAGAAGTTCAGGTACTTCCGCCATCCGACCGGGCCCCTCCTCACCGCAGGCAAGACGCCCCGGCGCCGGGCCGACAAAAAAAACACCCCGTTCTTTCAATAAAGCGATATTGGCCTGGGTGGCGGCATGGGTGTACATAAATGTGTTCATGGCGGGCGCAAAAAGGACAGGGGAACGCGCCGCAAGAAGCGCCGTGCTCAGCCAGTCATCACCGATGCCCTGGGCCGCTTTGGCAAGAATATTCGCTGTTGCCGGAGCAACCATAATGAGATCTGCCTGCCGTGTCATGGCGATATGACTGATGGTATGACCGGTACGGGTGCCGAACATCTCCGTAATGACGGGATTGCCTGATAAAGCCTCCAGTGTGGCGGGCTGTATCATCTCAGCGCCGGAACGGGTGAGCGCACAGTGTACCCGGGCGCCCAGTTCACGCATTCTGGAAACCAGTTCGCAGGCTTTGAACACCGCTATGGAACCGGTAATCCCCAGAAGCACCGTTTTATCGGCGAAAAAACGGTTCATGGACGTTTATTCTTCTTCTTCGTCAAAAGGAGGCTCATCGAGCTCGTCTGTATCTGCCCATTGAAGTTTGCCCTCAATCACTTCTTCCAGCGCTCTTACTGTGGGCTTGGCAAGGCTGCCGAAGCCATGGGTACCGGCACTGGCAAGCTGGTTGGAGCGTGCGGCAGCCACAATGACCAACCGGTAGAGACTGTCAAAGCTTTGTGAGAAATCGTCAACACAATAAGGGGTGGGCATTCCGGGTACTCCTGTGTATATAACACGCTTTTTTTGAGAACCGGCAGGTCGCCGGGCTTCGCTTTTTCTCTGCAGAAACACACAAACACCAACAATACGCACTTTATTATAGCATAAAGGCGCAAAAAAATGGAAATATCGCTCCGATATCCGTCAGGGAGCAGGCGGAGCCTCTTCTTTTGGTGCTTCCGGGAAGGGGCGTTCTTTAGCGGCAGCAACGATGGGAGCCAGGTCAAAGCCGAGCGTTTCACCCCGGCTCAGCTTCTCACGGGCACGCCGAATTGCTTCATCTGCACCGGGCGGCACCGTTTCCCCTGTCCACCAGTTCATCTTTTCGCTGTAACACCAGGCATACCGGTCTGTGCTGCGCAAGGCGTGATAGACATTGTGCTCAAACCAGAGCGAGCGCTCGTCGGGCGTCATTTTATGCCCGAGCACCGGATCGGCACGCATCCCGAAATACTGATCCACATAAAGGGACGACCCTGCCAGTACCTTTGTATCAAAGACCTTCCACAACTTCGGATCCACCAGATACCGGACGCCCTGTTTCATGAGATGATAGGCCTCGTAATAGCGCTCTGTCCGGTCATAATAATAGGCATTTTCGTTGCCGTCGCTGAGCACGGTGCCCTCACCGGCGGCATCCAGCATGCCGTTCAGAAAGGGCGGATACAGGGCATAACTGTGCCGACTCAGATCTTCCACGAGTTTTTCCAGTTCCATGGGCTTGCAGAACTCGCCGAAAAGGGCAAACTGATAAAGGGAAAGGATTTGCGGATCAGGAAATTCCCGCTGAATGGCGCGCATGAACTGAGCGCCCCGTTTGCGTGCCTGCCCCGCATATTCCAGATAGCTCCGGCTGTCCTTATGCTCGGTCTCCAGATAATTCCACGGATTTTTCCCGTAAGGTTCCGGATCAAAGCAGATTCCTTTGCAGTGTGCCAGTTTCGCCGCACGGGCAACCAGCGCTGTGTTGTTCTCTATGATGGCCCAATGGTCATCATTAAACCAATCCTGCTCTGATGCCGCCCACATAATGACAAAATTATCCGTGAATTTGTCCCAGGCAATCTCGGCGACAGCCGCATAATCGTCGGCGAACTGTTCTTCCGTCATCGGCGTAATGTCAAAGACTTTTCCCCCGCCTTTCAACCGGAAAACAACACCGTCAAAAGGCCGTTTCTCCATTTCCCGGATATTGTCACGGATGTAGTCCGGCGCCGGTACATCCCAGCCATATTCGATCAGTTTTTTTTCCAGTGCGCAGTATTCCTGCGCTGACAGCAGCGAAGCTGCAAAGAGAGCAGTTAGCAGGACTGTAAAAAAGGGTGTCAGCATTTTCATGACAGGTCTTCCTTCTGTTTCCGTACGGCGACGGGGACCGGGATAGTTTACTCTTCAAGCCTCGATACGGTCATCAGCATGCCCTGCCCGGGAGCCAGCCACCGGTGTTCGCCCCGCCAGGGGTGAATCAGGCCTGTCGATGCATTGACACACAGGATGTTGCTTCCTTCCTTGAAGGCCGCCTGCACTGTACAGGAATGATGCAGGCTTTTATTTACTACCAGAACAAAAGGCTGACCTTCCGGGTTTTCAAATTCACCCGCCATCAGATCGCCGCCTTCCAGCTTAGACAGATACAAGCTTGTTTCCATCCCACTGCAGCCATCCGGCACATTAGGATGATGAAAAACATTTTTGCTTTGCAGTGTAATGTAAACAGGGCCAATCCGGTGCAGCTGCAGATTGACATTCCGGAGCATGTCCCAGGTCGGCGTCTTATCACCGAACTGATCGATGGGACCCAGCCGGTAATTGCCTGTTGTGGGCGTGAAATAGGTAAAGTAGCAGATACCCTTTGCGCCATAGGCGAGGGTCGTATACAGCTGAAAACGGAATCCTGCCGGAGTAGGCTCCATATAGTTGAAGTGCGCATTGGAAAGAACGATATTCCAGAAGGGGAGGTCATGACGGAGCGCAGCCGTCCGGATGCTCTCCAGATTGCTGAAATAGCCGTCCCGGAGCACACCCCCTTCCATCAGCGCATAGTGATCATAACTGAGTATTTCCGGCTTGACTGTTGTAATAAAATTCTCCACATACGCTTCATAGGTCGGCACATTCATCTGATCGGGGGAGGCATAATTCGGAAAAAGATTGATATATACCGGCGTATCCGGATCCGCCCGGGAGAAAGCCTCCCGCCATAAGGCAAGCGCCGGATAATCAT
>LVAA01000201.1 GCA_001603955.1 Syntrophobacterales bacterium Delta_02 | reverse complement strand
TCTTCAGGCTGGTCGCGAGTTTCGGATTTGTCTTGCTGATCGTGGCCAGGAAGTCGCCCATGTCAACGACGGCCTTGGTTTTAGGTTGTGTAGGGCTGGCCACATCGGGGGCTGAAAGCTTGGTTTTTCTCTTTGACGGAAGGGGAATGGCCACCTCTCGGTCCTTAACACAGTAAAGAACTGCACCCGCCACAAGCGCCACGGCGCACCATTGGACAAAAAGCCTGGCGAAGTCAACGTCTCCATGAAAATCAAAAATAAAGGCGTAGCCGAGTTCACGGCCATATCTAAATTTGATGACCCAGGGTGCGTAAATAGCCATGAGAGCGGCGATCCCGATGGCGGTAGAAACTATAATCCTGTGCAACTTTATAGGTATTGTCTTTCGAAATTCCGTAACATGGGGACTGGGATCTCCGGAGAACTTTTCCGATGGTGCTTCGGGAAAAGAACGCGTCTTATATAAGATGGGTTTTTCATCTGGCCTGTCTCCAAGACTATTATTCACCTGTTTGATTCCTCCTCTGTTTGTTAGAGAAATGAGCCAGAAGAGCACGGAGGTAAAGAATAAAGGCAGCATTGTCGTGCTGATGACCCTGTTAAGCCCTTCGTTGCCGACAGCGGCAAGTATGGTAAGTACTACGAGAATACCCGGTAACGTATACCGGTAACGGAAGTTGATGTTTCTGCCGAATCTTCGTAGGCCATGCTGAATTGCCGCCATGGACAGGAGCACAAAGCACATCCCTCCAAGGCCCGTCCCGATCGCACTCGCAAGGCTCATAACGGATTCCCCTCCATCCAGCTCAAAACTCAAGCACCGTGGCCCACACTCCGACCACCTTACCCCCGCCTGCGCCGAGTCCTCTCGCATCCGTGTTCTGTTTGGACATGAGTCCACCCCCTGCGCAGCTGGCCAGGATCCCCAACAGCAGACAGACTACGACTGCCTTGCATAGTATATGACCTCTCATATCATACCTCCGGTATATTACTCTTAATCGTTCTGCCGGGACTTTTGTCTCTCCACCATGTATGAGATGATTTCGTCGTGGGCGAAATACTCATTTTGATCCACCAGGAAATTGCTTGGATTGAAGGCCCTTGACAAGAATGCCATCAGGAACCAATTAATAGCGACGATAGCTATGCCCCACCAAAAGCCTTTAAATACGCCAATAAGCCCTATTGCAACTGCAGCGAACTGGACAGTAGAGGCTGAGGCGCTAAAATCCTTCCCGGCGAACGGCATAGCGTAATAATGGCCGAATTTTTGCAACATGCGATTTGCGTCGTCTGAGAGTTCCGGAATGTACTCCCATTTCTTCCCCCTGACCCCGAAGAAAGTGATCAGGAGGAAAACAGCCGGAAGCGCGAGAATCACCCAGCCCCAGAATACCGAAAAGAATTCTACGACTAGGGCAGCGAGGCAGAATAGGATGGTAAGGAGTTGAATCATTATGCTACCTCCCGACGCTTTGTGGTCTCATGACCTGCCGTTAGCGATAGCACCGCCGACAGACACGAGCACCCAAAAGCCCACTAATGCTGGTCATGAGATGTGAAATTAACGTGGACCGTCTTAAAAATTAAACAACCGGGCCTACCACCTTTGCCCTTGTCGATCAGCAGCCTGGAGTCTCCAGCCGTGGATTGCTATCCAGGCATCGCTGTCGCTGTATGCCACGAGTTCCGCGGAGACGTAGAGGGGAATTGAACGTCCGTCTGCGGTGATCCCGTTAAGGAGTGTCCTGAGACACCGGCGGCGGTGATTCGCCAGGTCCAGGAAGGCCGTGCCGACAAATGCGACGTGCTCGTCGGCTACGTGATATATGCAGTTTGCGACATCGCCGAACAATGCTTTTCCTCCGTCGCTGGCAATGATGGTGCCTCGTTTGTTAACCCACAGACCGTACGTTGGCGGTCTTGCCGGTTGCCGGAATACCGGGATGAGGACGGATCGGATCCGGTGCCTGGCGGAACAGATGTTGCTATCGCGAAGGCTCCTCCCGGACTCGCCGGATGACCCCCCGCCCGACGACTTCCCGATCAGCCGGAGGAGCCGGATCTTTTCCGTGGTGTTTTAAAGTCGGTGCCCTTTTCTGCGATTAATTGCTCTATTTGCTGGCCTTGTTCTCGAATCTTCCGATCTTGCTCCTCAATCTTCTGATCTTGCTTCTTGACCTTTACGTTGAGATCGGCAATTTCTCTGCCCCGGGCATGAGATAGCTGTTCTGCGGCTATACCGGCGGTAAAACCGGCGAGATTGGAGACGATCGCGGGGACATAAACGGCATGGTTTGATTCCAGAATTATCGTAAGCTGCTCAATATAGGGTCGCCAGATAGAACTGCTGTTCCCCTCAGCCTGTGACGTAAGGTCGTCTTGAAAAAAGATCGCTGGTGATACCTTATAAAAATTGGCTATCTCGATTAATTCCGACACCTTAATTTGCAGCTCACCTTTTTCCCTGCGCCCGTATGCTGTCCTTTCGAATTTGGCACCGTCCGCCACGTTTTCCTGTTTAAGGTTCCTAGAATCTCTGACCTCTTTTAGTCTTCTCAAAAACTTCGCGTATTCAAACATTTCGTTCATTTTATCCCCGTTTGTGGAATTCGTACACATAAAAAAAGTGTTGACATTCCACACCTCAAAGTGGATACTTTCCACATGATAGGACAAGCCATAAGAAAAGTACGAAAAGCCAAAGGTTTGACACAGGAAGAGTTAGCGCAAAGGCTCTCCAACAAAGACCGGACGAGAATATCGCGATTTGAGACAGGAGAACAGAAAGTCATGGCCGAGGATCTGAAGGAGATTGCGACGGTGCTCGAAACGCCGGTCAGCGAGTTTCTATTTGGATAGCTCAGTCCCATCGATTTTATCTCCCCCAAGCTCCGCGAGACATACCTTAAGGCCTGGCCGGAATTGGGAAAGGTGGTGGACTGATTTATGATTGTCAATTTCATCTCTGTATTCCTGGGATCTGCGAGTCTGCGTTTCTCATTCTCCTATTCTATCTCCGCTCCCGGTTTCTCACCAGCAAGAAACATTGAAGGGGCTCAATGATGTTCCGGGACATCCTCAACATGGCACTGCACAACGCCGGCAATCAAGAGAATCTGGCGGCAAAGATGGACATCTCCCCGTCGGCTCTTTCGAAGAAATTGAAGGGTGAGGCGGGCTGGTCGGAGAATGACCTCGACGTCATTTTCCGGGAGTCTGTATTCTGTGGTCAATGCCAGTTACGCCACAACCAGGAGGTAGCTGCCCTTTCAGAAACAATTCACATCATCCTGAAAAATAAGGATGCGGAACAGAAACCCCTCTTCAAAAAGGAGAAGCACGATGAGTCCGTCTGATTTTTTTTGCCAGAAACCGGGTGTCGTCGGAAAGGACGACCAAACGGATATGAAAAAAGACGACAGTCAAATTGAGCTGTGCCCGGTCTGCCTGGAGGCGGGCAAAGAGGTACCGATGATCCGGGGAAGACCGACCGGGTATTACTATTTTTATCGCTGCCCCAGGTGTGGGAATCTTGCGCTGGTGGAGAGGGAGAAGGAACAGGAGAGACATGGCTAAAGATCCAGCATACCCGATGTATGCCCAGGATTTCGATATGGACACGGCCGCGTGGCCGGAAGCTGCGGTAGGAATTCATGTCCGCCTAATGAACTATTCCTGGATCAGTGGACCACTCCCAGACGACCCGGAAGCACTCACTCGGATAGCTCGTGCTAATCACGAAAACTTTGAAAAATTCTGGAATTCTCTCATAAAACCCAAGTGGAAAAAGACAAAAGAAGGGTTAGTAAACAGGCGACTTGAGGAAGAGCGCGGTTTTCGCCGGGAATATGTTGAAAAACAACGGGAAAAGGGCAAAAAGAGTGCCCAAAAAAGATGGGGTAAAATAACCACGGTTAAACCGGAGTTACAACCGGGGCTACAACCGGAGGATAAACCGGAGGGTAACTCTTCTTCTTCTTCTTCTTCTTCTTCTT
>LVAA01000200.1 GCA_001603955.1 Syntrophobacterales bacterium Delta_02 | reverse complement strand
GTTATATTGGAAGAGGTTATGCAGTACAACAGCCTTCTAGAGCTGATCGGGAATACGCCCTTGGTAAGGCTGAACAATGCCCCGGGCGAGGCGGAAGTTTTCGCGAAGCTCGAAAAATTTAACCCAGGCGGGTCCATCAAAGACAGGATAGCAAAATCGATGATCGAGGATGCCGAGCGCAGGGGATCCCTGGATAGGGGAAAGATTGTTGTAGAGCCTACGAGCGGGAATACGGGGATCGGCCTCGCCCTTGTCTGCCTCCTTAAAGGTTACGAGCTGATTTTGATCATGCCGGACACGATGAGCGTAGAGAGGAGGCAGATACTCATGGCGCTCGGAGCAAAGATAATAATGACCGAAGGCTCGAAAGGGATGAATGGCGCAGAAGATTTTGCCAGGGAGCTTGTTTCAAGCCAGCCAAATAAATATTTCATGCCCGACCAGTTCTCCAATCATTCGAATCCGCTCGCCCATTACCAAACGACAGCTGAAGAGATCCTGAGGGACACCCAAGGGAGGATAACGCACTTTGTGGCAGGCATGGGGACGACCGGAACGATAGTCGGGATCTCAAAGAGGCTCAAGGAGCATAATCCTCGGATAAGGGTAATCGGCATACAGCCAAATCCTAAAACGCCCATACAGGGCTTGAAGAACCTCGATATCTCCTATGTCCCAAAAATTTGGGACAATGCCGCTGTTGATGAGGTCAGATACATGTCGCTCGCTGAGGCGGAGGACGCCTCAAGGGAACTGACCCTGCGGGAGGGGATATTCAGCGGAATCAGCACCGGGGCGGCTTACAGGGTCGCGATGGATGTGGCCAAGGAAGTCGGAAGCGGCAGCATAGTCTTCATCGCGCCGGATGGAGGGGAGAAGTACCTTAGCACGATGCTGTGCGACCCGGAGAAGTGCCTTGAGTGCGTCGGGAGATTTGGGCTCAAGTGCGCATACAGCGATGGAAAGCCGCTGATGAAAGCTGCGGAGGTAAGGGATGAGATGATGAGCCACGGGTTATAAAAAAGGTCATCGTGAGGAGGCATTATCGGCGGATGCCGAACGCGGCGAAATAACATTATAAAGAAAGCAGCCATTCTTTATAACCAGGTAGCAATCTTGAAGACCCCCTGCGAATCGGCATCAAAATACCTCTTGCCTTCGATAAGGGCACTGATAGCCAAGAAACTAATTGAGGAATACGGTTTTACCCAGCAGAACGCGGCGTCGAAGCTCGGCATGACGCAGTCAGCCATTAGCTTTTACCTTGGCAAGAAGCGCGGCACGATCATCGAAATAAACGAAGAGATGGACAGGCTAGCAGAGGGCGTTGCTAAGAGCATCTATGAAGGAAAGATGACACAGAACGAGTTCATAATGCAATTATGCGGCATCTGCATGAAATACAGGGGCGACGATGCGGTCTGTAGAAAACGTTGATGTTGAATTTTAAAAAAGCGACGGCTGATTATGAAAGGCAGGGCGTTTTGCAGCGCTTGGCAATGGAGCTGGCAAGCAAGTCATTGTCAAAGAGCCGGAATAGGAAGGCTGCGTCTATGCGGTTCGATTAATTCGCGGGCAGTGGCACAATGATATTTATCGTGCAGGCATTCATCTTCCCCAACTTCCTTGGCAATCATGAGGCGTGCGCATCATTCGGAATTAGGCATCTTCATTTTTTTAAATTTGGCCGCCCGGATTCTTCAAAATACTGAAGAATGATACCCTTAAAGAGATGCCCGTAGAAGCGTCCTGTGGTGAAAAAGATTGAAGCTTGCAGACAGCTTGTCTTACGCCTTTGATTACACCAGGGGCATCTTCTCCAAGGGATGGGACCTCATCATACTGACGATAATAAGCATAATACCGATACTGAACCTCATGACGGCAGGCTATGCAGGGCGCGTCATCAAAGATGGCAGCGCATCCAAGCAGCCTCCGGCAGTCAGGGGCTACTGGGGGATGTTCGTCGA
>LVAA01000199.1 GCA_001603955.1 Syntrophobacterales bacterium Delta_02 | reverse complement strand
GACCAAGGCAGGCCAGCCAATTTCGAACATATTGAAGAGACCATAAAATCCGAAGTATTGATCATCGATCATTCTTCGAATTCGATACTTGTTCGCGGAGCCCGCGGCAACATCCATTGGTTAAAAGTACTCGATGAGGAAATCATCAACAGCGCAAGCACGCAGCAGCAGCTCGTCATTTGGTACAAGGCTGCGCTAACCGTCAGGTTCCAGCCTGCCGAAAACACTTGAAAACCACCAACACCCCAAAGCAATCACATGAAGGCAAGATTTTTATGGCCATTACTGGCAGGACTCGTGTTAACGGCCTGCAGCTCCAATGAGATCATGCGAGGCCCTCTCGACATTTCGATAGGCCAGCAGCTGATTGATCTCAAGAATGCATATGCCAGCGGCGCGATGAATAGCCAAGAATATGAGCAACAGCGAAAGTTGCTCATTCGCAATGTTCAATGAAAGACTTACCTTGAAGAAGAGCCAGAAGATATCGGCGGCATTGATCATGTGCGCCTTCTTGAGCGCCTGCGCAAGCAGCAGCAATCGGGTTACCGTTCAAGAATCAACAAAGATCAGCAAGGGACAGGAACTCAGTGATTTGCTGCGAGCTTTCAACGAAAAAGCCATCACCGAGAGCGAATACCTCAAGCTACGCAAGATCATAATGCAACGCCCGCAATAGCCACCCGGCCGATCGATTGGCAACGACAGCGAAAACACGCTGACGCCGAATGCCCCTCTTGGCGGAAGGAATCCTTTGACAAAGCCCCCCCAAAGAGATGTCCAAAAATCCGATGGAGCCTATTGACCATCAGCGGCATCCGCGTCGGCAGATTCCAGCGTCATGACAATTTCATCGCAGACTGCAAGCAGGCGCATGATTGTATCCTTGGTGAAATCCCGCAGGTCAGACTCCGCCCTTTCACTGGAAGCCACCCAGCCGGAACCTACCCGGCGAACAAAACGCGCCTTGTGCAAAATACCCAGCTTGCGCCGGACCGTTTCCCTGGGGAATCCGGTAATGTCAGACAAGTCCCTGAGCCGTATTGGCTTCAACCCGGCATCTCCCGCCCGCAGTCTGCCATTGTCTGTAAGCACAGCATCCGGCACAGATCCAGGGGGCATCAAGTGCAAGATGTTTTGATGCGTCAGCACACCCCAGACTATGAGGGTCTCATAGTCTTTCACATCCAAAAGCCGAGCGGCTCTCAGAAAATGATCAATGAGAAATCTATTGGCAGCGTAGGCGACAATGCTGAACGAACGGTCGAAAGCCTTATCAAAATCCTTCAGTCCATCAAGGGATTTTATTTTCTTTCGATAGTCGGAATTCAATCTGAAAGAACGGTTATTGGTCATGACACATCTTGCTGTGGCAAGTGGGAAACGTTATGCACTGCCCAATCGGAACGTGCACCAGCGATTCAAAAAGCAACCAGCGGGCTGTCTTCATGAAACCATGGGATCCTGTCCGGCATGCCATGTTCCACACGTCGCTTCGGACGCCGTCCACATGCAAGAAAAAAGCACCTACCGCATCACTGCCGTAAGTGCTTGATTCATTTGATGTTTTGGTAGGACGTACAAGATTCGAACTTGTGACCAACGGATTAAAAGTCCGCTGCTCTACCAACTGAGCTAACGTCCCTCACCTGCCGCCTTGCTGCAGCAAAGCCATGGATTATAGCCTGCTTTCAGGCTCTGCCGGACAGCCCGTCCAGCACCCAGCCGGCGGCACACTGGCCGAAGGTGGCAGTCACGGCCACGGAGGAGCCGTAGCCGTGGCAATTCAAGGAGCCGTCCCCTTCCTGCACGGAGCAGGATGCATGCGGCGGGGCCACGGCCTCCCTGCTGAATACGCAGGCGATGCCCATGCGCCTGCCGTCCCGGGCGGCGCCGTGCTCCCTGCGCAGGCGGTAGCGCAGCTGGGCGAGCAATGGGTCGTGCGTGGTGTGGGCCAGGTCGTCCACATCGACCTTGTGGGCCAGCCGCTTGCCGCCCGCCGCACCCACGGTGATGAAAGGCCGGCGGTTCTGGAGCGCCCACGCGGCCATGGCGGTCTTGGCCCTGACCTGGTCGCAGGCGTCGATGACGGCGTCCACCGGGCCGGGCAGGATGGCGGGCCAGTTCGCGGGCTCGACGAATTCCTCGACGCACTCGACACGGCACGCGGGGTTGATGAGCGCGATGCGCTCGGCCATGGCATACACCTTGGCCTGCCCCAGCGTCGTGTTCAGGGCGTGGA
>LVAA01000198.1 GCA_001603955.1 Syntrophobacterales bacterium Delta_02 | reverse complement strand
GCGTGGCACTGGATACAGGCCCGCATCTCGTTTTGCAGGGGGCTCATGACCCGATGGTCGGAGATCTTGTAGACCCCGGCCTTGGTGTAGGGCATGTGGCAGTCGGCGCAGGAGGCCCCGGCCTTGTAGTGGACGCTGTTCTGGGTCCAGAACTCGAATTCCGGATGGCGGATGAATCCCATCTTGAATCCGGTCACGTTCTGCTTCCACTCCCGAACCGAGTCGTCGGAGCGAATCTGCTTGATGATGTTCTCGATGGTGATGCCGCCGTAGGTGCTGCCCTGCCAGGGGAAGTACAGGCCCACGGACTTGTTTTCCTGGTCCTTGGGGATGTTGTAGGTCACGTGGCACTGGGCGCAGACCACGGTGCGCATCTGCTGCCTCGTCAGCTTGGACGGGTCGACGCCCATGGTCTCCAGGCCCTTGACCAGGGTGAATCCCCGGGAAATCCTAAGCGTCATGTCCTTGTTGTCGTGGCAGTCGATACAGGCCACGCCCAGATTCCGGTCTTTCTCCGGAATCATGTTCAGGACGTCCTTGAAGGGCAGCTTGTAATAGTCCGTGCCGAGCTTCTTTTGCAGTCCCGGGGCGTAGGGGGTCTTGCAGCTTAGGCACACGCCGCCGGACTTGAGGCGCGAGGAATCGATCTCGAGCTGGTCGCGGATCATGTAGGCGTGGCCGCGCGGCTCGTTGTATTCCACGCCGAACCCCCAGCCGTTGAAAAGGAGGGCCATGTAGGGAAACTCGGAGAGCTTGTCCACGCTCACCGCGCCGCCGTCCATGCCGGTCTTGTACTTGCTGAGCCTGTTTTTGACCGGCTCCTCGGTCTTTTTCCAGGACTCGAACTCTTCGGGATAGGCCTTGCCCCAGATGGCGGGGTCGATCTCGCCGTCGGGAATGGTCACGGTCTTGACCGGTTCGGGTTTGGGCGGCTCGCATCCCGTCGCCCCGAACAAAAAGACCGCGAAGAATCCAGCCGTCACCGCCGCCAACGCCCCCTTGAACATGATCCCCCTCCTTGATTCGTATGCGCCCGTTTGGCGGCAGGCGGACGATGCCGCGCCACGCCGCCGCGAGTCGGAAAGCCGAACAAGCCGCGTCCGTCAGATGGTCTGGCGAAACCCCGTCAGTTTGTGTTGCAGTTGCCGGTGGCAGTCCCAGCAGTTCCGCTGCATGTCGATTTTGAAAACCCGCTCGGTGTGGCAGCGGATGCAGTTCTCGCGAATCGTGTCCCTGGCGTGGCTCGAGGCGGTGATGTTCTCGGGAACCCGGCCGGAGTAGAAGACCACCACGTCCTTCATGCCGTCGATGGATTTCCAGGTATAATAGATGGCCATGTTGTCGTGCGGCAGGTGACAGTCCACGCATTTGAGGGAGCGGTGGGCCCCGGCGTGGAACCAGGCCTCGTATTCGGACTCCATGACGTGGCAGGAGGCGCAGAAATCCGGGGTTTCGGTTTTGGCCATGAGCCCGGGCGGGCCGAACATGACGAAAAATCCGGCCGCCGCCGCGATCACGGCGGCCACGGCCAGGTATCCCAGACGAGTGCTGACTGCGCGGGCCATGGAAGCGCCTTTGTTGATGGTTTCGCCAAGCGGGGACGGACATCCCGGAGGCGGAGGCCTCGTTTTATCCTCAACGGAAAGACTGATGTTTTGTCATGCTTTTTTTTACATGAGTCGTAAGGCATGCAAACAGGGCCTGCAAAATTGCCGAAGGTGCGGAGCCTTTTTGATATATATCCTTTTTGTTTGTGGAATCGAGAATGGAAGGTTTCCGTCGTTTCGACAGGAGTGTCAAAAGATGCGCCGGGTTTCGGGGTGGGATGCCTGCCGGGCGGCGCCGCGTTTGCCGGATCATGGGCTGGCCTTGCGCCCGCCGCATCGGGTATGCCGGGCCTGACGAACATGGCGGCGGGCCGTCCCGCCGGGAACGACGACGCGGTCCGCGCCCGGCGCGGACAAGGAGGCGGCCATGCCCGGAAACGATCCGTCCGGCCCCCCG
>LVAA01000197.1 GCA_001603955.1 Syntrophobacterales bacterium Delta_02 | reverse complement strand
GGCGAATGGTGTCGCCGATGGTGTCCTTGGTAAAGTTGTCCCAGTAATCGTGCGTGTAGTACAGGTCGTTGCCAATGGAAAGATCGGTATCGTAAAGGCGCGGGTTGGTGAAGGACAGCACGCCCGATGTGCGGCGCCAGGAGAAGAAGCCCTGCAACTGCAACAGATAACCGCGACCAAAGAGGTTGCGTTCCATAATGGAGGCCGTGACGCCCACGCTGTAGTAGCTGGAGTAGCCCACGCCGCCCATGATGGCACCGGTATTGCTTTCCTTGACCTTGACCTTGAGGTCAACTTCGTCTTCGTTTTCCGTGGGGATCAGTTCCATGTCCACGGCTGAGAAGAAGTGCAGACGGTTCAGGCGCTCATTGGAGCGGCGCAGCTTGGCGCCCTCGTACATATCGCCATCGCCCAGGCGCATTTCGCGCAGGATGACGTTGTCGCGGGTTTTGGTATTGCCTTCGACAGACAGACGGCGAATGAAGACCTTCTGCTTTTTGTTGATCACATAGCCCACGTCCACCTGGTCGCTGCCGTCATCGGCCTTGACGACCTTGGTGTCCACTTCGGCAAATGCGTATCCGTAATCGGAGTAGTAGTCGGTCAGGCGCTTGGAGTCTTCCTGCATGACCGTGAGAGAGAAGTACTTGTCGGATTTTTTCCAGTCGTCCATCTGCACGACTTCAAGCATCTTGTCTTCGCTGTCGATAACATCGCCGGCAAAAACCACATCGCGCACGGTGTAGCGCGGGCCTTCGTGCACGTTGAATGTGATGTAGATGCCGTCATCGCGGTATTCAACGGTGGGCGCTGCCACCTGAATGTCCACGTAGCCTTCGTTAAGGCCAAAGGCGGCGATGGCGTTGGTGTCGCGCTCCAGGTATTCGTCCTTGAGCACGCCGGTGCCCGTCAGCCACGAGAATATGCCACGTGTCTTGAGGGCCATGTATTTGTCCAGATCGCCGCGATCGAGCTTGTTAAGGCCTTCAATCTTGACTTCTCTGATATAAAGCTTGTTGCCTTCGGTAACGCTGATCACAAGCACTGCGCCACGGCCACCCTGACGGTCGTCAAGACGGTAGGTGACCTTGGCAAGGTAAAAGCCTTCCTTGTGGTACAGTTCGCTGATTTTCTGGAGGTCGTCAGAAAGCACCTGTTCGTTAAGAACGCTGCCGCTCTTGGTGCCCATAGCCGCCAGCACATCGTCCTTGCTGACCTTGTCCGAGCCTTCAACAACGATGTTGTCGATGCGGGGCTTTTCAACCACGGTGAACACAAGCACATTGCCTTCAAGTGTGGCCTGCACATCGCTGAAGTAACCCATATCCCATATGCGTTTTACTTCTTCGTTGATGGCGTTGGCATCCGGGCTGTCACCCTTGCGGATGGTGAGGCGCATGAGCACGGTATCGGGGTCAAGCACCTTCATGCCGCGTACCTGCACATCGGCAAGGCCGCCGTGGGCAGACGTGGGGGTGTTCATGGGAACAAGGGTCGCCGGCGCATCGCTCTTTTGGGGCGCGGCCTCGGCGGCGGTGGCGGGATTGGAAATCTCTGCCGTGCGTTTGGCAAGCACTGCGGCGCATTCGTTCAGCGCGGTCAGCGAGTTACGTTCAAATCCGGCGGGTACGGCTTCGCCTTCATAGACAGGCACAATGCGCGTATCCATGGAAAAACCCTGACCAAGCTGGTTGAACTTGCCGTAAATGACCACGCGCGCTCCTGCCTTGCGGCCAAGTTCGCGTGCGGTGGCAAGGTCAATGGATTCACCGCTGCTGCGTTGCAAAACTCGCGCGGTTTCCATGGGAACAGTGCGCATGCCGTTCTGCTTGAGCTGATCGGCAATCGCCTGTGGCACATCCCGCGAGGCGTTGGGCATTTCCGGCCCGGCGTTTACCTGAAAGGGCAGAACAAGCACAAGAGCCCCTTCTGCCGCTACGGCTCCACCCGGAAGCGCCAGGGTGGCGCAGGCCAGCACGGCAAGGCACAGGGCTTTGCACAATACGTTATTCAAAAATCTTTTCATACAAGGTCCCCGCTTTCAGTTCCAGGGTTCTGCCCATGCCTGCGGCCAGCTCTCGGTTGTGCGTCACAACTACGAGGGTCATGCCCAATTCACGGTTAAGTTCGTTCATGAGAGCGCCCACCTGCGCTCCCGTAACTTCATCCAGATTGCCGGTGGGCTCGTCAGCCAGCAGAACGCGCGGTCGCATAAAAACCGCGCGTGCAATGGCCACCCGCTGGCGTTCACCGCCTGAGAGAGTGGCGATCTTGCTTTCCATACGCGCCGATAGCCCCACGCGGTCAAGCATTTCACGCGCACGGCTCATAACGACGCTTTGTTT
>LVAA01000196.1 GCA_001603955.1 Syntrophobacterales bacterium Delta_02 | reverse complement strand
CCACTTTCTCAGCCATTCGTGGGAGTTCGATCCCAACCCTGAAAACGTTTACAACCTCAGCATTGAGGTCACGATTGAAATTGCCCGCATGATTTTACCCATCCTGCTGACCCTGGGCTTTCTGGCCTTTCTGGCGCAGCGCCTCCAGGTGGGCAAGCTCTGGACAACCAAGGTGCTGCGCCCCAAGTTAAAGCGCTTCAACATCGTCAATGGTCTCAAGCAGATGCTGGCATCGCCGCAAACAGCCCTGCGCACCATCAAGAGTCTGCTGTTTTCTCTTGTTCTCGGCCTTATTCCTGGCTGGATCATCTTCAAGGAACATCAAAATTTTCTGCCCATGTACTACGCCAGCACCGAAGGCGTGGCGACCTACATGCTGCAAATGGCCTTCAAACTGACCAGCTATGCGCTTTTGCCCATCATTGCCATCGCCATTTTTGACGTATGGCAATCGCGCTATGCCTACAACGAAGGCATGAAGATGACCAAGTCTGAAGTGAAGGACGAGCAGAAGCAGGCCGAAGGCGACCCTGTGGTCAAGGGGCAGCAACGCAAAAAAATGATGGAAATGATGAGCAAGCGCATGCTTGCCGATGTGCCCAAGGCGGACGTGGTGATCACAAACCCCACGCACATAGCCGTGGCCCTGAGTTATGACACCTCAAAAGCTCCCGCGCCCATAGTGCTTGCCAAGGGCGCAGATCACCTGGCCGAAAAGATCAAGGAAGTCGCCCGCGAAAACCGGATCCCCATTCGTGAAAACGTACCTCTGGCACGAGCTTTGTATAAGTCCACAGAGGTGGGCGACATGATTCCTGAAGAGCTTTACAAAGCTGTGGCGGCCGTGCTGGCCAGCATCTGGAAGCTCCGGCCCAAGGCTGCAAAGCCATAGAAAAGCAAGCAATTTTCCATATTGTCCATACATTGCAGGGTAAGCCCGATTTCGGGAACCAACGCAGAGAGGTGTCATAAAAATGGCTGCCGCAGTACTCCCCCAGCTTGATTACGCTCGATTCTCAAAACACGGCGAAATATTTCTTGCAGCCGGTGTGGTCATCATCCTGTTTGTCATGCTGGTGCCTCTGCCCACGTTTTTTCTCGATTTCATGCTCTGCGTCAGCATTTCAATTTCGCTGCTGGTGCTTATAACCACAATGTTCATGACCTCGCCGCTGGAATTTACCATTTTTCCATCGCTGCTGCTGGTCACGACCCTTCTGCGACTGGCGCTCAACGTGGCTTCCACGCGCCTTATCATGCTCAACGGCAACATGGGGGCTAACGCGGCGGGCGAAGTTATCCGCGCGTTCGGCCAGTTTGTTGTGGGCGGCAGTTACGTTGTGGGCGCAGTCATCTTCATGATCCTGTTCATCCTGAACAAAACAGTTATCACCGCTGGTACCACACGTATTGCAGAAGTTGCGGCCCGTTTCACCCTGGACGCCATGCCCGGCAAACAGATGGCCATTGAAGCCGATCTCAATGCCGGGCTGCTGGACGAGGAACAGGCCAATGCCCGCCGCGCGGGACTGCGCAAGGAAGCCGACTTTTACGGCGCAATGGACGGTGCCTGCAAATTTGTTTCGGGCGACGTGAACGCAGGCATGTTCATCACCTTGGTGAACCTTGTGGGCGGCATCATCATTGGTATGGTCCAGAAGGATATGGACTGGAACACAGCCCTTACCACCTATTCGC
>LVAA01000050.1 GCA_001603955.1 Syntrophobacterales bacterium Delta_02 | reverse complement strand
ATTCTTCCCCATTCCGCACCTCCTATATTACTCTATAACATATTATATCTAATAGTCCACAAGAAAAAGGGCGGAGTTTGACCGCCTGCGATCTCCCATCCGCGTTGCAGGGTCTCTGAGAAGAGGGCTACCGGGGTCCGCTTCTTTCCCGTCTTTGACCTGGAGCCTGGAACTTGGAACCTAGAACCGTCTCTTCTACCTTCTTCTCATCAGATAATCCTCTATGACCACCCTCCCCAGGTCGCCCGGTCTGGCGAAGAAGACCCTGCCCGTGTTGCGCCTGGCGAGGGCGGAGGCGAATTCGGAGAGGTGTTTGGTCTGGTCGAGCATGACGATGTTGAGGGTGATGCCGGCGAGGCGGCAGTAGTGGGCCTCCTCGAGGACACCGGGGACGGCGCGCTCGAAGCCTATGTACTGCCCGTTCTCGCTGTTCGGGGCCGTGTCGGTTATAAGGTACGCCTGCTTGTCGCCGCGGAACGACTGCGTCCGCGTCCTGAACTTCTTGAGGGCACCCCTCATGTCGGTGATGGTGCCCGAGTACCTGCGGTTGGGTATCTCCCAGTAGGGGACCTCCTCGACGGTGTTGGAGAAGACGTAGATCTTCAGGGTGTCGCGGGCGCTCCTGCCGATGAGCTCCGTCAGGGCAAGGGAGATGTCCATGGCCGCGTGGAGCTTCTCCCCCTCCATGCTCCCGCTCGCGTCGATGATGAGCCCGTTCACTATGCGGGACGTGACGATGGTCTCGCGGACGCGGACGTCCTTTTCCTCGAACCTGACGGGGCAGGCGCCGGGCCTCTTCTCCAGGGCAGCGAGGAGCGTGGCCTGCGTGTCTATCCGCGCGAACTCGTCGCCGAACTCGTATTTCCGCGTAACGAAACCCTCGCTCGTTCCGAACCCTTCGTCCCCGGTGGGGTTGGGTCCCGAGGGGCCCGGGCGCACGTTCTCCATGATCCTCCGCAGTATGTGGCCGGCGAGCCGCCTGCAGCCCCTCGGGGTCAGGCGGTACACGCCGTCGAGGACATCGATGAGCCGCGCCTCGACGAAGGCGGAGAGGACCTCCATTACGTCCTTTTCCTCGATGTATTCCCCCGGCATGTCCTCGTGGGCCACCCGCTCCTCCAGGGCGTGGCGGGAGCTGTCGTTGAGGAAAACGTCGATGAGCCTTCCTGCACCTCCGCCCCGGGAGATCTCGTCGAGAAGGTCGTCGAAGAGGTCGTCCCGCATGCGGGAGAGGCTCTTGCGGTCCTCCCGGGACGACTGCCTCTGCGCTTCCTTCCGCCGGCTTGCGGCATCCCTGACCTTCTCGAAAAAACCGTCCGTCTGGTGGCGGCCGAGACCGGCGAGCGTCCGCAGGTCCCTGTGATGCATGTGGGCCATGTCGTAGAGCATCCTCTCCAGGCTGTCGTCGGAGCGCACGCAAAGGTTGCAGAGCTGACGGGTGTTCATGAACGTCCCTTTGCCCAGGAGACCTCGCGCGGCACGTGGATGTCCATCCCCGCGGGCGCATCAAGAAAACCGGTGGCTATGAAGATGTTGGCGATGAATTCGGCGCAGGCGCTCAGGTATTCCCTCCGGACGCCCTTGCGCCGCCTGGCGAGCTTCTCGATCATGGCGTCGTCCGGAAAGGCTTCGTTGCCGCCATCCGTCTGCGCGCCCGCCCTCTCGAGCTGCCCGATGATATCGCGGACGGCCGGCGCGCCTTGCGCTATCCTGTCCGCCCAGAGGCTGCGTGGAAGGGGTATGATATCGGCCAGTTCCCGCGCGGCCTCGGGTACCATCCATGACGGGGTCATTTCCTTTCCCATGGAGATGAGCGCCGTCCTCATGAGGTCGTCCGAGAGCTCGTCGACCCTGCGGAAGGTCTCGCCGGGGTCTTCCGGTTCCACGAGGTCCTGCCTGAGGTGCATCCTCCCCCTGAGGGCAAGCCTCATGCCGCGAGCCGCGTCCCCCATGGAGGCCACCTGCGAGCCGCGCATCAGCGCCGTGGAGTAAGTGTGGTCGAGGGAATGCGTCGTCCCCCGTATGCTCGAGCTGCGCTCCAGCCACCGGCAGACCCTGCTCTGCCGGACGGACCTGTTGATGAGGGTAAGGAGCCACCACGGGGCAAAGGTGTCGCGCCTCCATGAGTCTTCCGGCGGCATGTCGAAGGGGGGCCGGGGCTCCTCTTGGACCGCGCTTGAGTTGCCGCTCCGCGACGCCCTGCCCATCATGATGCCCAGTTCCACGTCCTCTTCGGGGAGGTCCAGGTAGATCGTCTCGAGCCTGTCGATGAGCGGCCTCGGGACCTCGTTGACGTGGGAGAAACCCTCGGGGTTTCCCGTCGCCATCACGCAGAGGTCGAGGGGATACTCCCAGCCGTACTCCTCGAGGACCGTCTTCTGCTCTTCCAGGATGGGATGGAGCAGGACCTGCACCTTCGTCCTGATGGCGGGCAGTTCATCGACGAAAAGAAGGCCCCGATTGGCGCGGAAGACCCCCGTCCCGGTGAACGTCCGGGGATCGTCGGGGCTCATTCCCGAGGCTATCGCCTGGATGTCCTTGAGGCCGAGGAGCTTCGCCTCGTTGGTATACTCGTTCCCCTGAACGCGGGAGAAACGCTCCGCCCCCGTCACCCATTCGATGCCGAACTCCTTTACCGGGTCGGCGACGGAGCCGCAGCGCGGGCAAAGCCTCTGCCTCCCCCAGGCCGGGTCGTCATTGTAGGGGCAGCCCGCGATGCGCGGCACCGGCGGCAGGAGGTCCACTATCGACCGCACCAGCCGCGTCTTGCCCGTGCCCTCCTCGGACACGAGGTACGGGTGCGCCCCGGAAAGGAGGGCCCGTATCACATCCTCTTTCGCCCCGGTGCGTCCCTGGATGAGCGGGATGACCTCCTCTCCCCTTTTCATCCTGCCGAGAATGGCGTATCTTAATTGATGGAACACGGAAGAAGGGCGATAACCTTCCATCAGTTCGGCTGTCTTTGTATGTGAAAAGGTGAGGACCATAGTTGTGAGCGACTCTTATATCATATCGGAACATCGGAGGTTACGCAACCGGTGAGTACCTTCGAAATGCTCCTCTCCATGCCCGCGGTCCCCGCGATCATGACGGCCCTTGTCGAGAACCCCGCAGGGATAGAGGAGTCGTCCATCCAGGTTGCCGAGGGCGGCCCCGACCGGCTCGAAGAGGCGTTGAGTGCATTGGTGCAGCGGGGCCTCATCGTGAGGCGCGGGGCTCTCGTCTGCCTGCCGCCGGGCGCAGAGGCGCTCACGATCGCCCGCAAGATCGTCGCCGCCTTCCGGGACCTTCAGTCCCTCACGGAGGCGTCCTTCATGATACGGGGCGTCCTCACCGCCACCGAGTACTACCGGTGCCTCGTCCACAGGGACACGATGTTCGACATCCTCACCGAAGACGGGGCAGACCGGGAGCAGCTTGCCAGGGTCCTCGCCGCCGAAGAGGGGCAGGGATACATCGAGAACATCGACATCGCCTACCGCGTGCGCGGCGGCCTCAAGGAAAAGTTCTTCCCCTTCATCCCCCACCACCATTACGACGATTTCGTCTACATGCATTCCCGGGCCGTCCAGAACGGACAGCGCTTGCTCGGCGGCCCCGCCATATCCGTCGTGAAGGAACGCTACCTCCTCGCCAACCACCCCCCGTCCATAGCCGAACAGGCCCGCCGCTACATGCGGGAGAACAAGCCCCACATCCTGAGCAGGGTCCGCAACGAGGCCTTCGACATTATCTGGTGGTACGACAGGTACTGAAAACCCTCAAAGAGAGGCTTAAAGACATTATCTCACGCCCGTTCGGTGCGCTGATCGCGGGGTGGGAGCGGGGGGGAGCTCAAAGGCATTGTCTCACGCCCGCTTCGCTCAAGTTCGCAGAGACCGCAGAGAGAGACTGAAAAGAGAGAAAAGACTGCCGCCGGATCTCGGAGCCTCCCAAAATCCGGCGGCCTTCTCGTCCCGCCGTCCCGCCGGGAGAGAAAACAGTATTCTCATTTTTAACAACCTGTCCCATCTCATCCCCCTGTAGTCATAGGTCCTATGGGTCCTATATGTCCTATAGGTCCTATACTATATCCTCCAACCCCCATACCACCTCACCCCCCACACCTTCCTATCCCCTCCCCCGTCACTCCCATCTGAACCGAAAACCCTTCTTTTGCCTCCCGTCGCAGACGGGATGCAAAGCCGGCCGGATTTTGGGAGGCTCCGAAATCCGGCCGAATCTTTTCTCTGCGATCTCTGCGGACTTGAGCGAAGCGGGCGAGAGGCAAGGTCTTTCGTCTTTCGCCTTTCGCCTTTTACGCAAGCTTCGCAGGTACTGCAGACGGCTTGAGCTGTCTTTCCCTGTTCTATTTGACTTTCGGCGGGGGATTAAGTTAGATTAGCTATTATTCAAAAAGGCAAGAGGAATATGTACAGGACAGCATATATACTTCCACAATCAGGTTGAGGAACATATCGGGAGCCCGGGTGGTTTCCCGTTGTGACCGAGTTCGCAGGTTCTCCGCCTTAACCTCACAATTTGCCTCTCCCGGGGTCCGGCGCAGATTTCTGCGGCCGGATCTTTTGTTTTAGGGGAGGTCTTCATGCCGGATACGCCCACGGACGTGGTCGGGTCCGGATCCTGATCTCAAGACCAACGACGTGCTTCCTTCCGGTCCTTTCGGTGTCCGCCGGGACGTCTCTCTTTCCCGGGGCAACCGGCAGGAACGAGCGAGGCATTGAGGAGCTTATCGGGGACCCGTGCGGCTTCCCGTTGTGGTCGCGTCCACTGTCGCTGCGCCCCGAAATCCCTTCTTCTTCCCGGGGTCTAGAGCGGCGGCGCGCGGTTCGGACGTGTTTTGAACATAACCCGGGTCTTACGGGCACAATATTCTTGTATGAGGTGACAGAAGTGAAAAAAGAACTCTTGGAAAAAGGACAGGGTAATTTCGGTGACGTCATGATCGTCGGCGGGGGTATCAGCGGCATACAGGCCGCGCTCGACCTCGGCACCGCGGGATTCAAGGTCTACTTTGTGGAGAAATCGCCGACCGTCGGCGGCAAGATGGCGCATCTCGACAAGACATTTCCCACCAACGACTGCTCCATGTGCATCGAGTCCCCCAAGTTCGTCGAATGCAAGAGGCATCCCAACATAGAGATGCTCACCTACTCCGAGGTGGAGAAGGTCGAGGGGGAGGCGGGGGATTTCACGGTGACGGTGATCAGGAAACCGAGGTACGTGGACGAGACCAAGTGCACCGGCTGCACCGTGTGCGTTGAATACTGCCCCGTCAAGTACCCCGACCGGTTCAACCAGGGCATCTCGAACAACAAGGCCATTCACATCTACTTCGCTCAGGCCATCCCCCTTGTGACCTACGTGGATGAGAGCTGCCTCTACCTGAAGGAAGGGAAATGCCGGATCTGCGAGGCGGCCTGCAAAACGCATGCGATAAACTTCGACCAGAAACCGGAAAAGATGGAGATAAAGGTGGGGGCCATCATCCTCTCGCCGGGCATCGAGCCCTTCGACGCCCGCCAGCGGGAAGAATACCACTACGGCGATTTCACGAACGTCGTCAACGCCCTCGACTACGAAAGGCTCCTGTGCGCCACGGGGCCCTACGAGGGGGAGATACTGCGGGCCTCAGACAGGAAACACCCGCACAACATAGCGTGGATACACTGCGTAGGTTCCCGGCAGGTCACCGAGGGCGGCAACAGCTACTGCTCGGCGGTGTGCTGCACCTACACCCAGAAGCAGGTCATCCTCACGAAGGACCACGACGACGGCGCCAGGTGCACCATATTCCACAACGACATCCGCTCCTACGGCAAGGACTTCGAGCGGTTCTACCAGAGAACGGAGAACCTCCCGGGCGTACGGTTCATCAGAAGTTATGTTTCCATAGAACGCGAAGACCCGGTGACGAAGAACGTGACCGTAAGGTATTCAACCCCCGACGACGGGGTGAAGGAAGAGGAGTTCGACATGGTGGTGCTCTCCGTCGGTCTCGCGCCGCCCGCCAATCTCAAGGGTATCGCGGACGCCTTCGGCATCGAGCTCAACTCCCATGGATTCTGCAAGATAAGCCCTGCCAATCCGCTCCTGACGACCCGCCCGGGGATATTCGTCAGCGGCGCCTTCCAGGGGCCCATGGACATACCGGAATCGGTCCTGAGCGCCAGCGGGGCGGGGTCTCTCTGCGGAGAGATCCTCTCCTACAGGCGGGGCAACCTCTCGAAAGAGCGGGTCTATCCCGAGGAAAGGGACGTCTCCGCTGAGGAGCCGAAGATAGGGGTCTACGTGTGCCACTGCGGCGCCAATATCGGAAGGATAGTGAACGTGCCCGAAACGGTGGCATACTCCCTTACGCTCCCCAACGTCGTTCACGCCGAGGAGAGCCTTTTCATCTGTTCCACCGAGGCAGCGGCAATGCTCGCGAAGGACATCGAGGAAAGAGGCCTCAACAGGGTCATCGTTGCCGCCTGCACCCCGAGAACGCACGAGCCGCTCTTCAGGGACACCCTGCGCGAGGCGGGGATCAACCAGTACTACTACGACATGGCGAACATCAGGGAGCACTGCTCCTGGGTCCATTCGAAGGAAAAGGAGGCGGCCACCCAGAAGGCGAAGGACATCATCAGGATGTCCGTGGCGAGGGCCTGCCACCTTGAACCCCTCCAGGAGTTCGACCTGCCCGTCGACAAGAGGGCCCTGGTGGTGGGAGGCGGGATCTCGGGCATGACGAGCGCCCTGTCCATCGCGAAGCAGGGGCACGAGGTCTGGCTGGTGGAGAAGGAAAAGGAACTGGGAGGGATGGTGCGGAAACTCCACTACACCCTCGAGGGACTCGACGTACAGGCGTTCCTCAAAGACCTTATCGCGAAGGTTTACAACCATCCCATGATACACGTTTACACCGGTGCCGTCATCCCGGAGGCCACCGGCTACGTCGGCAACTTCGTGACGAAGATACAGTCGGGCCGCGGGACCGTCGAGATAAAGCACGGTGCCACCGTCATCGCGATAGGCGCCGACCTGTACACGCCGACGGAATACCTTTACGGAGACGACAGCAGGGTGATGAACCACCTGGAACTGGAGGAAAGGATCGCAGCAGGTGATGAAAAGGTCCTCGGCGCGAAGAGCGCCGTCATGATCCAGTGCGTGGGCTGCAGGAACGAGGAGAGGAACTACTGCAGCAGGATATGCTGCAGCGAGTCCATCAAGAACGCCCTTCTCCTGAAGGAAAGAAACCCCGATATGGATGTCTGCGTCCTCTTCCGGGACGTACGGACGTACGGCTTCAAGGAGGACTATTACCGGGAGGCTGCGGGAAAAGGAGTGAGGTTCATCCGCTACGAGCCGGACATGAAGCCGCTGGTCGAACCCGGCAAGGCGGAAGACGGACGCGACGTCCTCAAGGTGACGGCCCCCGACTACATCCTCGGGAAAGGTGTCGAGCTCGATGCCGACCTGGTTGTTCTGGCGGCGGCCATCATCCCCTCGGCGGCAAGCCAGGAGGTCTCCAAGCTCTTCAAGGTAGCCCTCGGGCCCGACGGCTTCTGCCAGGAGGCCCACGTCAAGCTGCGGCCCGTCGATTTTGCCGCGGAAGGGGTCTATCTCTGCGGGACGGCCCATTACCCGAAGCTCATGTCCGAGGCGATAAGCCAGGCGTACGGGGCCGCGGGCCGTGCCCTGACCCTTCTCGCCAACGATACCGTGGTGGCCTCCGGCTCCGTGTGCGCCGTCAACGAAAAGCAGTGCATGGGATGCGGGGCCTGTGCCCCGGCCTGCACCTACAACGCGATCGAGCTTCGCGAGACAAAACAGGGAAGGAAGGCCGAGGTCATTCCCGTTCTCTGCAAGGGATGCGGCCTTTGCAACTCGAAGTGCCCGACAGGGGCGATCCAGCTCAAGCACTACACCGATGAGGAGATATTCAGCCAGATACTCGCGGGGCTCCACAAGGGCGACATCATGGAACAGGAAGATACGGCGGTGGGAAATGCTTGAGAGAGTATATCAGCATGCCGCTCGAATACAGGATAAGATATCAGGGAGGTAAGACAGGATGAGTTCAGAAGGGCAATTCAAACCGAAGATGTTGGGCATCATATGCAACTGGTGCTGTTACGGAGGGGCCGATCTTTGCGGGGTCTCCCGTTTTCAATACCCCACGTACATAAGATTGATACGGGTGATGTGCTCCGGAAGGGTCGACCTCAAGCACATACTCCTCGCTTTCGCCAACGGAGTGGACGGGATGTTTGTCGGCGGCTGCCACATCAATGACTGCCATTACAACCCCGAGGGCAATTACGACGCGATGAGCATGGTGAACCTCTGCAAGAAGCTCCTCGAAAACATCGGCATAAACCCGAAGAGATTGCGCCTCGAATGGGTCTCCGCCGGCGAGGGGATCCGCTTTGCCAACATCATGAACGAGTTCGCCCGGGAGATAGAGGAACTGGGGCCTCTCGGAAAGAGCGAGGGGTTGGAGACGGCGGAACTCAACGCGCGGATCGAGAAGATCGCAAAACTCGTTCCCTACATAAAACTGGAGAAGATGAAGAAGCTCGCTCTCCACGACATAAACGAGGATTACACGAAGCTTTACACCTCTGAGGAGATAGACGCCCTCGTCCGGGAGGCGCCGTCGTACTGGATCGATCCGGACAAGTGCCAGGCGTGCACGACCTGCGCCCTCAGATGCCCGGCGGACGCGATCATCAGCGCAAAGAACCAGGTCCACGTGATCGACCAGGACAAGTGCATACGGTGCGGCACGTGCCTGACGGCCTGTCCGGAGAGGTTCGGCGCCGTGACAAGGATCGTCGGCGAACCCGTTCCCCCGCCTCTTCCGGAGGAGAAGAGGGCCATCGTCAGAAAGGGAAAGGAAGGCGCGGGAAAAAGCAGTCCCGTCGCCGGGTGAGACGTGATCCCAAAACGTACCCGGCCCGTTGCCCGGCTCGCCCGGGGACAAAGAGCATACGATGACTGACGTTATAGACGCGAAGGGCCTGGGTTGCGCTCAACCGGTCCTCCTTGCGAGGCGATCCCTCGAATTGCATGATGAGGCCACGATCATCGTGGATACCCGGGAGTCCCTGGAGAACATCCGGGTCCTGGCCATGCACACGGGATCAGCGATAGAGATCGTTGAGGAGCCGGGAGGTGTCTACTCGATAAGGTTAAGAAGAGGACGGAACGCCGCGGCACACGCCTGCGGGTCCCAAAAGAGCGGCAGCGAGAGGAACGACGGGTCATGACATATTCAGATCAACCGGCTCCCTGGTCCCCCGGCGAAAGGCCGGAAGAATTCACCGGCAACCGCACCGTTTGCGGTATCTGCAGCGGCACGTGCGGGATGACGCTCAAGCTGGTGAACGGGGAGCTCTCCGCCACCGAAGGCGATTCAGAACACCCGGTAAGCAGGGGCCACATCTGCCCCAAGGCACGCGCCCTGCCGGAAATGTTCAGAACGCCGGACCGACTGCCGCATCCGGTGAGGAGAGCGGGGTCCGGCGCCTGGGAAGAGATATCGTGGGACGAGGCCTTCGCGGTCCTTTCGCAAGAGCTGGACAGAATAGGAAGGAAATATGGGCCCGAGGCGCTGGCGGTCCACGTGGGACATGCAGGGGTGGGAAAGGAGTTCCTGCCCTACGCCGAACGTTTCTGCGCCCTCTACGGCACACCCAATTTCTCGACCTGCGGCAGCCATTGCTACGAATCCAAATCGATGGCCAATATGGTCACCTTCGGCAAGATGCCCATCGGTGATTACGCGCGGAGCAAATGTATTGTCCTGTGGGGGAAGAACCCGGGCTCATCCGCCCCTTCCCTCGTCAACGAGATCGCCGAGGCAAGAAAACGGGGGTGTGCGCTCATCGTCATAGACCCGAGAAGGATGCCGCTTGCCGAAAAGGCGGACCTTCATCTCCAGCTGAGGCCCGGCACGGACGGCGCCCTGGCCCTGGGCTTCCTTCACGTGATAGTCAGGGAGCAGCTCTACGACAAGGATTTTGTCGAAAGATGGACGGTTGGTTTTGACGCGCTTTGTCAGGCTGTTGAGGCATACCCCCCGGAGGAGGTCGAGAGGATCACCCGGGTACCGGCAGGACAGGTACAGGAGGCCGCCCGGCTTTTCGCGTCGGCACCGGCCGCCTGCATATCCCTGGGCGTGGCTGTCGAACTGAGCACAAACGGTTTTCAAGCCGCCCGCGGCGTCGCCGCTCTTCAGGCGATCACGGGCAATCTTGATATCGCCGGCGGCGCCGTCTTCCTCAACGAGGCACCGCTCTCGGATCTGCAACTGCCTCCGCTGAGCGGAGTGAAACAGGCTATCGGCGCCGATGAGTATCCGCTCTTCCACAGGATCTCGCGAAACGCGCAGGCCAATCTCTACGCCCGCGCCATCCTGGAGGAGAAACCATATCCGTTGAAAGGCCTCGTGGTGGCCGGAAGCAATCCCGTGCTCACCTGGCCCAATGCCCGGCGGGTCCGGGAGGCGCTGTCAAAACTCGAATTCCTGGCTGTCATCGACCCCGTCATGACGGCAACGGCAAGGCAGGCCCATCTTGTCCTGCCCTGCGCGTCCTTCCTCGGCGGCGACGAGCTGTGGGAGAGTTCCCACCTTTCTCTCGAGCCCCGGATCGGGCTCGCCCCGAAGATATGCAATGATGGGGGATTGCCCACACACTGGGAGATATGGAGGGAGATCGCGGTCCGCATGGGCCATTCGGATTTTTTTCCCTGGAGCACGGAAGAGGAGGCCATTACCTTCCGGCTTCAGGCCCTGGAACTCACGTACGATGACCTGAGAGACATGCCGGAAGGCTACAATTATTACCGCTGGACGGCTAAGAAATACGAAAAGGAAGGCTTCAACACTGATTCGGGCAAAGTGGAGATCTATTCGGGCCTCCTGGAGCGCCACGGTTACGACCCGGTCCCTTCCTATGCCGAGCCCGCCGAGAGCCCCCTTTCGACCCCGCATGTGGCATCCCTCTTCCCCCTCGTGCTCACAACCGGCGCCCGAAGGCTCGAATATCTCCATTCCCGCTTCCGCAATGTCGACTCCCTTCGGACCCGCGTCCCGGAGCCGTACGTCGAGATCCATCCCTCCACGGCGGACGGTCTCGGGCTGAAGGATGGCGACATGGTCCTGGTCGAAACGCTAAGAGGGGGCATCGAGATCAGGGCAAGATACACCCCGTCAATACTCCCCGGAGTTGTTTCGATGTCTCACGGCTGGGATGAGGCCAACGCGAATATACTCACCGACGACGCGTGTCTCGATCCCATCAGCGGATTCCCGGGCGGCCGCTGTCTTCTTGCCCGGATCGCCCGGGAATGACACGTCCCGGTCGCTCCCCGTCCGCACAATTCTTGACATTGTAAAGCCCATTCAGTTACATTATTTCAAAAATAGCCAGAAAGACTATGTACAGAAGAACGAACATATTCATTCCATTGGGTTGAGCGGTGTACAGGGGGCCCGGGCGGTTTCCCGTCACAACCGTGCTCGCGGTTTCCCCGCCTTAACTTATCGATCGCCTCCTCAAAGGGTCCGGTGCGGATATCCGCGGCCGGATCTTTTATGTTCAGGAGGTTTTCATGTCAGATTACACGCAGATGTGGTCGGATCTGGGCCTTGACCTTGCGGGCCACGATGCGCTGCTGTCCGTCCTCGGCGGCGCATACCAGGACATTTTCCTTTCCCAGAAGAACCGTCCCGAGGGGATGGAATATTTCGACTTCGTGATGAGCGAGGTGCATGGCCTGAGGATCAAGGAACTCATGGAAGCACGGGACCAGGGCCGCATCGTCGTGGGCTCGTACTGCGTCTTCGTGCCCGAGGAACTCGTCCTGGCGGTGGACGGGATATCGGTGGGGCTGTGCGCGGGGGCGGAGTTCAACTTTGAGGGCGCTGAAGAGGTAGTCCCCAGGAACCTCTGTCCGCTGATCAAATCCGCCTTCGGTTTCAAGCGCGGCCTTGTCTGCCCTTACCTTGAGGCAAGCGACATCGTCGTCGGCGAGAACACCTGCGATGGCAAGAAGAAGTCCTACGAGATCCTCGCCCCGATGGTGAACGACCTGTACGTCGTGGACCTTCCGCAGATGAAGAGCGACTCCGGGAAAAAACTTCTCCGGGAAGAATACCGGGCATTCATGGCAAAGCTGGAAGACAAGAGCGCGAGGCAGATCACCCTCGATTCCCTGAAGAAAGGGATCGCGGTCACAAACGCGAAGAGACAGGCGGTGAAGCGCCTCGCCGAGCTGCGCAAGGCCGACCCCGCCCCTATCTCCGGCCTCGATGCACTCCTCGTCAACCAGATCTTCTTTTACGACGACCCGGTGCGCTTCACCGCTTCCGTCAACGCCCTCTGCGATGAGCTCGAGGAGCGTGTGAAGAAGGGTGAGGGAGTGTTCCCGAAGGGAACGCCCCGCCTTGTCATCTCGGGATGCCCGATGGCGGTACCAAACTGGAAGGTGCCCTTTATCGTCGAATCGAGCGGGGCCGTAATCGTGGGCGAAGAATCCTGCGTCGGTGAACGGGGCACGCGGTGGCTCACCGCCGGTGATGGCACCAGTGTGGAGGAATTGCTCGACGCCATCACCGAGAGATACTTCAACATCGATTGCGCGGTCTTCACCCCGAATCCGTCCCGCCTGCAGCACATCGAGGAAATGTTCGGTAGCTACAACGCCCGGGGGATCGTCCATTACAGTCTCCAGTTCTGTCACCCCTACATAGTCGAAAGCGGCCCCGTGGAAAACGACCTTGAAGGTTCCGGCATCCCCGTTCTGCGCCTCGAAACGGATTACTCCCAGGAGGACACGGGACAGATCAAGACCCGCGTCGAGGCGTTCCTGGAGAGGATACACAAAGAATGAGGGCGGCCGGCCTCGACATCGGTTCACGGACCGTAAAACTCGTGGTGATAGAGGCCGGCAACACGGTCCTTACACGCAAGGCCCTCACCTCACATGACCCCCTGGAGGCCGCCCGCGTCCTCATGGAGGGGGTCGATTACGACACCATCGTGGCCACCGGCTACGGCCGCCACCTCCTGAAGGGACACCTCGATTGCCCCGTCATAAGCGAGATCAAGGCCTTCGCCCTGGGGGCAAAGGCCATTCACCCGCCCTGCAGGGTGATCCTGGACATAGGAGGGCAGGACACGAAGGCCATCTCCCTCAACGAGGCCGGTGAGATGAGCAAGTTCGAGATGAACGACAAGTGCGCCGCAGGCACGGGCCGCTTCCTCGAGATCATGGCCCACGCCCTCGGTTATACCCTGGAGGAATTCCCGAAGGCGGCGCTGTCGGCGGAGCGCTTCGAGAAGATAAACAGCATGTGCACGGTCTTCGCGGAATCGGAGGTCATCTCGCTGGCGGCAAAGGGGGCCGCGCGCACCGAGGTCGCCCTCGGCATCCACAAGGCGATCGTGAGCCGTTCGACCGCCCTGCTGCGGCGCATAGCGCCGTCGGGTGAGGTCTTTTTCGCCGGAGGCGTCGCGTTCAACGGCTGCGTTGAAACCTTGATAGCCAGGGAACTGGGGCGCCGCGTCCTGGTCCCTTCGGATCCGCAGAGCGTGGGGGCCTTCGGCGCCGCGATCCATGCCGCCTCGGTATGAATCACGGTGGGCTGTGGCAAGAAGAGGGGCCGGTCCACCGGCTTCCTGACGAGACATGTGAGGCAGCGGGCACGAGAATGACAAAAGGAGCATGGCATGAAGACAACCGTTGAGCCTCTTATCAATGACGAATACACGGGCGGGCCGCCCACGAAAAGGGTCCTTGCCCGTCTTCAGGAGAAACGGGTAAAAGGGAAAAAGATAGCCGGGGTCTATTGCGGCTATGCGCCCGCCGAGCTGATCCTGGCCATGGATATCGCACCGGCGACGCTCTGTGCTTTTTCCAACGGAACGATAGAGGCCGCGGAAACGGTCCTTCCCGCCAATCTATGCCCCCTTATCAAGTCCAGCTACGGTTTCATCATCACCGACACCTGTCCTTTCTACGGACTTTCCGACGTCATAATAGGCGAAACGACCTGCGACGGCAAGAAGAAGATGTTCGAACTGATAGCGGACCTGAAGCCCACCTATATCATGGACCTGCCCCAGGTCCCGGACGAGGAGGAGGCGGTCGCGAACTGGACTTTGATGATCAGAAAGCTCCAGAGATTCTTCGAGGAAACCCTCGGCGCCGGAACGACTGAGGACGCTATAGAGGCCGCCATCGTGGATAGTAACCGCAAGAGCGCCATGATGCGGAAGGTCTTTGAGTATGCAGCGCTCAAGCCTTCCGTCGTGGGCTGGCGGGAGATATACGACCTTACCTTTCTGGCCCAGGGGTTAAAGGGGGAAGAAATGGAACCCTTTTGTGACAGGGCAGTAGAAATGCTCGATGCGCGACGGGAGGCCGGATACGTTTATGGCTCCGCCGGGGCTCCCCGGGTGCTCGTAACCGGTTGTCCCGTCAGCGGGGACGCCGAAAAGGTCTTCAGGATCATTGAAGAGGCCGGGGGCGTCATCGTCGCCCTTGACGCATGCTCGGGATTCAAGCCTTTCATGACGGACATCGAAGAGGGCACGAAAGACCCTGTAAGGGCGCTGGCCGAGCGCTATCTCAAGATACCATGCTCCTGCATGACCCCCAACACGAGGCGCCTGACCGAAATGACCCGTCTCATAGATAAGTCCAGACCCGACGCCGTCATCGACGTCGTGCTCCAGGCGTGCCATTCCTTCAACATCGAATCCCACAAGGTGGGGGAGCACGTTGAGAAAAACCACGGCCTGCCGTTCCTCAAGATCGTGACGGACTTTTCCCTGGGCGACGTCGAGCAGATACGTACCCGCGTGGAGGCCCTGCTGGAATCCTGCTCAGCCCTGTCGCTGACTGGTATCGATCCGGTAAAAGACAACGCTCTTTCCGGTACAGGAATATCACAATAAGAGGAGGTATGAATGCACCTGTTCAAAAGTCTGAAGCTGATGTTCATTGTTGGAATCTTTGCGGTTTTCGTTCTTGTCTCCGGCGCACTGGCCGCCGGCGTCCCGAATGTCAAGGTGGGCTATATCTTTACGACCCATCACACATCGTTCATCGTGGCGGCGAAAAAGGCGGAGGGCTTCAAAGACATGGGGGTCTATCTTCGGCCCGTTGTTGAAAAGGAAAGGTACGAGTTGGTGGCCAATGGTAAACCCATAGCCGTCTTCCAGCTGATCGTGGCGAAAAGCGGCTCGGAGACCGCCGCTCTCTTCGCGCGCAAACAGCTCGATATTGCCATGGCCTCGGTGACCGCCATCATGTCTGGGATCGACAAGGGCACCCCGATGAAGATCTTAAGCCCTCTCCAGACAGAAGGGATGGGCCTCGTGGTCCCGAAGGATTCTCCCCTCACCGATTGGAAGTCTTTCATGGAGTACGTAAACAAGGCCGCGAAACCCGTCAAGATAGGGTACCACTCACCGACGAGCGCGCCGAAGATCGTGCTGGAAGCCGCGCTGAAAAAAGCCGGCGTCAAGGTCACGGAAGACCCCAACGACCAGTCGGCGAAGATCCTCCTCGCGGACCTCAAGGGTACGACGAACATGATCCCCGCACTGGCAAGCAAACAGGTCGACGCGATAGTCGGGCCCTCGCCCTTCCCCGAGGTGGCCGTCAGCCGCGGTGTGGGCAAGATACTCATGGACCTCAGGGACCTGCCGCCAAAGGGTTACTGGTACGACTTCCCCTGCTGCGTCACGGCGGCGAGCGACGAGACCATCGCCAAACATCCTGAGGTGGTGCAGAAATTCGTGGAACTCATCGCGAAAGCCAACGTCTGGTGTAACAAGAACAGGATAGAGGCAGCCACCATCACCGCCGAGTGGATCGGTCTGCCCGTCGACGCGGCCAGGGCCTCAACACTTGTCTTTCTGCCCAAATTCAACAAGAGCTGGATGCGGGGTGCCGACAAGGTGCTGTCCGTCCTCAACGGGATGGGGAATTTCAAGGGCTCGCTGAAGGGCAAGAAGATCGACGATGTGAAACCGGTGCTCTTCGACATGCGCTTCATCGACAAGGTGAAGATGTAAGATGGGCCTGAAGGACATACTTGTCAGGGCAGGAGTCTATCTGCTCGTGCCCTGTCTCTTCCTTGTATTCTGGGACATTATGGCCCGGCAACTGAACAATGAGGTCATCCTGCCCGGTGTCGGGCAGGTGACCGAATTGTTCGTGAGACCGACGGAGAGCCTCATCGCCATGGGGTCCCTTGCCATCAACGTCGCCATCAGTCTCGTCAGGGTGCTGGCGGGTTACGTGCTGGCTGTCTGTGTGGCCGTGCCCCTGGGGATCCTGATGGGATACTACGGCACGGCCTTCAGGCTCCTCAACGGCTTTGTCGCGCTTTTCAGGCCCATCCCGCCGCTGGCCTGGGTACCCCTGGTGCTGGCCTGGTTCGGGGTGGCAAGCCTGGCAACTCTCTTCGACGTGCAGAAGGGATCGGGCTATGTCTATCTCAACAACCTCAAGTTCTCGATGGTCTTCATCATCTTCATCGGGGCCTTTTACCCGATCCTGACGAGCACCATACACGGCGTGATGAGCGTGCGCAGCACCCTGCTGGATTCGGCGCGGGTGCTGGGGGCAAGCGAAAGGGACATCTTCCGGAAGATCCTCCTCCCCGCCTCCTCTCCGTCCATAGTCAACGGCATGCGGATCGGACTGGGCGTGGCCTGGATGTGCCTCGTGTCCGCGGAGATGCTTCCGGGGAGCCTCTCCGGCGTCGGCTACCTGATCACCCATGCCTACACGCTGGCGAGGACGGATATCGTGATCGCCGGCATGATCAGCATCGGGGCCATCGGCGCGTTTCTGGACCTCTTTTTCCGCATCATCGAGGACCGCAAGTTCGCGTGGACGAGGCTGACACGATGAAGGCCGGCCCCATTCTCCGCATCGAGGCCCTGCGCAAGGATTTCCGTGCAAACAACGGCACGCCCGTGGAGGCGGTGGCGGAGGTGACCTTCGACATACCCGAGAACGATTTCGTGTGCATCGTCGGGCCGTCGGGCTGCGGAAAGTCGACCCTGCTCAGGATGATCGCGGGCCTTGAGACGGCTACCGCCGGCAGGATAGATTACCGGGGCGAAACGATCTCCCGGCCGCACAGGGAGATCGGGATGGTGTTCCAGGAATACTCGCTCCTGCCATGGCGCCACGTCCTCGACAACGTCTCGCTAGGCCCGGAGTTCCTGGGCGCGCCGCGAGCCGAACGGGAGGCGAAGGCCATGGAGTACCTGCGCCTTGTCGGAATGGAGGATTTCTCGCGGGCTTTTCCGCACGAGCTCTCGGGGGGCATGAGGCAGCGCGTCGCCATCGTCCGGGCCCTCGCCAACGATCCCGACGTCCTTCTCATGGACGAGCCCTTCGGCGCCCTCGACGCCCACACGCGCATCCTGCTCCAGAAGGAGCTCCTCCGCATCTGGGAGAACCATCGCAAGACGATCCTCTTCGTGACCCACGGCGTCGACGAGGCCATCTACCTCGCCGACCGCATCATGGTCATGTCCGCGCGCCCCGGAAGGATACTCGATGTCATCGACGTGGACATGGAGCGGCCCCGCCTCCGCGCCCACACCTCCTACGGCCCGCTCGCCGAGCGGATCCTGACCATCCTCGAACAGGAAGCCGCTGCCGCCTTTCGCGACACAGCCGCGGCAAAACATGAACAAGAGTAAAAAACCGTTTCAGGTGTCAGGTTTCAGGTTGAAAGACAAGAAGGCATGGAGAGGTTTCTGCAGGCTGGCACCTTCTTTTCCCTCTTCATTGTTCTTGTCCTAACTTGAAACCTGAAACCTGGAACTCTTCTTTCTTGAACTTTCCTTTTACTTGCCCGCCGATTCTGGATTAAACTAGCGACGCGCGTGTCCGGCAGATGCGCACGATCACACGAAGGCAGGTGCCATTATGGCAAAACATTCCCATCTTTTCGTAGAGACCTTCGGCGGGTTTCTGGGGTACGGCATGGACAGGGAGACCGACGAACGGACCGTCCATGCATACCTCCAGAAATTCTCCGACGACGGCGTCATGAAGACCATTCTTGGGAGAATGTCCGACGAAGACCTGGCCGAGGTCTTCGAGGTCCTGGGCAAGATGCTCAAGAAACATCTCAGCGAGCCCGAGTATCACAAACTATTTCTGAAAGAAGACAGGTAATTAGGTTATGGGTTATGGGAAAAGACTCTTTCCTATGACCTATTACCTATTACCTGTCTTCATCATCATTTCTTCCGCCAGCGCTCTTGCTTCTTCTTTCGTCAGTTCCAGCCGGGACTTGCCGCCGCCGGGGTGGGCTGTGGTGAGGGTTACGGTGTTGCCGGAAGAGGTCATCTCCCACTTCTTGCCTTCCGGGAACCTGAGGGGATCCACGAGGAACTCCTCGGGACGGAACTCGGCTATCTGGATGAGGACACCGAAGGCGTCCCTGGGGTGGATGAAGAGTTCTTTCCAGTCGCCCTCGGTGCTGTAGCCGAAGGTGGGCACACCTTTTTCGTCGAGGTATTCCTTCGTTTTCACGATGTCGAGTGTCTGGAAGCACAGGTGGTGGACGCCCTCGCGGTCGGCGAGGAACTTGTCGAGGAAGCTCCCCGGGCCCGTGGGGGTTATCATCTCGATCCTCGTGAGGTCGCCGGCCGAGAAGACCTGCCCCAGGTACTTCATGTCCTCGATCGCGGACCACGTGCACGGTACGAGTCCAAGGACGCCGCAGAAGAATTCCCTGGCTTTTTCGAGGTCCTTCACCGCGAGAGATATATGGTCGATCCTTTCGAGCATGGCAGCCTCACTGTAACCCGCAGGTTGTTTGAGATGGGGAAGCGGTATTCGCGTCTCCCTATGTTAATCACGGAAACCTCTTCAAGGCAAGGAAATGTTTAAAGGGCGCCGCGTTTGTGCGATAATCCTCACGGGCACGGGAGCAGAGTGCCCGCAGTATAAGGAGGTCCAGGCGATTGCCTCGAAACACCGGCAAGGGTCGGAAGTATATTCTTGCGGCACTCGTTTTGTTCATCATGATCCTGCTCCTGACCTGTCCGGCCGATCACACTGCAAGGGCAGCGCCGCGATCGATCCGGGTCGTGATGGACAACAACTATCCTCCCTTCACCTTTCTTGACAGCCAGGGAAAGCTGCAGGGCGCGCTTGTCGACCAGTGGGCCCTCTGGGAGAAGAAGACAGGGATCAGGGTCGAGCTTTTCGGCATGGACTGGTCCTCCGCCCTGGGGCACATGGAAGAAGGCACCTTCGACGTCATCGACACCATCTTCTTCAACGAGAAGAGGGCAAGGGTCTTCGACTTCACCAAACCCTACCAGGAGATCGAGGTACCCATCTTCTTCCACGAGAATATCTCGGGGATAACGGATGCCTGGTCCCTGCGCGGTTTTGCCGTGGCCGTGAAGAAGGGTGACGCCGCGGTGGATTTCCTCAAGGCCCGGGGCGTCAACAACCTCGTCGAATACACCAGTTATGAAGCCATCATCAAAGCCGCCAGGGAGCTGAGGGTCGGCGTCTTCGTCGTCGACAAACCCCCCGCACTCTACTACCTGTACAGGGAAGGAATATACGGGGAGTTCAAATACTCCCGGCCCCTTTACGTGGGGGCCTTCCATCGAGCTGTAAAGAAAGGTAATTCCGCGCTCCTCACGACCGTGGAGCAAGGTTTCGCCCGGATAACCGCGGACGAATACCGGGCGATAGAACAGAAATGGCATGGTTCCCGCGAGTTCCCGACACGCTACCTCCGAAACGCAGGCATAGCCGCCGCGCTCATTGCCGCCCTGCTCCTCGGCCTCGCGATATGGAACCGGGCACTGAGACGCGCCGTTCGCCGCAAGACGACGGAGCTGAAGAAGGAGATGAGGCTCAGCGAGGAAAGGGCGGAGGCCCTGCGGGAAAGCGAGCAGCAGTACAAGGACGTGGTGAACAACGCCAACAGCATCATCCTGCGCTGGGACAGGGCGGGCAATATCCTGTTCATGAACCCTTACGGCCTCGAGTTCTTCGGATATGGGGAAGGAGAATTGATCGGCAGGAACGTGGTGGGAACCATCGTGCCCGAGCTCGAATCGACCAGTTCGAGAGACCTTGTTGCCCTCATGGACGAGATAGAACACGATCCCGACGGGTTCAAGAGCAACGAGAACGAGAACATCAAGAAGAATGGGGAACGCATCTGGATCTCCTGGACCAACAAGGCCGTTATGAACGACAACCGCGAGTGCGTGGAGATCCTGAGCATCGGGAAGGACATGACACAGAAGAGACTCCTCGAGGCGCAGTTCCTGCAGGCGCAGAAGATGGAGGCCGTCGGGACCCTGGCGGGCGGCATAGCCCATGACTTCAACAACCTCCTGATGGGGATCATGGGCTACACGTCGGTCATGCTCCTCACAACAAAACCGACTAACCCCAACTACGAGAAACTGAAGAGCATCGAGGACCAGATCAAGAGTGGCGCCGCGCTTACGAAACAACTTCTTGGTTTTGCCCGTGGTGGGAAATACGAGGTGAAACCCACGGACCTCGGTGACCTCGTCAAGCGTTGCGTCGACATGTTCGGACATGCTAACAGGGAGATCACGATACACAAGGAGTTCGCGGAAGACCTTTGCACCACCGAGGTGGACCGCAGCCAGATGGAGCAGGTCTTCCTCAACCTCTTTGTCAATGCCTCGCAAGCAATGCCGCTGGGCGGCGAACTCTTCGTGGAAGCAGGCAACGTTTCGCTCAGTGACACCCGGATCGTACCGAAAAAAGGTCTCTACGCCAGGATATCCGTCACTGACACGGGCGTCGGCATGGACGAGGCGACGAAGGCCCGGATATTCGATCCTTTCTTCACGACCAAGGACCTGGGTATAGGGTCCGGCCTTGGCCTTGCTTCGGTGTACGGGATAATAAAGAACCACCAGGGGGCGATAACCGTCCACAGCGAACCTGGCAAAGGGACCCGGTTCGACATCTACATGCCGGCATCACAGAAGCCCGTAGAAGAGGATGAGGCCGCCGCCATGGAGGCGGTCCGGGGAACGGGAACGGTGCTCCTTGTCGAGGACCAGCCGACGGTGGCCGCGACGGCGCAGGAGATGCTCGAGGCCCTGGGCTACGACGTCCACGTGGCGCAAAGCGGCGGTGAAGCCCTGGAACTCTTTGCCAGGCACAGGGCCAGCGTGAACCTCGTGATCCTCGACATGATCATGCCGGGTCTGAGCGGAAGCGAGACCTACGACAGGTTGAAAGCGATGGACCCCGGGATCAAGGTGATCCTCTCCAGCGGATACAGCATAGAAGGGCAGGCCGCGAAGATCCTGGAGAGGGGCTGCAACGCCTTCATTCAGAAACCCTTCACCGTCAATGAATTGTCTGAAAAACTGATGGAAGTCCTTGGCAAGAACTAGTTAAGGATATTGAAGCTTGCCGGAATCTTGCGCTTGCATATGGGGCAGACGGGCTCGATGAGCGTATACGTCTTCCCGAAAACGTCGACGCTCTTGAAGAAAACTCCCGGAGCATCACAGAGGTTCTTTTCGCTGAAGATCTTGCCGCATTCACATACGGGATATTCCTGGCGTATCGTCGTTCCCCTGAATGCCTGGTCAGCGTACCTGGTAACCAATTTTTCTTCTTCCGTCGTCATGGCTTTAATATAATCTCCTTATCCCTGTTTGGCAACCTTGCCCCTGATGCTGCGGCATTCCCGACGAGGTCTCCCCGGCACCGTTCTATAGATATATTCGGTACCTGTCGGGGGAAACTTAACGAAGAAGGTTGCGGGTTGCGGGTCAGAGACCGTCACAAGTCCCACGTTGCACGTCACAAGTCTGAAAGCGAGCAGAGACTGCCGGGGTGTTGGGGGGGCGGGGGGTGTGCATTCCTGTGGAATTTTCCGGGGAATCTATATATCATATCCTTGCAATTAAGACACGTTATCAACAGCAGATCAGGATGCCACCAGGGAGGGCGTATGAGCGGAGTTTTCGGCATAATTTCGAAGAAGAACTGCGCGAGCAACCTGCTCTACGGTACCGATTATCACTCGCATATGGGAACGGAATATGGGGGGATGGCCGTACTGGGAGACCGGTTCCACCGCAGCATACACGACATCAGCAAGTCGCAGTTCAAGTCCAAGTTCTTCGAGGAATACAAGGAAATGAAGGGCAATTCGGGTATCGGCGTCATCAGTGACCGGGATGCCCAACCCCTTATCATCGGCTCTAAGTTCGGCACCTTCGCCATCGTTTCCACGGGCATCGTGGAGAACACCAACGAGCTCGCGAAGGAGCTTCTCGACAACGGCGAGACATTCAGTGAGATGTCCGGCGGCGGGATCAATTCGGTGGAGCTCATCGCGAAACTGATCACCCAGGGGAAGACCCTTGTCGACGGCATCAAGGGGGTATTCGAACGCATCGAAGGCTCCGCTTCCATACTGCTCCTCAAGGAGGAAGGGGTCTACGCGGCCAGGGACCGCCTGGGGCGAACTCCGCTCGTCGTCGGCGAGAAGGACGGCGACTATGCCGTGGCCACCGAGGACTGCTCCTTCCTGAACCTGGGGTTCCGCACGGTCAGGTTCCTCGAACCGGGGGAGATCGTCAGCATCCGCCCATCGGGACTTCAAAGTGAGCTCCCGGGCAGAGATCGGAACCAGATATGCGCCTTCCTCTGGATATACACGGGATATCCCGCATCCAGTTACGAAGGGATCAGCGTGGAGGTGGTCCGCGAACGCTCGGGAAGGTTCCTGGCGAAGGGCGACAAGGTGGATGCCGACCTCGTGGCCGGCGTCCCCGATTCGGGCGTCGGCCATGCCATCGGCTACGCTATGGAATCCGGGCTCCCCTACCGCAGACCTCTCGTCAAGTACACGCCGGGGTACGGAAGGAGCTACACGCCTCCCTCTCAGGAGATACGGGACCTCGTGGCCACCATGAAGCTCATACCCGTGCGCGAAGTCATCGCCGGCAACCGCATCGTTCTTTGCGAGGACTCCATCGTGCGGGGCACACAGCTCAAGAATTTCACCGTCGTCAAGCTCTGGGATTCGGGCGCGAAGGAGATACACGTCCGCCCGGCCTGCCCGCCACTCATGTATCACTGCAAGTTCGCCCTCTCGACCCGGTCCGTCGACGAGCTCGCCGCGCGCCGCGCCATAAATGACATCGAGGGTAAGCGCACGGACAACATCACCGAATACCTCGATGACACCTCGGAAAAGTACCGGAAGATGGTCGATTGGATCGCGCGCGAGATAAACGTCACCACTCTCAAGTTCCAGAAGATCCATGATATGATCGAGGCCATCGGCCTGCCCCGGGAAAAGCTCTGTCTCCACTGCTGGACCGGGGAGGGCGGCTCGGCCTGCTGCATGTAATAGACGCTTCACACGGGGCGATATGAGGGGAGACAATGAAAAACATCATCGCCATCGACATCGGGGGAACGAACAGCCGTTTCGCCCATTTCACCACTGACGACGGGGGGTCCCTGTCATGCGTCGGCAGGCTGGGACTCGAGACGGCGGGCTCATCGTCTTTTGACGACCTCATCGATAAAGCACTCGCCGCAGGCCCGATTCCGGCTGGAGTTCACTGGGATGCCCTGATCCTCGGCGTCCCCGGGGCCGTCAGGGAAAATACCTACGCCTCGCTGGCCAACGTCCCCTGGGAGGTGGACGTGACCGGCCTCCGGTCGCGCTCGGCCGGCACGAGGATATTCCTCATCAACGATTTCGTCGCGCAGGCCTTCGCCTGCCCTCTTGCGAAGGAGCTGGAGAGACAGACCGTGCAGGCAGGAGTCCCCGAGGACCGCGCCGCCATGGCGGTAATCGGAGCCGGCACGGGCCTCGGGCACTGTGCCCTCGTGGCCACGGAGGGGGGAGACCTCCTGCCCTTGCCCTCAGAGGCGGGCCACGCGGCGTTCCCCTTCTACGGGAAGACCGAGACGGCATATCGTGATTTTCTCATGGAAAGGACCGGGGCGGAGTATCCCTACGGCGATATCGTCGTCAGCGGGCCGGGACTCACACACCTGCACGCATTCCTGACGGGACGGGAACTGTCCCCGAAGGACATCGTCGCCGAGATCACCCCGGAGTCGGAAACGACCATCCTTTTCGCGCGCTTTTACGCCCGTGCCTGCCGCAATTACGCACTGACGGTCCTCGCCCTGGGAGGCCTCTTCATCGCCGGCGGCGTCGCGATGAAAAACCCTTTCCTCGTCGTGAACGACCATTTCAGGAAGGAATTCAACGAATCCAGGCACTACGGCCCGATGCTCGGGAGGATCCCCGTGTCCCTCATTGTGAGCGAGAACAGCGGCCTGTGGGGGGCGGCGAATTATGGGGTGACGAAGATAAAAGGCAGGTAATGGCTGATGGGTGATATTTTCGGGGTACAAGGGTTTCAGAGTTCAAGGACTTCAGGGCAGAGCTAAGGCGCACAGGGTGAGGGAAGGGTTTGTCATAAGGCAGATGACGCTCAAGGATGTTGAGCTTGCCGTTCAGTGGGCGGCCGAGGAAGGGTGGAATCCCGGACTCAGCGACACCGCTTGCTTTTACCACGCGGACCCCGACGGTTTCCTCATCGGGGAGCTGGACGGCCAGCCGGTAGGGTGCATCTCCGCCGTGTCCTACGGAGAGGCCTTTGGTTTCATAGGCTTCTATATCGTCAGGAAGGAATTGCGTGGGAAATGGTACGGCGTTGAGTTGGGAAGGCAGGCGATGAGCCGGCTTGGAACCCGGAACGTCGGCATCGACGGTGTGGTGGCAAAGATCAAGAACTATGAAAAGTTCGGTTTCACCCTTGCTCACAGGAACATCCGGTACAGGGGCCGGGTGCAGCGGGGAGCAGGCTCCGCGGGTGTCGTCGAGCTCGCGGCCATTCCCTTCGATGCTGTTGTCTCCTATGACTCCGCCATCTTTCCCGCGCGGCGGGCTGCATTTCTGGAGAAATGGGTCATCCGCCCCGACGGCGCGGCCCTGGGTTTCACCGAAGGCGGGGAACTCAAGGGCTACGGGGTGATACGCCCCTGCAGGACCGGGTTCAAGATAGGTCCCCTTTTCGCCGATTCTCCCGATATCGCCGAAAGTCTGTTCCGCGCACTGACGGGAGAGGTCCCGGAGCGCGCACCCGTCTTCCTGGATATCCCGGCAACCAACCCGGCCGCGGTCACCCTCGTGGGGAATCACGGGATGACACCCGTGTTCGAAACAGGCAGGATGTACAGCGGTGAAGCACCCGCCGTTCCCATGAAGAAGGTCTTCGGCATCACGAGTTTCGAACTCGGCTGAGAGGACCGCCAACCGACATCTCACCAAACCCCTTAAAAAAAGCTATACTTGAATTAGGCAGAGATCATACGCAAAGGAGATGATGTGCGATGCTCATGCCGACAAAGATATTTGTGCCCACCGATTTTTCGGAGCATTCCGACAAGGCCCTGGAGCAGGCGCTGGATATCGCAAGGCAATATCAGGCCAAAGTCTTCGTAACCCACGTCATAGCAGTCATCCGTCCGGAGTTCGAGAACGCGCTTCGATGGGAGGCGGAGGAAAAGTTGAAAAGACAGGTCGAGAGGCTCCCCCGGGCCGGGGGCGTCGATGTGTCGGCCTCTGTCCGAACGGGTATCGTCTATGAAGAGATACTGAAGGAGAGCGAAGAGAAGGGGATCGATCTGATCGTGATCGCCTCTCTCGGTCAATCGGGCATCGCGAAATATCTTGTCGGCGGGGTGGCCAGGAATGTGTTGAAGAGTTCGAGGTGTCCCGTGCTGCTCACAAGATGAAAACGCCGGGAGGCGTGCCGCGTGTTGAGACTCTGCCGCCGCCGGGCTCTCGCCGAGCGGCCGGCGGGATACGCGGGAAAGAAAGGGGGTGCACTAATGTATACACGGTTGATCCTGGTCAATTTCGGGCCGGGAATGCATTCAACGGGGGAAATGGTGGCCGACACGTTTGCCCCCATCTACAAAACGATGAGGGGATTCAAGGGCGCAACATTCTTCGCCGACCGCGAAACCGGCGAATGCGGCGCGTTGAGCCTTTGGGAATCCAGGGAGGATGCCGAGGCTGCCACGGTGAGCCTGTGGCCGAAGCTTCAGGAGATTGCGGGAGGTTTGCTCAAAGGACCACCCATGGTGCGGACCTTTGAGTTGTACGAGCCCAAGGAAGTGCCACCCGAATAGGACTTGACAGACGAAGAAGACGTGCTATTACTATACTAAAGGGCGGATGCGCCCGGGCAACAAGTAAATGAAGGGACTATCTGAGTCGAGGGAGCCGACCCTCGGACCCCTTCATTGAAAGTGGAAAACAGGCTTTAAGCGCGCATGAACCTGTTGCAGCCTGGGAATCCACCCTCTTTTTTTGTGAGGCGGTCACAGCCCCTGCAGGTTCAACACACCGGGCTCACGATGAAGCATAGCACACGATCCGGACCTTGCTTTGGTCCGCCGGACCTGTGGTATTGGGGGGTACGAGGTCAAGTCACCGGGCTTTTGACACTCAGGTCCTTTTTATGTTAACTTTGTCCATGTCCGACACGTCAACAAACAGCTTTCGCTATGCCTGCCGTCTTCCCGTGGACACTTTCAGGTTCGCTTTTAGGACAGTTCTCTAAAAACAGATACTGACCGCATCACCGGGGCAGGAATGCCGCATGGTCCCTCTCCTCCGGTGTTGACTGTGATCACGGCAGGGTACTTGACGTCATGGACACGGGGAAGAACGAGACAGGCAAAGACACGATCAAGATAACGAAGGGAACCTCCTTCACCAGGGAACATGCAGGGAGCAATACTATGAAGACAGGTGAGATCTACATAACAGAACATGACATGCAGAGGCTCCGGGCGCTGATCGAGATATACGGTGGGGGCAACACACCTTACCTTGACCGCCTGGAGGAAGAACTCGACAGGGCAAAGGTGGTAGACCCCAGGGATATCCCCTCCGACGTCGTCACCATGAACTCCGTCGTTCGCATCAGGGACCTCGATACCGGCGAGGAAAGGTCCTTCGCCCTGGTATTCCCCAACAAGACGGGTCTGGGTGAAAAAGCCGTCTCCATTCTGGCGCCAATCGGGAGCGCTCTCATCGGCTGCCGCGAAGGCGAGACCCTCGACTGGGAGGTCCCGGCAGGAATCAGGAGGATACAGATAACCCAGATCGTCTATCAGCCTGAGCGGATCGGCAATTATGACCTCTAGCCAGGGTGGAAAAACCCCTCCGCTGTGTGGTACATTTTCCCCGAAGGAGAAGGTATGGACCTGCAATCTGTCACGTGCAACCTCGATGTAGTCCTCTTTGACTTTGGCGGCGTTCTCGCCGACGAGGGGTTCGCGAACGGGCTTCGCGCTATCGCGCAGAGGAATGGCCTCGACGAAACCGACTTCATCGACCTCGCCCGCGACCTCATCCACAGGACAGGCTACATCACCGGCCAGGGCCGTGAGCCCTCATACTGGCAGGCGATCCGCAGGGCAACGGGCATCACCGGCGACGATGCCACCCTCCGCAACGAGATCCTCTCCCGTTTCACCCTGCGGCCCTGGATGTTCGCTATCGTCAACAAACTACGAACGGCCGGCATCCGAGTCGTCATCCTGAGCGATCAAACCAACTGGCTCGACGAACTCAACGAACTGCACCGCTTCTTCAAACACTTCAACATTGTCTACAATAGCTATCATCTCGGGAAGAGCAAGGCCGACCCCACTCATTTCTCTGACACCGTCTCCAACCTCAAGGCGCCGGCGGCCCGGATGCTCTTTATCGATGACGACCCAGGCCACTGCGAAAGGGCGCGCATCGCAGGCATGAACGCCATCCGCTTCGCCGGCCGGGAACAATTCCTGGAAGAACTCTCCCAATACTGCCCCGGCGACTGGGCGGAACAACCCTGACACGAACCATCCAGCACCGGCTCAAAGTCTTATCTCACGCCCGCTTCGCTCGAGCCCGCAGAGATAGCAGAGAAAAGATTGCCGCCGGATTTTGGTAGGCTCCGAAATCCGGCGGCAATCTTTTCTCTCTTTTAGTCTCTCTCCGCGTCCTCTGCGGACTCGAGCGAAGCGGGCGTGAGATAACGTCTTTGTCTTTCGCCTATCCCGCCTGCTCTATCGCCACCGCCACCGAGACGGTCGCACCGACCATGGGGTTGTTGCCCATGCCGAGGAAGCCCATCATCTCGACGTGTGCCGGGACCGATGACGAACCCGCGAACTGCGCATCCGAGTGCATCCGGCCCATCGTATCTGTCATACCGTACGATGCCGGGCCCGCGGCCATGTTGTCGGGATGGAGCGTGCGGCCCGTACCGCCGCCCGACGCGACGGAGAAATACTTCCGGCTGGCCGCATTGCATTCCTTCTTGTACGTGCCAGCGACGGGATGCTGGAAACGGGTGGGATTCGTTGAATTGCCGGTGATGGAAACATCCACCTTCTCGTGCTGCATGATGGCGACGCCTTCCCTCACATCGTCGGCGCCATAACATCTCACCGCGGCCCTGTCGCCCTTCGAATAGGGACGGTTTTCCACGATCTCGAGCTTTCCCGAGTGGTAATCGAATTTCGTCTTTACGTAGGTGAACCCGTTTATCCGGGAAATGATCTGCGCCGCATCCTTCCCGAGACCGTTCAGGACAACCTGCAGGGGCTCCTTCCTGACCTTGTTCGCCGATTTGGCAATGCCGATGGCGCCTTCTGCGGCTGCAAAGGACTCGTGTCCCGCGAGGAAGGCGAAACATTTCGTCTCCTCTCTCAGGAGCATTGCGGCCAGGTTCCCGTGTCCCAGACCCACCTTCCTGTCATCGGCAACGGAACCGGGGATGCAGAAGGCCTGCAGGCCCTCACCTATCGCCTCAGCGGCATCCGCCGCCTTCGTGCAGCCTTTCTTTATCGCGATCGCCGCGCCCAGGACGTACGCCCATCCGGCGTTCTCGAAACATATCGGCTGGGTCTCTTTCGCTATTTTGTAGGGATCTATGCCCTTCGCGTCACAGATCGCCTTCGCATCCTCTATCGACTTCATGCCGTATTTGCTGAGCGCCGTGTTGATCTGCCCGATCCTTCTATCATAGTTCTCGAAAAGTGCCATATCGTCGTCCCTCCTTATTCGTGCCTGGGGTCGATCAGCTTCACGGCCTCGTCGACCCTTCCGTATTTCCCGGAAGCCTTTTGAAGGGCCTCGTTGGCATCCATACCCTTCGCTATCATCTCCATCATTCTGCCCAAGCTCACGAACTCGTAGCCGATTATCTCATCGTTCTCGTCGAGGGCGATCTTCCTCACGTAGCCCTCGGCCATTTCAAGGTACCGGGGACCTTTTGCCACGGTACCGTACATGGTCGCCACCTGGCTGCGCAGACCCTTTCCCAGATCCTCGAGCCCGGCACCTATCGCGAGGCCACCTTCAGAGAATGCCGACTGGCTCCTGCCGTAGGCAATCTGGAGGAAAAGCTCCCTCATCGCCGTGTTGATCGCGTCGCATACCAGGTCCGTGTTGAGCGCCTCGAGTATGGTCTTGCCCGGCAGTATCTCGGCGGCCATGGCGGCGGAATGGGTCATGCCCGAACATCCGAGCGCCTCGACGAGCGCCTCCTCGATGATCCCGTCCTTGACGTTGAGCGTCAACTTGCACGTCCCCTGCTGGGGGGCACACCAACCTATACCATGTGTAAACGCGCATATATCCTTAATTTCCTTTACCTGGGTCCACTTGCCCTCCTGCGGTATTGGCGCCGGACCGTGGTCCGCCCCCTTCGTGACGGAGCACATCTTCTCCACTTCCTGAGAGTACATCATGAGCGTATATCCTCCTTGGTTGGTTTTTTGCGGTTAGTCGGCGTGAAAGACGAAGCGCCTATAGTATACTATTTTGGCGGGGGTGATGTCATGGGGGAAAGAGGGGGAAACAGAGAAACCGCTTGAGCCGCTTGAGCCGCTTGAGCCGCTTGAGCGTTAAAAAAAGAAGAAGACTGCTGCTCGTACCTGTACCCTTGTGCGGATACGATCGCTCCACCCTGTCGGAGATATGGGGGCATACCTTTTGTTTCTCACGTTCAAGCGGCTTAAGCTGTTCAAGCGGCTCAAGCGGTCTTTATCTTTTTGTTCTTCTTCTCCGCTCTCACCTCTTTTTCCTGTTCGTAGATATCCTCGGTGAGGGTGGCGACGCGTTCGCGCCAGCGGGGGTCGTTCTTGTTGAGCTCGACCTCCTCGTAGAAGTCGGATATGCTGTGATTGAGGAGCTTGTAAGGGTTGTCCTCGGACTCTATGTCAAAGAAGGTGTGCCGCAGTTCGTGGCGCAGTATCTTGACCCTGTCGAGGTCGGTTATGTTCTCCCAGCATTTCTTGTCGAGGGTGATGATGTAATCGTACCCTTCGATGATGTCGCCCCCGTTCTTCGTGAGGTGGCGCACGAGGTCGTTGGTCTTGATGATCCGGGCGAGGACGAGCATCCCGCCCGATTTCCTCTTCTTCAGATCGAAGAGGACCTTTATCTTCGCGTTAACCAGTTCGGGGAAATCCTGCGACCTCACCTCCCTGAGCAGGGTAAGGACGTGGTCGTTCACTTCGTCATAACGCAATCCCATAATGCCTCCTGAAGAAAATACGAATGTTAAGCGGACGGGGAAGATTACCATGAGGGGCCGTCAAAAAGCAAGGAACCGGTGCCCCGGGACGTGCATCCTTGACACAAAAAGGGTTGAACCTGTATAAGGAACATGGCGGGCACAAAGCACCATGAAAAGGGGTATATGATGATGACAGGCGTCGGCACACGGGACACACCGCAGGTGATCAGGACCTGCGTAGCATGGCTTGCAATCCTGGCCGGACTTCTTCTCACCGCGTGCTCGGCCCCTCCATCCCTTGCAGAGCGCGAAGGGTTCGTCGAGGTCACGGGAGGCAGGGTCTGGTACCGCATCGTCGGCTCCGGCAGCGCCACCCCCGTGGTCGTTCTCCACGGCGGCCCGGGGGCCGCAAGCAACTACCTCAAGCCCCTTGAAAAGCTCGCCGTCGACAGGCCGGTCATCTTCTACGACCAGCTTGGCTGCGGCAGGTCGGACCGCCCTGCCGACAGGTCACTCTGGCGTATCGAAAGGTTTGTCGAGGAGCTCTCTCAGGTGCGCGAGGCCCTGAAACTCAAGGAGATCCACCTCTACGGGCACTCCTGGGGGACGATGCTGGCCGTGGACTACATGCTGACGAAGCCATCCGGCGTGAAGAGCCTCATCCTGGCGAGCCCCTGCCTCAGTGCAAAGCGATGGGTGGAGGACGCAAACGTCCTTATCGCAGAGCTTCCACCCGACACGCAGAAGGTGATCAGAAGCCACGAGAAGGCGGGTACCACGGACTCGAAGGAATACCAGGCGGCCGTTACGGAATACCTCAAACGGCACCTCTGCCGCCTCGACCCCTGGCCCGAGGACCTGGCACGGTCATTTGCCGCGTCGAACGCGGAGATCTACAACAAGATGTGGGGACCGAGCGAATTCCATCCCACGGGCGACCTCAGGGCATACGACAGGGTGGACCGTCTCCGCGAGATAAAGGTTCCCACCCTCTTGGCCTCCGGCCGATACGACGAGGCAACCCCCGGGGCGACGACCTGGTACAGTTCGAACCTCCCCGGTTCAACCGTGCGGGTCTTCCAGAAAAGCTCCCACCTCGCAATGTTCGAAGAACAGGAAGAATACGTGAGGACTTTGAGGGAGTTTATGAAAAAGTTTTAAGTTTTAAGTTATAAGTTATAAGTTAAAAACCAAGAACCGTTCCTCGGGTCAGATTGAATGCACGAACATCCCCTCAACCGGAGAGACTTGGTTCTTTTGCCTAAAACTTAACACTGTCCTCACTTCCTATACCAGTTCTTCCCCGTTTCCTTCACGTAGATCCGGGTGATGGTGCCGCAGTCGTCGCAGACGTCGGCATAGAAGGGCTCCGTGAATATGACCAAGAGCCTGGTCTTGTGGGCCAGCCCGATCCTCCCGGCGTCAGCTGTCTGATCGACCCTTACACCTTCGACGATATTGCTCCCCCCGCAATAGGGGCATTTCCTGCTCTTCTCCTCCATCGCACGCACCTCCGTCCGTCCCATGGAACCGCCCTCAGGGGATATCCACCGCTCGCCTCAGGACCATCATGGCGGAAATAGCGTAAAGTGTTTGCCAGATCATGTCAAGTTCGGGGATCTTCTGAAGGGTCCTTTTTGTTAATGAGACGGGAGGTCTCCACGTAGATGGCAGCTCGCGGTCCCACCGCAATGATCTAGACCGTCTTCTGCAATACCCGGAAAATGATCCTGAACCTGCTCACCTTGTAGCTTTTCAGCTCCGCAAGCTCTTCTTTTCAGCGTTTTTCCCCGAGCCTGATCCGAGACAATGTCCGCCAGTGCTGCCTTGATCTTTCTCTTCAATAATGGGTGCATGGTACGGATGAGATTGGCGACAACATGCGGAATCTTCAGGGTATAGAGCGCGCGTTTCAAAGTTCGTCAAGGGTATACAGTTTTGCCTTATTCTTCTTCAGGAGGGAGGGCCCCTGTTTTATTTCCTTCATCAGGTCCTTATCAGTCCTGAGGGCTATCGTCTCTTTCCAGCTCTCGTATTCGTCAGGACCGATAAGGACGGCAGCAGGACGTCCATTCCTGGTAATGGTTATCTCTTCATCGGTTGAAGAGACCGAATCCACGAGACTGCTCAGCTTCATCTTTGCTTCGGTCAGGGACAGGGTTTTCATCGGTACCTCCCCAAATTATGGTCGACCAGAATAATGTCGGTCGCCTCCTTCCATTTGCCATTCTCGGCCGTCTTCCTCCACGTGAAGTTCTCGGCGCTTCACATCGCCCGCGACCGCCTCCTCGAGGATCAGTACCTCATTCCTTTTCTTCCTCTCCATCCGCCTGACCAGGCTTTCAATGTTATCGACCAGTTCACCGGCAGTGATCTTTCCCGCGATGTAGTCCTCCTTCTGGCGGGTGATGGAGGAGACGAGGTCCACGGCGACTATCTTCTGCGCGAAGAAGAGGTCGTAGGCGGCGATCGTGACGGCGCAACAGGCGACGGACGTGGCGATCGCAATGACAAGTCCCTTCGCCTCAAGACCCCTGCGATCAGTTCCACCCGTCCGCACAGCCACCCTCCTTTCTTCCCGCTTCCTCCCCGGCGCTCTTTATCATGATCTTCACGTTGAGAAGCTTTGCGGCAGTGGCCACGTTGGTGCCCCCCTTCCCGACAAAGAATCCGCAATACCTGGGATCGACCCTGACGATGGCTTCGCGCAGGCCCTGCGAATAGACCACCTCTACTACCTTGTCCGGCGGCGCCGGGACAAGGGAATTGATTATGTACTTCTCTATGTCCGTGCTGTAGCGAACAATGGTGATGGTATCGGTGGTAAACGCCTTTACCCCGTCGAGGTAAGGAAGCGATGCGGACAACGGGTCCACGTCCCCGAGGCCCTCGACGGAAACTTTGGCGAAGGCACCGTTGATCACGCTCGCCGCCCTTCGCACCCGAACCCTGCCATCGCGTATGATAGGCGACAGAACCTGTTCCGTGACGCGGCGAAAGTATTGCGGCGATCTCTGGCTCAGAAAGATCTTGCCTTTTCCCATCATGAATACGGCGGCTACTGTTTCCTCCCCCTGCCTGTACTCCCTGCCGGCAAACCTCTTCGGAAGGTAGGCCAAAAGATCGGTCCCCGTCACAAGGACAAGATAAACGTCCCTGCCGGGAAGATCCTTCACGATAGCGCAGCGCACAAGGCGACCTATCTTGATCGTCGTTGTCATGATTCCCCCCTGACATATACTCACTGCACAGGGGTATTACTTCCGGGAGAGAAAAAAGGAGCAAAAAAAAGACCCGGGTAATAGGTGATGGGGAAATACGTTAAAACCGGGGAATGGGTAATGTCTCAGCGTTCTTCCCATAACCTATCAACCATTACCCGCCTCTCGTAACCTTGAAACAATGCCATCTTCCCTATATACTCTTCGTCAAATAAATGCTTGAGGTGAGTGAGATGGAATGCACGATAGACAAGAACAAGGCCGCCTGCACCTGCACCTATGACCCCTGTCCGCGGAAAGGAAAATGCTGTGAATGCGTGGCCTACCACCGGGCAAAAAAAGAGCTTCCCGGCTGCTTCTTTTCAAAGGAAGGTGAAGCCTCCTACGACCGTTCATACCGGCGGTTCGTGAGGGAAAATAGTTGAAAAGATGGTGTTAAGTTTTAGGTTTTAATTCTTAAGTGAAAGAATCCGTGTCCTGGGGCTCAAACAAATTGTGTAGGTCTTGAAGTAACAATCAGGTGCGACGGTCCGGACCACCCTCTCCAGGCAGAAGACCTGACTCTTTTCGTTTTTAACTTAAAAC
>LVAA01000049.1 GCA_001603955.1 Syntrophobacterales bacterium Delta_02 | reverse complement strand
TTGCACATAAGTAAAACTTATGTATACTTGTTCTTATAGTCTCCAACAGAGGTTGCCGCCCGCAGCGAACAGACATCAAGCACTGACGTTGCGAACAACTTTTCCTGAGATCACCGGCCCCTGGAGCGATCCCGAACGGGCGGACGTACACCGATCGGCTGAGAGCTGAAGAATGTTCCTCTTCCGCCTCGCGGCAGAAAACACAGGGTGGTGGTCATGAACCTCAACCAGTTGAGAATATTCTACGAATCAGCCAAACAGCACAGCTTCACCAGGGCCGCGGAACATCTTTGCGTAAGCCAGCCCGCCGTCTCTTCCCAGATCAAGCAGCTGGAGGCCATAACGCGCCTCAGGCTCTTTACCAAGGTGGGGAGGAGGATCCACCTCACCGAAGCAGGTCAGATGCTTTTCAATTACGCGCAAAAGATCTTTCAACTCGAGAATGAGGCCGAACAAGCCCTTGACAGGATAAGAAAAGTTCAGACGGGCACCCTGCACATCGGGACGACGAAGACATACGCGCGCTTCCTCATGCCCAACTACATTTCCATGTTCCATGCCCTTTACCCGGGCATCAGCATCCACCTCGGCGAAGGGAGTTCGATGGAGATGATGCAGAGCCTTCTTCATATGAAGAACGAACTCGCCATCGTGGCCAGTGACGAGGATCCCAAATTCCTCAACAGCATCATCTTCCGGAAAGAGAACGTCCTTCTCGTCATTTCACCCGAACACCCTTTGGCCAAAATGGAAGCTGTCACCCTCAGGGAAGTCTCGAGGATCCCCCTGATCATGAGGGAGGAGGGGTCCGGGACAAGAAAAATCGTCATGGAGGCGTTCAGGAACAAGGGGCTGGCGCCAACCGTGCTCTATGAAGCAAGCAACCTCGAATTCACCAAGGAATTGATCAAGAGAGGGGAAGGCGCCTCGTTCATCGTTGAACCCGTTGTGCGGAACGAACTGGCGCAAGGGGTGCTGAAAGAGTTGACGATAAGTGACGTGAAACTCTCGATGGATGCCTATATCGTCTTCCTCAACAGGAATGACCTGTCGAGAACCGCGACCTGTTTTATCAACATGCTCGTGAGCAGGCCCGACGAGACCGTTCATTGATCCCGGCAATGCATGGACCGGCCCTCCTTCTTCACACCCCGGCATACGTTTTCCCCCTCGCCGCACCCCGGAACCCCTTTCTGGTTTTGACATCCCGAAAAGCCGTGTGATATCCTTCACTGCAAGCGTTCACTCTAACAGGGGCATGCGGGGATCCATACCGGTCCGGACAGGATCGTCACCAACGGCAACGGACAGGGTCACCCTTGAAGCCGTCCATGACCGATAACAGAAAAACCGACACGATTCCGCAGATCACCACCGTCCGGTCCTCCGCCGGCTCGGGCAAGACGTACCGCCTTGCCGAACATTACCTGAAGGTCCTCCTTTCCGGCGCGCTGGCAGATGCCGCCCTCCCCACGCGCATGTCGAATATCGTCGCCATCACCTTCACCAACAAGGCGGCGCAGGAGATGCGCACCCGCATCCTCAACTGGATGAAACGCATAATCCTCGATCTCTCCTTCGAGAACTCACCCCTCAAGCCCCTCGATACGATCATGAAGGGAATTACGACGGTCCTGCCCGATGCCCCCCTGCCGGAGGGGGACGCGGATCCTGCCCTCCGGACCGGAGACGACCACGGGAAGGCGCGGAAGGTCAGGGACTACCTCATGAGCGCGATGGACCGGCGGTTCACGGAACTGCTCAAGGATTTCGGACACTTCAACGTCGGCACCATCGACAGTTTCGTGAACCTCACACTCAAGGCGTCCGCGATGCAGCTCAACCTGCCGCCGGATTTCGAGGTGTCCACGGAAACAAAGGAGCTCATCGACCTGGCCCTCAGGGAATGCCTGCAAAGAACGGGGGAGGACGGACGGGCACAGGTCATCTTCGACGCCTTCCTCGAGAACTATATTGAGCTCGAGGGCGACCGCACGGGCTGGGTCCCCCGGGAACTCCTCAAGACCGCCATTTCATCCCTCTGGAATGAAGAGACGAAGGAGAACAGGGAGTTCCTCATGCCCGCCGGTGGAACGCATGCCGGTGCCGGGGACCTGCGCAGGACCATGGCCGGCAACGCGTCCCGTCTCCTCGCGGCCCTCACGGCGGACACCGGCGTGAAACCGCTGTCCAACGTTCTCAAGGCCCTTGAACGATGCGCCGATCCCCGCGGCAACCCTCTTGCGCCGAGCGTTTACTTCCAGCGCTCCCTGGAGGATTGCCTGAAAAAGGGGAGCCACCCCCCCGGCCCGGAGGAGAGGGAGCTCTGGGGTGCTGTGACCAGGCTGCGCCGGCTCTATGCCGGGGCCCTGGCGGTGTCGAAGTACATCCCCTACCTTCAGGTCTACGGTTTTTTCAAAGAGGTGTTCCGGCGGGAGGTGACTCACTACAGGCGCATCATCCCCATCGAGGAGCTCAACCGCCTCCTCCAGGATATTGTCACCCGCACGGATTTCGTCCCCGAGATCTACTACACCCTTTCGGAACGGTACGTTCATTTCCTTCTCGACGAGTTCCAGGATACAAGCCTCCTGCAATGGAAGAACATCGAGGTCCTCGCGGATGAGGCCTTAAGCCGCGGCGGGAGTCTTTTCCTGGTGGGCGACAGGAAACAGGCGATATACCGCTGGCGAGGGGGACGGCCGGAGCTTGTCGACGAGATAGCCGAACGATACCGGGACCATTACCGGGTGGAAGAGCTCGACCTTGACACGAACTACCGCAGCATGGAACACATCGTCACGTTCAACAACACGGTCTTCGACGAGAAGGGCATTGCCGTCCTCGCGGGATCGGTCCTCTCCGGGCACCCGCCGGAGGCCGTGGAGGAAACGGTAAAGCCCTACCGGACATCACGCCAGCTCTTCCTGGAATCGAAGGCCGCCATGGGTCTGGTGTCCATCGAACGGCTCACCGCGGAGGGAGAAGACGAGAACGGCGGGAACACCTATACGAGCGGTGAGGCCCGCGAACTCGTCGAGGCAAGGCTCAGGGTTCTTGTCCAGGGGATACTGGCCCGGGGTGTCTTTCGCCAGAGCGACCTCGCTGTCCTGGTGAGAACACGGGAGGAGGCCGCGGCCGTCGTCGCCATCCTTCTGTCCATGGGACTCAGCGTGGAGTCGGAACATACCGTCAGCATCAGGAATAACCCCCTCATCAGGGAGATCATCTGTTTTCTCAGGTTCCTGGACAAACCGGATGACGACCTTTCCTTCGCGTCATTCATAACGGGACGGATATTCGCCGCCCGGAACACCGCCGGAGGGGCCCCAATGTCCGAGTGGCTCTCGACAGGATATCTCTCGGGCAAGGACGAGTTCCTGTACCTTCAATTCAAGTCCGATCACGGGGAGGTCTTCGAAAAGGAGTTCGCCGGTTTCCTGTCCCGGGTGGGCTATCTTCCCCTTTACGACCTGGTCGTCAACTTCTACAGGCACTGGGAGGTGCTTGCCCGTTTCCCCGACGATGCACCTTATCTCCTGCATTTCCTGGAACTGGTCAAGGAAAGGGAGCGCTCCGACATGAGCAGCCTCACCGGGTTCATCGATTCTCTGGAAGAGGCCTCCCAGGGCGCCTCGTACGGCACCTCCGACGACGACAAGGCCTTTCTCCTGCGTACCCCGGACTCGCTCAACGCCGTGAGGGTGCTCACGATACACAAGGCAAAGGGACTTCAGTTCCCCGTCGTCATCCTTCCCTTCGTGACATTGACATCCTTCTCTTCCTCGTCGGGACGGGACAAGCAACGGCACTTCCAGTCCGACGACGAAGGGTTGAAGCTGTTCCACCTGAAGAAGGAGTATACCGAAGCGTCGCCGGAGCTCGCCGCCCTGTACCGCAGTAAAGAACGGGAATACCTCGCCGACGAGCTCAACAACCTGTATGTCGCCTTTACCCGGGCCGAGGAGGAACTGTACATCCTTCTCACCGACAGGAAGAGACAGAGGAACCACCTCATAGACCATATATTCCGGACGGAGGCTTTCAGGCCCTTCGCGAACGATAAGGCGATAGTCCTGGGGCAGGCGAGGGTGACGGCCCCACGGGGCGCGGATGCCGTCCCCCCGGGGCAGGAGCCGCCGGCTCCCTTCAGCGATTTCACCGGCGAGGCGGGATGGGCCCTGAAGCTCAAAGGCGGCATATCCGACCCGGGGAAACTCTCACGCCACGCCGTCAGGGCGCGGAAAAAGGGTGACGCTATACACCGGGCACTCTCCTTCATCAAGTCCCTGCCCGTTGACGACGAGACCATCGCGTCCGTCGCCAGGGCCGCCGCGATCCATGAAGGCATAGCCGATGCGGCCCCCGAGGTCGAGCGGTCACTGATGGCCTTCTTCCTGAACCCCCGCTTCCGCCCCTTCTTCGAGACGGGGCCTGGCGTCGCCTTCTACAATGAGAAGGAGATAGTGGACGCGAGGGGCAAGACCTTCAAGATGGACCGGGTCATCATAAGGCCCGGCGTGGTGGAGGTCATAGATTACAAGACCGGGGAGATCCGCTCCGAGGCCCATGTCGAACAGGTTAAGCATTACGGGGAGTTGCTTTCCGGGATTTATCCCGAAGGGGAAGTAAGAGGCTTCCTTCTGTACCTCGATGACGGGGAGGTCGTCAGGATATGAGTGTCCTTCGCTCCATACCTTTTGTTTCGAACATCATCGAGGAGATCGCCGCCATCGTCGAAAACGGGGCTTCAAGTGGCGAAGACACAGTGATCGTCTTTCCGGGAAAGCGCCCTTCCCTTTATCTCAAGGCCCGGCTGGCTACCCTGAAAGGCGCGAAAACGTTCTTCCCGCCCCGGTGCTTCTCTCTTGACGAGTTCATCGATGAGATAGCCCGGAGACGAAACCCCGGGTTTGCCGACTTGAGTCATGGCGATGCCGTCTGGATCCTCTTCGGCCTCATACGATCCCTCGAGGCCTTCGTGCACCACCCCTTCGGTGGCAAGGGTTTCGGTGACTTCCTGCACTGGGGGAGACATCTCCTCAATTTCATCGACAGGCTCGACATGGAAGGCATCGACAGCAGCGCCCTCCTCAACGTGGAGAGGAACGCATCGATAGGATATGATGTGCCTCAGAGCGTGAATGACCTCCTGTCCAACATTTCCCTGATCAGGAACGAATTTCACCGGGTTCTGGCCGAGGGCCGGTGGTTCACGAGGGGCACGAAGCACATCGCGGCGGTCGAAGAGACAGCGGCACGTGTCCCCGATGACCTTCGCCGCGTGGTCTTTGCCGGGCTCTTCGGCCTCACGGGAGGGGAAAGAAAGGTGCTCAGGTCCTTCTGGGATGCCGGCCTGGCCACCGTGCTCCTTTCCGGCGACCCCGAAGACTGGCCCGTGCTCAAGGACCTTGTCACCCACCTCAAGGCGAGGGTGGAATACGGGGAAACCTCCGCAAGGGACCGTCCGGAGGTCCGCCTTCACGCCGGCCATGACACGCACGCGGAGGTCCTCGAGGCATACCGCATCCTCAAGGATGCCCCCCGCCAGAAGACCGCCATCGTTCTTCCCGACGCCGAGCCCCTCTTTCCGCTTCTCAGTTTCGTCGCCGACAGAACGGAATTGCGATGCAACATCTCTCTCGCCTATCCCGTGGAGAGAACGGCCGTCTTCGACCTCATGCGCGGCATCCTCGCCGCCCGGGTCGAGAGAAGGCCCGACGGTCAGTATCCCTCGGCGCGTTATCTCGCCGTGATCCTCCACCCCTTCATAAAGAACCTGGAAGCCGATTCAGGCCTCAGGGGCCTTTTCGCCCACATAGAGCGCTCCCTGCTGGACGAGACCGGAAGGGGTCCGCTGGCGGGCCGGTCGCTCGTGACCCTCGGCGAGATAGAGGAGGCGGCGGCGGCCTTTGCACCGCCTTCGGGACAGACGGGCCATCGTGCCGCGCTCCTCGAGGTACACCGGCTGTTCTTCCGGAATTTCGACAACGTATCCACCGTGGGGGAGGTCGCCGCCGCCCTGGAGGAGGCTCTCGAAGCGGTGATCTCAAAGACGCCGGTGCGCTCCTACGTACTGTCGGGGACGATCTTCGAGAGCATCTTCGGGGCCCTTTGCCTCCTGAAAGGCTCTCTCTTCAGCTCTTCGCCCCTGTCCGGGGAACCAGCGCAAAACACGCGCGCCATTTGTGACGTCACACTTCACCACCTGGAAGGGACCGCCCTGCCCTTCGACACCCACCCCGTGGAGGAACTTGAGATCATCGGCATGCTCGAATCGAGGAACCTGTCCTTCGACAGGATCATCATCCTTGACGTGAACGAGGGTGTTCTCCCGGGGCCGAGAGAGGTGAACCCCGTCATCCCCATTGGTGTCTTCGAGACGCTGGGGATCCCGCCCCCCGAGTTCACCGAGGCGATATACAGGTACAATTTCTACCGCCTCGTGGGAAGCGCCGGGGAGGTCCATCTCGTATACCGCAATTCCGAGGACAGATCGAGAAGCAGATACATCGAGGAGATCATCTGGGAGGAGGAGAAAAGGCAGGGACGGCTCGATGTCATCCCCGTCCGGCAGGAGGTCGTCTCCGTCAACCTGAAAAGGCAGATGTCTCCCCCCGTCGTCGAAAAGACCGGGGCTTCTCTTCGCGCCCTCAGGAACAACGTTCTGTCTCCGAGCGCCCTGGACACCTACGTGCGGTGCCCCCTGCTCTTCTATTTCACTCGCCTGCTGGGCCTCGAGGAGCGCAGGACCTTCTCCGGCGATATAGAGGCGACGGACCGCGGGAACATCATTCATCGCATCCTGACCGACACCTTCAGCCCCTTTCTCGGGCTTACAGTGACCAGGGAAAGCGAGGACGTCCTCAGGGAAAGCCTGCAAAGGGCGCTGGAGAAAAATTTCAAGGGCATTCCGGCATCCGGGGACTACTACCTCTTCCAGCGAATAGCCGCGTACAAGCTGGATTCCTTCCTGAGGCGCCATCTCGGGGCCATGAACGACCCCGTGGCCATAGAATGCCTCGAGAAGGATTTCAGGAAACCCCTGGAGATCGAGGGCGCTACCCCCGTCCTCTATGGACGGATCGACCGCGTCGACCGTCACGTCACGTCCGGCAGGTACACCGTCTTCGACTACAAGACGGGCACCCTGAGGCAGTATCCGGGGAGGATCGTGGAAAAGGTGGATTTCGGCGACATCCGGTCCATCCACGATCACGTCCCCTCATTCCAGCTTCCCGTCTACATCCACATCTTCTCTGCCGGCAAGAGCGTACCCGTGGAGGAGATCGACGCAGCCCTGATACTGCTCGGCAGCAACACCGAGGAGGCCTTTCTCAAGGGCAGGGACGAGAAAGAGAACAAGCGCCTTTTCGAAGCTTACACCTCAGGTATCGAAACGGTAGCGTCACACATGCTCAACCCCGATCAGCCCTTTGAGGCCTTCGACACCAACCGCTGCATGGACTGCAGGGCGAGGGATCTGTGTCACATGTAAAGACCGTTTTAGGTTTCACGTTTCAAGTTCCAGGCAAAAGACAGAGACAGCCTCTTCCTTCCTTCTTTGGCCTTTAACCTGAAACCTGAGACTTGAGACCGTCTTTCATCCCTGAAACGTGAAATCTGAAACCGTCCTCACTTCCTTGAACCTTGAACGGTCTTCATGTTATAAACAGACATGTTCGTCGATTCCCACTGTCATCTTGAGATGGAAGATTTCGACAGGGACCTGGAGAAGGTCTTGAAGAATTGTGTCGACGAGGGACTCGAGTACGTCCTCACCGTGGGGACGGAGGAATCGTATTTTGAAAAGGTGCGAAGCCTTGTCGAACGGCACCCTTTCATCTACGGGGCTGTCGGCATCCATCCTCACAACGCGAAGGATTTCAGCGAGAGAACCGAGAGGGTGATCCGCGAGGCGGCAAAGCATCCAAAGATAGTGGGTTACGGGGAGGTCGGCCTTGATCTGTTCAAGAACCACTCACCCCGCGAGGTGCAGGAGAAAGCCTTCGTCAGGCAGCTCGGTCTCGCGCAGGAACTGGGACTGCCCATCATCGTCCACTCGCGCGAGGCAAAGGCCCGGACCATCGACATCCTGAGAAGTGAATACCCGTCGGGATACGGGGTGATCCACTGCTACTCCTATGACATAGCCGCCGCCCGTGAGTTCCTGGACATGGGGTTCTTCATCTCCATCCCCGGGACGGTCACGTACAAGACCGCCGGAGGCTTGAGGGACGTGGTCCGGTTCCTCCCGGTGGACCGTCTTCTTGCGGAGACCGATGCACCCTTCCTGTCACCCGTACCGCACCGGGGGAAACGGAACATCCCCTCCCACGTCAAGATCACCATCGAGGCGATCGCGAAGGAGCGCGGCGTTGAGACCAGGGAGCTGGCTCCTCTCATGCGCGATAATTTCGTGAACCTCTTTCTCAACAATCCACGAAAGGACGGATCATGAAACCGGCCATAATCATTGTCGATATGCTGGAAGGCAACTACACCAGACCGCTCAAGGGCATGAAGGAGGAAGAGAAGATCGTCCCCGTCGTCCGGGATTTCCTCAACAGGGCCCGGGGGTTCGACATCCCCGTCATCTTTGCCTGCGACAGCTTCCTGGAAAAGGACTTCATTTTCGGGGGCCGCATGAAACCCCACGCCATCAGGGGTACGGAAGGAACGAAACCCCTTTCCGAGCTGGAGCCCCGGGCATCGGACATCATCCTCGATAAACGGCGGTTCAGCGCCTTCTTCAAAACCGACCTCGACCAGACGCTCAGGACCCTTGGCGTCGATACCGTCGCTGTGGGAGGCATCAATACCCATTTCTGCGTGCTCGCCACCGCTTTCGACGCCATATGCAATGACTTTGCGACCGTCATCCTCGAGGATATGAGCGCCTGCTTCAAGAAAGAGATCCATGACAGCCTCCTTGACGCCTACCGCAAGAACGTCCTCTATCCCATTTTCCGGGTGATGAGGTCAGGTGATCTCCTTGAGGAGTTCGAAAGAGAGATGTGATGACACCAAAGAAGAAGGACATCTACATCGGGGGCAAACCCCCCGCTCACGGGGGGCACGCCCGCACCCCCTATATCATAGCGCTGGTCGTCATAGCCCTCGCGGCGGCAGGGTTCTTCGCTTACCGCTACGCCAGACTTGCCCGTCCCCCAAGAACGGTGGTCGTCGAAGAGTCGAGCGAACTCAAGATCTACTACCCTTCCCGGCCGGCAAAACTGAGCCTGAAAAGCTCTCCCGCCAGGAATACGCTCACGGACCGGGAAAAGGCCGATGCCATCATATCGGGTCTCAGGACCGGCAAGGTGCTTCCCGACACCCTTGCCCTCACCGATTTCGCGGCCGACACGGAGGGGACGCTGATACTCAACTTCACGCCCGACATAGCCCTTCTGAAACTCGATCCGCTGACGGAGATACAGACAATCTATGCCATCGTCAACTCTTTCCTTGCAAACTTCACGAAGGCAAAGAACGTTCAGCTCCTCGCCGCGGGCCAGGCCTTTTTTACGATAGGCGGGACCGTTTACACCTATAGACCCATAGAGTTCAACTCTCAAATGCTGGAGGACTAAATGATCGACCCTAAAATGATCCGCGAGAACATCGAGGCTGTGAATGCCGCACTGGCGAACAGACAGGCTTCCTTCGATGCCGGCCGGCTCGTCGAGCTGGACGGGGACCGCCGCAGGCTCATCCAGGAAACGGAGAAGTTGAAGAATGAAAAGAACATCCTCTCCAACGAGATAGCGAAAATAAGGAAGGCCGGGGGCGACGCCTCCGATAAGATAGAGTACCAGCGCTCCCTGGGCAGGAAGATCGAGGAGACCGCGCAGGGCCTCAGGGCGGTTGAGACCGAATGGGAACAGCTCCTCCTCGTCATCCCCAACATGCCGGACCCCTCGGTTCCCGTCGGAACGTCCGACGAGGACAACAAGGTCGTCAAGACCTGGGGGGACAAACCCTCCTTCGATTTCCAACCGAAGGCCCACTGGGATCTCGGCGAGGGCCTCGATATCCTCGATTTCAAGCGTGCCGCCAAGATCACCGGGTCGCGCTTCACCCTCTACAAGGCGTCAGGGGCGCTCCTCGAGCGGGCCCTCATCAACTTCATGCTCGATCTGCACGTCGGAGAACACGGATACATCGAAGTGCTGCCGCCCTTCATGGTCAACCGTACCTCTATGACCGGCACGGGCCAGCTGCCGAAGTTCGAGGAAGAGCTCTTCCATCTTGAAGGTGTGGACTACTTCCTCATACCCACGGCCGAGGTGCCCGTGACCAACATCCATGCCAACGAGATCCTCAGGGAGGAGGAACTCCCCATCAAGTACGTCGCCTACACTCCCTGTTTCCGCAAGGAAGCGGGGGCTCACGGCAAGGATACCCGGGGGCTCACGCGCCAGCACCAGTTCAACAAGGTGGAGCTCGTCAAGTTCGCCCATCCCGACAATTCCTTTGACGAGCTGGAGGGCCTCCTCCTCGATGCCGAGGACGTCCTCAAGAAACTGAACATACACTACCGTGTCAGCACACTGTGCACGGGCGACCTCGGGTTCTCCTCCGCCAAGACCTACGACATCGAGGTCTGGCTCCCCGGGCAGGACATCTACCGCGAGATATCATCATGCAGCTGCTTCACCGACTTCCAGGCCCGCAGGGCGAAGATCCGCTTCCGCGGGCAGGGAGGAAAGACAGAGCTGGTCCACACCCTGAACGGCTCCGGCCTCGCCATAGGCAGGACGGTTATGGCCGTAATGGAAAACTACCAGAACCCCGACGGCACGATAACCATCCCGGAGGCCTTAAGACCGTATATGAGGGGAAAAGAGAAAATAACCGCTTGAGCCGCTTGAGCCGCTTGAGCCGAAAAGACGCTTGCAGCCGCTTGACAGCCTGTTGAACGTTTAAAGAGAAAAACCCAGGCATTCTTTTAGGGACAGCCCGCAGAGCGACGTAGTCTCCGCCATCGGCCCGGGCCGGGTCTTTTAGCGCTCAAGCGGCTCAAGCGGTTCAAGCGGCTGCAACGGTCTTTAGGTTTTGAGCAGTTCGTCGATCTTCTTCGTGATGGCCGGGTCTTCTTCGATCTCTTTGATCTCGGTGAGGATGTTGTGGGAGTTGTCGCCGAAGAGGGATTCGAAGAACTTCAGAGCGCGGAGCTTAAGGTCCCTGTCCCCGATCTCCTTCAAAGTATTCATGATGGCGATGATGGCCCTCTTCTTCCCCGTGTGGCCGATGCCCTGAATGACGAGGTCCTTGATCTCCAAAACGTCCTCTTCCTTGAGGTGCAAAAGCAAGGGGTTGATCATGTCCTTGTCGTTGATCTCCACAAGGAGGCTGATCGCGTTCTTTCTCTTCTGCTCGTCCTTGCTGTAGAGAAGCTTCAGGATGGGCTGGATATCAATGCCCCGCTCAAACCTCCTGGCCGTCTCGAAGAGAGCCCTCCAGTCCCTCCCGCGGGCGATAAGGCTTGCCAGGGTGATGCCCATCTCCTGCTTCGACATCGCGAACCGGTCCTGCCATTTCTCGGCCAGATCAAGTGTCTCCTCGTCGAGAAACGTCTCGTTGACGATGAAATTGCCGAGGATGTTGTGGAGCATTTTCTTCTCCTCGAACTCCCGAAGGGACAGGATGCGCCAGAGGGGCTCCCTGAGGGCCCTGTTGGCGAGCACAAAATAGGAGCTTTCCCGGTACTCGATCTCCCGCAGGACCCCGCGGTCCATCAAAACAGAGATCAGCGCGGCTATCCGTTCCTGGGGGATGGTCGTCTCATTGTGGATGTCGTCAACGCTGTACCGCTTCACGATAGGACCCGAAACATCGACAAAAACGGACATTATTGGCGCCAGGTCGTCATCGTCCCCTATTCCCTCGAGGACCCCGCGCACCGCGTTGTCCATCTCGGCGGCCTCCCGCGGGAGATCGCCGCTCAGCGCCATGGTGTGCTCGTTCACCTCGATCCTCCCCGGCTCCGTCCGGGAACGCCCGTAAAGCGACTTTTCCAGTGCCTTCAACTCGTAAAGGGAGGACATCTGCATGCCCTGGAAGACCCTGTACCAGTCGAAAAAGGTCTCCTTCTCGCCGCAGAGTATGAAATAGGCCCCCGGCTCGGTCAACATGAATTCGACGAAACGCACCAGCTTTTCCCGCTCTGCCTGCTCCATGAGAACGATCTTCTCGAGGCCGTCTATGAGGAAGAAACATGGCCCTCTGTTGAGCAGCGTCTTGCACAGCGAGATGATGTCGAGATCGTCAACGCGGGGGATCCTGTGCCGCTTCCCTATCACATCGCGCAGTTCCTTCGTCGGATGCGACCAGAGTTCACAGTAATAGACGTTCTCGTGAGAGGTCGTCAGTTCAGGCAGGACAAAGTACGTGAGCAGGGTGGTCTTTCCCGCCGAGACCTCTCCGGCCACGACGACGGACCCCTCGTTGAAGAGCCTGTCGAGGACAACGGACGCCTCGTTCCAGCGCTGCACGGGAACGCCTTCAAAATCGAAGTACGGCAGGACCCTGGGTATGCTGAAGACATCGCGCTCATAGTAAAAATTACTCGTGATGACCCACACTATCTCCCTGTACTGGAAACCGAACTTCCCGTTGACATGGTTCTTGAACCTCACGAACATGCTCTCCACGTAACGCTTGACGCTCTCGAGCATGTGGGCCTCGTAGGGAACCCTGCTGTTGTACTGGATGGAAATGATCCCCTCCCGGCTGTCCACATCGAGCACCGCTTCACCCGGCCTGAGGGCGATCTCGTGGTCGTTATACCGCTTGAGGCGGTTGTGGGCAAGGTCGGTGAAGAAGACATCCACGAGGAGGTGCGCGAAATTGAAGAGGTACTCAAAGACCTTCATGTTCCGTATGATGGCCTTTGAGGTATTATCCGTTATCTCCGTCTCAAGAGGGACCTTCTTGACGAGATGGGCATAGCTCAGGGCATTGACAGCCTCCACAGCCCCCTCGGGGATGTCGAGGCGCCGCGCTATCTCGTAGTTCATGAAGACGCCCTTCACATCCATGTCCCGGGCGTTGAGTATGTTCCCGTTGAGAGGCCAGTCGAATTCCTTCATCAGGGAGACATCGTGGAGATAGATGGTGCCCAGCAGGGCAAAGATCTCGCCGGAGAACATCTCCTCGGTGCGGTCCTTCGGGTCGGGGATGAGTTTCTCTATGATGCCCTTCAGGGTCTCCACGTGCTCCCCGACGGGGGCGTCGATCCGCGGGAAGACCTTCTTCTCGCAATAGTTCCTGAGGTCGAGGAACCTGCGGTAAAGCTTCAGCTCCCTTTCCTTCTCCTTCAGGACCTCTTCCAGCTTCGCCTTCACGCAACTTCTCCCGGCTGGATGCGTTCCCAGCAAATTGTCTGCATTATATCTGTCCTGGGTATCCGAACGGCCAGCTGACCATTAACGGAATTTCTGGCGCCATGCATAAACAATTGGACTCGCCACGAAGACCGAGGAGTACGTACCCACGATAAGGCCGAGAAAAAGGGCAAAGGCAAAATCGAAGAGCACCTCTCCGCCGAAGGCCATGATGGCGCCAAGGCTGATAAGCGTGGTAATGCCGGTGACAATAGTCCTCGAAAGGACCTCGTTGATGCTAACGTTGATGACATTGCCGAAATCATCGCGGGATTTCATCTTCCCCGTGTTCTCCCTGATACGGTCAAATACGATGACCGTGTCCTGGAGAGAATATCCCGCCACCGTCAGAAGCGCCGTGATAATGAGAAGATTGAACTCCTTGTTGAGAAAGTAGAATATGCCCACTATGGTGAGGACATCATGGAAGGTGGCGATGGTAGCCGCGACACCGGAGACGAAGGTGAACCTCCAGGCGATATAGATGATGATCCCGAGCAATGCGAGGACAATGGCGATGATGGCGTATTTCTTCAGCGATTTTCCGACCCCGGGGCCGACCATGTTGCTCCCCAGTACCTCGAACTTGGAGCCCTTGAGCTGCGTCGAAAGAATGGATGTTATCTTTGTGGCGAGGGATTCCTTTTCAGTGTCCGAAAGCTTCGTCTTGATAAAGAAGTCCCGTGTCCCGCTGACCTCCTGGATCTGCACATCGTTAATACCGCCTTTTTCCAGCGCGGACCTGAGGTCACCGATGTTGACCTTCTCGGCGAACCTGACCTGGACGTTCGTGCCACCCGTGAAGTCGATGCTGAGGTTGGCCTTGCCCAGGGAGAGCATGATAAAAGAGAACACCCCCAGGGCCACCAGTATCCCCGATATGACGAATGCCTTGTTCCTCAACGCGATGAAATCTATTTTCGTATCTTTAATGAGCTCCATCATGGACGCCGCCTCATATACTCAGTGTTCTGGGTTTGAATTTCGCCAGTATCCAGTCGAAGATGGTCTTCGACCCGAACACCGCGGTGAAAAGATTTATGATCATACCGAAGATCAGGGTTATCGCGAAACCCTTGATCGGTCCCGTGCCGAATATGAAAAGAACAGCCGCCGTGATAAGCGTGGTGATGTGGGAGTCGAATATCGCCACCCACGCCTTGGCGTAGCCCCCGTCCACCGCGGCCCGTACTGTCTTGCCCAACCGCAGCTCTTCGCGTATCCTCTCGAAGATGAGGACGTTGGAGTCGACACCCATGCCGACGGTGAGCGCGATACCCGCTATGCCGGGGAGGGTCATCGTAGCCTTGAAAGCGCTGAACAGCCCCAGGAGATATATCAGGTTGAGGGCAAGGGCGATATCGGCGACGATGCCCGAATACCGGTAATAGACAACCATGAATACGACGACAAATATGCCCGCGAGGAGCGCGGCCATAACGCCCTTGTTGATCGAATCTTGACCGAGCGTTGGCCCGATGGTGATGTTCTGGACCACTTTGACGGGAGCCGGAAGCGCACCCGCGCGAAGAACGATGGCAAGGTCCTTTGCCTCGTTGAGAGTGAAACCGCCCGTGATGGAGGCCCTGCCCCCGGAGATCCTCTCGCGGATCTGCGGCGCCGAGTAGACGGTGTTGTCGAGGACTATGGCAAGCCTCTTGCCCACGTTCTCCGCCGTCACCCTGTCGAAGATCCTCGCACCTTCGCTGTTGAACTCGAGGCCCACGGATATTTCGCTTCCGATGTCCCTGCCGCCCATGTGGACCCGTGCGTCCGTCAGGAGCTCACCCGTCAGGACGGCCTGCTTCTTGAGCACGATCGGGGCCGTGGTCTCAATCCCCGTCTCCCTGTTCTTCGACCTGATCTTCAGGACCTCGTCGCCGGGGGGAATGGCCCCGGCCTCGCCGCCCCGTAACATGGCCTCTTCATCGACGAGCTTGAACTCTAGCTGTGCCGTTCTGCCGATGAGCTCGAGCGCCCTTTCAGGGTCTTTTACCCCCGGGAGCTGGACCAGTATCTGGCTCTCTCCCTGCTTGACGATGACCGGCTCGGATACACCGAACTGATCGATCCTGTTGCGTATCGTCTCCAGTGCCTGGTTGACGGCGTTTTCCTTTATCGACGCCAATTCCTTGTCGGGAACGATGAATTCGACGCTCAGAAGATCTCCCCCGGGTCTGGTCGCGCCCACCTTGAGGTCCGAAAACTTGTTCCCCACAACGTTGAAGAGTTTCTCCTTCTGATCAGGCCGAACGGAGACGATGATCTTGTTACCTTTCCTGTCGATGCCGAGGAATCTGACACCCTCCGAGATCATGGCATCCTTGAGGGCGTTCACCCGCCTGTCGATTATGTTGTCCATGAGCTTCGATGTATCGAGCTCCAGGAGCAGGTGCATACCGCCCTTGAGGTCGAGTCCGAGGTGGATCTTATCGCTGGGAAGGTACTTCTTCCAAACACCCTCGAGCTCTATAACATTGGGCAAACAATAGATAATGGAAACGACGAGGAAAACGACAATGAGAATAAATCTCAATTTCAGTGACTTGATCACGTATGGACCTCATTCGGTTGGATTCGGTAAAATTCCAGCTCAAAAAGTACAACCAAATTACAGCCATACACCCCGTTTGTCAAGACAAATTTCACGAACGGGCAGCGGCCTGCAGGGTATTTTGGGAAACAATTCCGCCCGGTTTTCCACCTCTTCCCCGGACTCCTTGAGCTCTTGAACTTCGGGCACTCTTGAACGTTCTTCAGCCTTGAACCCGGGACTCGAAACCCGCAACCCGCAACCGCTTTTATCCTCTTGAACTCTCGAACTCTTGAACGCAGTTTTACGAATCCAGAACTTCCCGGATCTTCTTCATCAGTTCCTGCTGAATGACGGGCTTCGAGATGAAATGGACCCCTTCCTCCCGCACACCCTTTTTGTGGATGATGTCCGCGGTATAGCCACTTATGAAAATGGTCTTGATGCCCGGCCTTATTCGTTCGGCGTAGTCATAGACCGCCTTCCCGTTCATGCCGGGCATAACAACGTCGAGAAGAAGGAGATCGATGGCCGCCCCGCGGGATTCGAAGGCCCGGAGCGCTTCCTCGCCGTCGCGTGCCTCAATGACCCCGTAGCCGCGCTCGGTAAGGACCATGCCTATGAATCTCCGCACCATATCATCGTCCTCGGCAAGGAGGATCGTCCCCGTCCTGTCGGAGGGCCCTGTCCATGGGCAGGTACTCTCATCGACCGGAACAGTACACGCGCGTTCGACCAGAGGGAGATGGATGGAAAAGGCGGCCCCCTTACCCGGTTCGCTCCGGACATGGACGTGCCCGGAGTGCTGGGTAACGATCCCGTAGACGATCGACAATCCAAGGCCCGTACCCTGACCCACCCCCTTTGTGGTGAAAAAGGGCTCGAAGATACGCTCCACGATATCCTTCGGTATCCCCGTTCCTGAGTCGCTCACGATGAGAAGGGCATAGCGGCCGGGTTCTATATCCGGGTCCACCGGGCGGGACTCGCTGTCGACAGTGACGGCCGATGTCTCTATCGACAGGACCCCTCCGCCGGGCATCGCGTCCCGCGCGTTCGTCGCCAGGTTCATCAACACCTGCCCTATCTGGCCTGAGTCGGCAAGAATGGTCGTCTCCTCCGGGCAATAACGGCACCTCAGTTCCACGTCCTCGCCGATCATTCTCCGTAAAAGCCCCTCCATGCTCCTGACGGCATCCTTGAGGTCTATTTCCCTGGGAGCAATGACCTGCTTCCTGCCGAACGCGAGGAGACCCTGCGTGAGCGCCGCTGCCCGCTGGCCCGCCTGAAGGATGGAATCCACGTACGCCATTTCGGGACTGTCGGCATCGAGGCTCATCTGCAGGACGCTGCCGTAGCCGATGATGGCGGTCAGGATGTTGTTGAAATCGTGGGCGACACCCGCCGCCAGTTGTCCCACGGCCTCCATCTTCCGGGACTGCAGAAGCTGGACCTCCATGGCCTTCCACTCCGTTATGTCAAGGATCGACGCGATGGTCTTCCGGGAGTCAGGCAGAAGACCCACGGTGAGATGCACGTCCCGCGTCCTGCCGAGCCTGTCGATGATCTTGATGTCGTAATCACCCGGGATACTGTTACCTCTTATCCTGCGGAGGAGATGATACTCCCTGATCTGCCTCACGAAATCGGGATGAACGAAATCGGTCCAGGACTTCCTGCCGATCACCTCCTCGAGGTCGAACCCCGAGAGCCTGCCAAACTCGGCGTTCGCGAGGGAGATCGTGTAATCCTCATCGACGATGATGCTGGCATTGCCGGTGTTCTCGAAGATCGCGCGGTAGCGCTTTTCCGATTCGCTGAGGGCCCGTTCGAACATTCCGCGCTGCTCCAGCTCACGTGTCAGGTCCCTGTTCACCCTGACCAGTTCCTCCGTACGCTTCTGCACCAGGTCCTCAAGGTGCTGGCGGTGCGCGGTCAGTTCCGCATCCCTTTCCTCTATCTTGCCGAGCATATCGTTGAAGCCCCGGGCGAGGTCACCCACCTCGTCCTTTCCCGCCGCATCCGCTCTCAGGTGGTACTGCTTCTCCTCCGTGACCGACCTCATCATCTCGAGAAGCCTGTTCATGGGATCGGTGACCATGCTCTGGAGATAAAGGGAGAGATAGTACCCGATGACGAGCGACACGAGGACGGCAAGGACCAGGATAGCGATGTTCCGGTAAAGGTTTCCGTAGAGTCTCTGCAGGTCTCGGACGAGATAGACGGAGCCTATCCGTTCGTTGTCCAGGGTAACGGACTGAAAGAACCACGCCAGGGACGAACTGAAACCGTACCCGTCCCCGGGGCCCACTCCTTGAGGGGGCTCGACGCGCCCATTGTCTCTCCTGTACTCGGCCTGAACCGTCCCGGCCTTGTCCATGATAGCCCCGTACCTGACATCGGGAAAGGCCTTAAGGACCTTCAGGGTCTCTTCCGCGTCCCTTTGATCGCGAAACAGGAGAGCCGCCGCGCTGTTCTTTCCCAGACCCTCCACGAGCCCCTCCGAATCGGATATGAAGGTCTTCCGTGCGGACAGGATCTCGTTGGCAATGATGACCGTCCCGACGAGACCGAGGATGGCGATCGTCGAAATGAGATAGATGAGGATAAGCTTGCCTTTCAGGGGCAGATTCCGAAAGAGTCCCATCGTCCGCGGGAAGCCCCGTACCCTACTCATCACCCACCATCCTTCCCAGTTTCAGGAGCTGGGAGCTGACAGTGATGCTGGAACGCCGTATCGCATTGAGATTGATCTCGAACTTCACCTTACTCGCCTCTATATAGAAATTCACCATCACCCCTTCCTGAGCGTAACCCTCCGTGTCTCCCACGGTCAGGATGTCCATACCCTTGATCTCGTCAAGAAGGGACTGGATGCGCCGCCTTTCCGAGGAGGAGATGAAGAGGAGGTGACAGTCACCGAGGGCCCGCAACGAGACGGGCCTTCTGACCTCCAGCGGTCTTCCGCGCACCTTCATTCCCTCCACGGTCCGCATGCTCTGTCCGAAAGGGTCCGAGCCGTAGATACAGATCCTGTACTCCCGGACCGGAGAAGGCCATTCGACGAACTTGAAGAAATTCGCGATGAACACCGCCTTCACGTCATATTCTCCGAATGCCCGGGCCTGTGCGTGAAGGGGAACGGGCTGGACGGTAAGTACGAGTCCCCAGAGGACCGCTATGAGAAACGGGGTCTTCATCTTTCTAGAACCGATATGTCGCCTTTAGCCTGAAGGTCCTGCCCTCCTGCTCGATGTCGCTCTGGACATGTTCACGCGAGCCCGGATTGCTGTACTTCTTGTCAAAAACGTTGTAGACGCTGAAGGAGAGGTCAAGGTCCCTGAAGATCTTCTCGCCCAGAAGCGTCGCGTTCACCAGGGGATAGCCCCCGTCGCGGGTGCCGTTGAGGTTCTTCTGCGAGCTCGCGTACTGGATCTCCACTCCCGCGCCGAGCCAGTTCCTGATTATCGGACCGAAGGCGTTGAACTTCACAAGATGCTTCGGAAAATTCGCGAATTCCACGCCGTCCTGGCTGCTCGTGACCTCCTGAAAAGAGTAGGAGAACCTTCCCGAAAAACCGTTCGGCCACTTCCTCTCCATCTCGAACTGGATGCCCTTGCCCTCGGCCCTTCCCGTGTTGGTGAAGACCATGAGCCCGGCGGTGTCGCTTTGCTGGCTTATGAGGTTCTCCACATCATAGTAGAAACCGGAAAGGCACAGGCGGAAGTCTTTCACATACTTCTCGAGGACAAGCTCGTAGGTCCTGATCGTCTCGGGATCGAGGCCCGGGTTTGCCCCTTGCGTCACGTTCCCGTCGGTGTAGTAAAGCTCGTAGGCATTGGGTATGCGGTAGGCCTCGCCATAGATGAGCTTCACCGTCGTCCTTTCCATGGGGTTCCATATGAGCGCGGCCCTGGGGTTCAGCCTTCCCGAGAAATCCTTGTAGTGGTCATACCGGGCGCCCAGATTGAGGAGTACCCTGTCGGTGACCACGAACTCTCCCTGCGCGTAGCCGCCAACACTGTACGATGCCCTGTTATCGTCAAGGTAGACCGCATGGGGGCTGTCATCGTAGTTCTTCTGCTGCTGGAGAAAATTGTCCCGGTATTCCAGCCCCGCTATCAGGGTATGCCGGTTTCCTATCCGGGTCTTGTAGAACGCCTCCGTCCCCCACCACTTGCCCACCGCAAGGTCCCTGTTCATGGCGACGGGAGGATAGTCGAAGAGGTATTTCCCATCATAGCGGTAATAATCGTAAAAGACCCGCACCGAGAGGTCCTGGTTATCCTTGAACGTCCTGTGGTACCTGACGTCTATGTAACCCTGCGTATCGGTGGACTTCGTCCTGTCATCATTGAAAACGGTTTCCCAGGCACCTGTGGGGATCCCCTTGGTGCGGGAACCGTAGGCAGCCTGAACATTCAGCCCCGCGACCTTGAAGTTGGTGAAAAAGGATGAGTATCCCTCGCAGTCGTTGCCGTCGGACCACCCCGAATTCGGCGCGGGACTGTCATATTCTTTGTAGTACAGGCTCTCTCCCCTGCTGTGGTAGCGGGTCGCCGACAGCATCATCTCCAACCCGTTGCCGAAGGTACGGCCGAACGTGGCCCTCTGCTTGTTGGCATCGAAGCTGCCGGCTTCAGCCGACACTTCCAAACCGTTCACGTGGCTTGCGCCCTTCGTGATCACGTTGATGACGCCGAAAAAAGCGTTGCTCCCGTAAAGCGACGACCCCGGCCCCCGTATTACTTCGACACGGTCCACGAGGTCGAGGTCGAGCATGAGATCGTTGCCCACGGCGGCGGTATCGTAAATATTGTTGTTCATCCGGTGACCGTCGACGAGGAGAAGCATGCGCGTGTTGTAATCCCCCTGCCTCAGGAAACCGTTGGCACCCAGGTACCTGTAATTCCGGTCGTACGTGACGTACAACCCCGGTACGCTGCTGAGGATGTCCGCCATGGTCCTGTATCCGTAACGTTTTATGTCCTGCGACGTGATGATATTGATGGAGGCGGGGGCATCAGATATCCGCTGCTCATACCGCGACGCGCCGAGAACCGTCGATACCTCTACCCCCATCAGTTCTTCGATGGGCATCGCGGCAAGTCCCGACGGGTCCCTGTCCTCCCGTTCGGCTGCACCAGAGATATGAACGGTCATGAGGGAGAATATAAAAACGAAAAAGAGCCGGAGGACCAGAATTGTGCCCCGTCGATCTGCAGACCCCTCGACAGTCCTGTTGCGGTTCATACATGTCCCTTCCTCGGCACCGTCAACGATCACCGGATGACTGGTATATCGGCACGTCTTTGAAATCGTTTAACATATTCTATCGGATAAAACACCTCCAAAACAGCGGAAAACGCCATCGTCCCAAATATGTGGACTCAAAAAGAACACCTGCGATATGATACATGTATCATCCGCGCGCGTCCCGGACGGCTTCCGGACATGACGCAAAAAGATATATGGACAGGGAAGGTATCCAAAAAAGGGTCGAGCGTCTCAGGAAAGAGCTGGAGTACCACAACTACCGGTACTACGTCCTCGACGAGCCCGCTGTGACGGACAGGGAGTACGACGACCTCATGCGCGAGCTTACCCGCCTGGAGACGGAGCACCCGGAATTTGCCGACCCCAATTCACCGACTCAGAGGGTAGGATCGCGGCCCCTCGATGCCTTCACGACCGTCAAGCACTCCATCCCCATGCTGAGCCTCCAGAACGCCATGGACGAGGAGGAGGTCAGGGACTTCCACAGGCGCGTTACAAAGCTCCTCGGGACAAGCGATGTCGAATACGTCATGGAGGTCAAGATAGACGGCCTGGCCGTGGAACTCGTCTACATCGATGGTGTTTTCACCCTCGGCTCCACACGGGGTGACGGCTACGTCGGCGAGGATGTGACCCAGAACCTGAGAACCATCCGGGCCATCCCGCTCCGCCTCCGGGTTGAAGAGGACGCGCCCCTGCCGGAGCGCCTCGAGGTCCGCGGAGAGGTTTACATGGGGAAGAAGGAGTTCCTTGCCCTCAACGGGGAGCGGGAGCGGACGGGCGAACCCCTCTTCGCCAACCCGCGAAACGCCGCGGCGGGCTCCATCCGCCAGCTCGACCCCAGGATCACCGCCACGAGAAAGCTCAACATATTCTGCTACGCCCCGGGCAGCGTCACCGGTACCCCTTACTCTACCCACATGGAGTTCCTCAAGCGCCTTAAGGGGTGGGGTTTCAGGGTCAACGACAACACCCGGCTCTGCCGCAGCATCGAAGAGCTCGTGGACCAGTATGACCACATCAGGTCCATCCGGGAAAAGATCCCCTACGAAATAGACGGCACCGTCATCAAGGTGAACAGGGTCGATCACCAGTCGGCCCTCGGTACCGTCTCGCGGTCCCCTCGCTGGGCGATCGCCTACAAGTTCGAGGCGATCGAAGAGGAGACAACGGTCGAGGACATACTCGTCAGTGTCGGTCGCACCGGCGCGCTCACTCCCGTCGCCGCCCTTAAACCCGTCACCGTGGGCGGGGTGGAGGTCTCCCGGGCCACCCTGCACAACGAGAACGAGATAGTGCGAAAGGACGTAAGGGTGGGGGACAGGGTAATCGTCACCCGGGCGGGCGACGTGATCCCCGAGGTCGTCAGGGTCCTCGATGCCTCGAGGCCGGGCCGGGCCCAACCCTTCAGGATGCCCGAAAAATGTCCGGTCTGCGGTGAGGCTGTCGTGAGACCCCCCGGCGAGGCCATACGGCGCTGCGTCAACATAAGCTGTCCCGCCCAGATCAAGGGAAGTATCGAGCACTTCGCCTCCAAGCGGGCCATGGATATCGACGGGCTGGGCACGAAGCTCGTGGAACAGCTCGTCGACCGGCAGGTCATCCGCGACGTGGCGGACCTCTATTATATAAAGAAGGAAACCCTCGCCGGCCTGGAGCGGATGGCCGACAAGTCCGCCGGCAACATCATCGATGCCATCGAGGCGTCGAAACACAGGCCTTTCGCGCGCTTCATCAACGCGCTGGGCATCCGGCAGGTCGGCGAACATGCGGCGGACCTCCTGGCGGAGCGTTTTGATTCGATCGAGAAGCTCGTGGCGGCGGATACCCAGATGCTGCTGGCCATACCCGAGATCGGCCCCGAGGCGGCGGGCAGCATCACCGCCTTCTTCCGCGACCCGAAGAACCGCGAGACCATATCGAGGATCCTCGCCGCCGGCGTGGAACTCGAGTACGAACAGGGCGGCTCGAAAAAGCTCGTCGGCCTCACCTTCGTCTTCACCGGCTCCCTCTCGTCCATGTCCCGTGATGAGGCCCGGGTGAAGGTCGAGGAACTCGGCGCGAAGACCGCCTCCTCGGTGAGCAAGAAGGTCAGCTACGTCGTGGCCGGCGAAGAGGCCGGCTCCAAGCTCGACAAGGCCCGGCAGCTGGGCCTCACGATACTCACGGAGCAGGAGTTCATGGAACTCCTGGGATGAGCACGGAACACCGGACGTGCGCGGATCGGTAGTTCCCCATCGAGGTCCGATCCTTTCTCCTTTCGCAACCCCTGCCAGGTAATTGCGGTCCCCCCTCTCGCCTCTACCCGGTTGATCAAGACAGGTACTCGATGCGTGTCGGTTGGTCCCATCCTCACCGGGACACGTCACATAGGCAGGCCCCTGAACCCTCCCTGTGTGCAACACTAGCACTCAAAAACACAACAGGGAGGAACGAATTGAAACGTACCTTAAAGCACTTAATGATCCTGGTATTTGCCGTGCTCCTCGCGACCGTGACCCTTTACGCCAATGTGAGGGCGGATACGGTTTCAGGCGGCTTCGCCGTGACTGCAACCTCGAGCGGGGGTTGTACGTTCGGCACCGTAAGTGACCTGAACTTCGGCAGCTACAATCCACTTTCCGGAAACGACACCACGGCATCAACGAACATGACATTCACCTGCGTCAAGGGGCAGGCATACAGCCTCTATATCACGATGAACGACGGCTCCTCGGAGAGGCTGCTGAAATCCGATGAAGAGACGCTGCCTTTCGAGCTCTATTCGGACGATGCCAGAACACAGATATTTCCCTCTCAAGCGAACAAACTTGCAGGAACCGGAACAGGAACAGTGACAACACAGGGAATATACGGCAGAATCTCGGCAGGTCAGAATGTGACAAAAGACAAGACATTCACCACCAACATGACGGCCAACGTAGATTACTAGGGGAAGATATTTGGACAACCATTATGCAAAGCGGCCGGTTGCAGAGACCGGCCGCTTCTTTGTCCTTCTGTTCTCTCTGATGTGCTCAGCCGTCCTTTTGCCCCCCGGGACATGCTACGCCGGCAACTTCGATGTCCAGCCGGTCCGGATATCCTTTACCGCGAAGACCAGGGTCGGCAAGCTGGTCGTCAGGAATCTGACCGCCGGCGAACTCATAATTCAGGCAAAAGCCTTCAAATGGGTTGAGGGCAGTGACGGCAAGGATGTCTACGAGGACACCCCCGACATCCTTATCTTTCCGAGAGTCGTCAAGATACCCCGGGGTGGACAACGGCTCCTCCGCCTGGGCACAACCGTGGGTCCCGCGATAGAGGAGAGAACGTACAGGGTCTACATTGAAGAACTGCCGCTGGGGGAGCAGAAGACCGGAAGCGGTGAAATACGTTTTACGCTGAAGATCGGGATCCCTGTGTTCATCAGCCCCCTGAAGACCAAGGACGGTGGTGTCGAGGGGTCTCTCACGATGGAAGGGGGAAAGGCCGTTGTACAGGTGCGAAATAGCGGCAACTGCCATCTCGTCATCGAGTCTATCGCGGTGACCGGTAGAGATTACAGAGGCGAAAAGATATTCTCGAAGAACCTCACGGGCTGGTACCTGCTCGGCGGTGCCTCCAGAAAGTACGCAACACAGATCCCTCCGGCACTCTGTGCAAAACTCTCTACGATCCAGACAATGGTCAGAACAACAAGGAATTCCCTGGAGAAGACAATGCAGGTAACAGGGGGCATGTGTGGGCCGCGGACCAGATAACCGTGTCCCGTCCCTGTTGGCCGAGCCGTATCCTCCTGCATCTCCTCGCCGTTCTTGCCCTTTTTACCCCTCTCGACTGCCTCGGTCGGGAGCATCTTGTCCTTGAGGCGGTCCTCAATATGGAGAAGAAAGGTGAGCTCTTTGCCTATCTCACGCGGGACGGCGATTGTCTCCTGAACAGGGAGGACCTGGTCTTGATCGGCTTTTCCGAACCGACGGGCGTGGCATCGGTCATAGGAGGCAAGACCTTCATATCGCTGAAGTCCATGGATGGGGTATCGTTCACTTTCAATGAGCAGGCGGTCTCTCTCGAGATCACAGCGGCCCCCCGTCTTCTCAGGAGACGGTCCGTCGACCTGAGACCCGTAAGAAAGCCGGATGTCTACTACCCGAGAGAAACCGGCGCCTTTCTCAATTACGGCCTCAACTACACCGGCGAGGGGCCTGCCGACCATACGTCCTTTGCAGGGACGACTGAGGCGGGTCTGCGGGTGGGAGACGTGCTCCTGCTCAACAATTCACTGTACACGAGGGATGGCACCACCGAAAGGTTTGTGCGCCTGTCGACGAACGCGACCTATGAATCGCGGCTCGATCTCAATCGCAGCGTCCTCGGCGACCTTTACGCCGCCTCGGGCTATCTCGGCAGCACCGTGAACATGGGAGGGATCAGTTTCTCAAGGAACTTCTCCATCGACCCCTACTTCATAAAACAGCCGATGGTGGATTACACCGGGTTCGCCAGCCTGCCCTCGGAGGTCAGGGTCTCCATAGACGGAGCGCAGGTCAGGTCGGACAGGATCGGTCCCGGACCCTTCGACCTCAGGAATATCATCTCTTTCAACGGGCTTCACGACCTCACGATCACCGTCAGGGACGCCTTCGGCAGGGAGGAAACCCTCAGGTATCCCTTCTATTCCTCCGACGTCCTTCTGCGCTCCGGGCTTCACGAGTTCAGCTACAATGCCGGCTTTCTCAGGCGCAGCTATGGGATCGAGAGCAACGATTACGGGAAGCTCGCCTTCTTATTCTCTCACAATTACGGTGTTACCGACTCTCTCACCGCCGGCGTACGGGGTGAAGGCTCGAGCGATCTTGTCAACATGGGTCCGCAGATGTCCTTTCTCCTGAAGGACTATGGCGTGCTGAGCCTGTCCGGTTCCGCAAGCGCCCTCGAGAGAGACTTCGGAACGACAGGCTATGCCGGTTCCCTGAGGTACAGTTATCAGCGGCGCAAGGTCAGCTTGAGGTTTCTCTACAACTGGTACACGCAGGAGTACGCAACGCTCACGACCCGGCCCGCAGACGACAGGCCACGGTACGAACTCGGAGCCAGTATCGGATACGGCGCGGGAACGCCAGGGTCCATCTCCTTTGACTTCGGCGGCATCGGCAAATATGCCGGGCAGGACCGGCGGAGCTATACTCTCAGCTACACGCGGAACGTTGCGAGAGATTGCACCATGCACCTATCCGTAAGACACACGAAGGACGACAGTTCCGACACCTGCCTCAGCCTTGGCCTTACCTTCCACCTCTGGAGGGACACGATGCTCTCAACCAATCTCCGGAAAGACGATACCGGCGACTACCAGGGCCTGCAGATACAGAAGAACGCCCCTGTGGGTGAGGGCTTCGGTTACCGGGTATCGGCCACGCGCAGCAACCTGCCGGACGGTGAGTCGCGTTCCGTCAACCCCTACGTCCAATACAACGGCCCCTTCGGGATCTACAGCGCGGAGTTCATGGGAAACTACCCGACAGGGCAGGCCTATCCCTGCGAATCGATACGGCTCAACGCATCAGGGGGGATCGCATACGTCGGCGGGACGATCGCATTCGGACGTCCCGTCAGCGACAGTTACGGCGTGGTGAAGGTGGGGGACCTTGAGAACGTGCGGGTATATCACAACAATCACCTGATCGGGCACACAGACGCGGCAGGAAAGGTGTTCATACCCAACATGAACTCTTACCGGGACAACTATATCTCCATCAACGACAAGGACATACCCGTCGAGTTTTCTCTTGAGAAGCTCGAGAGATGTGTCTCCCCGCCTTTGAAGAGCGGCACCTTCCTGTCCTTCGACGCGGTGAAGATCCAGGCCTTCGCGGGACGCATTGAAAGAAAGACCGAAGGAAGAACCGTTCCCCTGAACCTCTGCGAGGCAACGCTCACGGTGGATGGAAAGCAGGTCCCCTTCGTCACCGACGGACAGGGCGAGTTCTATCTCGAGAACATCCCGGCCGGCAGCCATCGCGGGACCGTGAAGAAGGCCGGCAAGACATGCTACATCACCATCACGATACCGCGAACCGACGACATGGTGGTGAACCTTGGAGGCATCCTTGCTGAAGACAGTCCATGAACGTGAAGACTCAGCGTCGAGCTGCGCAATCGTCCCTGTCATTCTCCTCTCCGTACTCTTTCTCCTTCTCCTGGCAGGCGCCTGTATCGCCCAGAACTGCAGGATAGGACCGGTAAGCGGCATCACATTCCCCGGGTACAATCCGCTTTCCTCAGATGTTACCAGAGGAGATGGATCATTCACCGTGACATGCACGGTGTCCGCTCAGGGCAGGGTTTGGCTGAGCGCGGGTCATTCCGGGGATATCAGCCAGAGGTTGCTGAAGGGGTCCGGAGGAGAGGACCTGCCGTACAACCTTTATTCAGATGCGTCCTGCACAACGATCTGGGGGGACGGCGGGCAGGGAACGTATTTCGGTGTCTTTGTATTCGGGGAGGGAGGAGGGTCGAAGCAGTTCCCGGTGTATGGGAAAATACTGCCGAAACAGAATGTGGCTGCACAAGGTTTTGAAGATAGACTCACGATCACCGTAGAGTGGTAACAAAGGCACTGTCTCCCAACAATTCTATTGACTCGACGTGCCATTCCCTGTACAAGAATATCTGGAAACGATGTTAGCGATACTCGGAGGAACATCACTGCTCGACTGCCGGATCTTCTCCGGCTGGCCCGAGGAAACCGTAGAGACCCCTTTCGGCACCGTCACCATAAAGAAAGGGGACGGGGTTGTTTTCCTCCAGAGACATGGCAACCCCCCGATGCCCCCTCACAGGATAGGGCACCGGGCGAACATCGCGGCCCTCAAGGGACTGGGCGCGAGCAGGATAGTGGCCGTCAACTCCGTGGGGAGCCTAAAGTTCTCCCTTGAGCCCGGCACCCTCCTCGTTCCCGACGATTTCGTCTCCCCCTGGCATATCGAGACCTTCTTCGACGACGAGATGCGTTTCATGATACCCGTGATGGACGGGAACTTCGCCCACGAGGTGTTCGTGGCATGCAGGGAGCACACAATGGCGGTGCGGATGGGCGGAACCTACGTCCAGACCATCGGTCCAAGGCTGGAAACGCGGGCCGAGATCAACATCCTCAAGGATTTCGGAGACATTGTCGGCATGACGCTCGCCTCCGAGGCCACCCTCGCCATGGAGACGGACCTGCCCTACGCCAGCATCTGTTCCATCGACAACTATTGCCATGGCATAGTTGAGACACCCCTGACCATGGACGAGATCCGGGTGAATGTGTCACGAAACCTCGCAACCATCGAGAGCGTCCTCAATACCCTCATCACGCGGGGGCTCTCGTGACCATCCTCATCAAGGGTGTCCATCTTGACGGTGCGGTCCGGGATATCTTCATCGACAACGGCGTTATCCTCGAGATCTCCCCGTCCTGCACCCGCCCGGCCGACAGGACGATAGACGGCACAGGCAAGGCCGCCCTGCCCTCCCTCATCAACGGGCACACCCACGCTGCCATGACCCTCTTTCGGGGTTATGCCGACGATATGCCCCTGAAGTCCTGGCTCGAAGAGAAGATATGGGTCCTCGAATCGAAACTGACCGAAGAGGACGTGTACTGGGGCGCAAAGCTCGCCTGCCTCGAGATGATAAGGAACGGTGTCACCGCCTTCAATGACATGTACTGGCACTGGGAGGCAACCGCCCGGGCGGTCACCGACATGAAAGTGCGGGGCTTCATCAGCGCCGTCTTCATCGATATGTTCGAAGATGGCAAGGCCCGGGAGCAGATAAGCCTGAACCAGGACCTCTACGCACTCTCAAAGAAGTATGAGCCCTACGCGACCTTCACCTTCGGCCCCCACGCCCTGTATACGGTCTCAAAGGCAAGTCTCGAATGGATGCGCGATTTCTCCATCGAGAAGGACATCCTGATCCATATGCACCTGGCGGAGACCGCCGATGAGACCCGGTTCTCGCAGGAAAAGTACGGAATGTCCCCCGTGGAGTTCCTCGACTCCATCGGTCTTCTTTCCGGGCGTTACATCGGCTGCCACGGATGCGCGCTCGACGAGGCCGACGCGGCCGTCCTCAAGGAGCGCGGCGCCCGGCTCGTCCACGTGCCCGTTTCCAATCTCAAGCTCGCCGTCGGGCGGGTCTTTCCCCACCGTCTCATTGGAAAGACCGGAATACCCTATTGTTTCGGGACCGACGGCTGCGCCTCGAACAACCACCTCGACGTTTTGGAAACGATGAAGTTCGCCTCCCTGCTTGCGAAGTTCCACACATCGGACCCGACCATGCTGCCGGCGCGGCAGACATTCGACATGGCTACCCGGACCGCCGCGGACATCTTCCGTCTCGGCGAGTGGTCCATCAGGGAAGGCCTGAGCCCCGACATCATCCTCATCGACCTGGCGAGACCCGAGTTCGTCCCGAATTTCGACATCTATTCCGACATGGTCTACGCGGCTAACAGCTCGGCCGTGGACACGGTCATTTGCCTGGGAGAGGTTCTCATGGAGAACCGGGTCGTTCCCGGTGAAGAGGAGATCATGGCACGGGCCGCCGAGACGGCACGCGCCCTCGTCAAGAGATGATATTCGTCTGCGACGTCATGCTGGGAAAGCTTGCCCGGTACCTCAGGACCCTGGGCTTCGATGCCCCTTATGTCCGCCAGGGAGAGGACCCGGCGTCCTTTCCCGCGCCATCCGCCGGCTGCCTCTTTCTCACGAAGAGACAGGACAGGGCCGTCCCCCCCCATACCGTGGTCATACACGCCAACGACCCCGGGGAACAACTCCTTGAGATAAAGGAGATAGTGGAAAAATACGTGGACCCCGCGGCGTTCATGACGCGCTGCATCGAATGCAACACCCCTCTTGCCGATGTGCCCAGGGAGGAGATCGAGCCCCTGGTCCCCGAGTACATCTACCACCACCACGATCGCTTCAAGACCTGCCCGTCGTGCAGGAAGATCTACTGGGAGGGCTCTCACGCAGGGGAAATGCGGGGGTGGATCGAGAAGCTCATCGACCGTGACGGCTGATGATCCAACGGGCACACGGATAAGGCGAATGAAAAAGGAATTCCCCTTTGACGAAATGATGAAGACCCTCGTCGCTCTCTTCCCCGAGGAGGCGGCACCGATCATCACCCGCATATCCCGGGGGGAGACGCCAAACCCCTTTGTCGTGCTCGTCGGAACACTCCTCAGCCTCCGGACGAAGGACGAGACGACGGAGAAGGTGATGGAGACCCTCATGCCTCGCGCCGGGACTCCCCGGGAGCTCCTCGGGATCCCCGACGGAGAGCTGGAGAGAATGATCTATCCCGTCGGTTTCTACCGGAACAAGGCGAAGGTCCTCAAGGAGGTCGCCCGGACCATCATCGACAGGTACGGCGGGAGGGTCCCCGATACGATCGAGGAGCTTCTTTCCATGCGGGGAATAGGCCGCAAGACGGCAAACCTCGTCATCACCGAAGGATACGGGAAACCGGGCATCTGCGTGGATACACACGTCCACAGGATATCCAACAGGCTCGGCATCGTCTCGACGAAAAACCCTCACGCCACCGAAGATGCCCTGAGACAGGTCCTGCCCCGGCAATACTGGATCGTCTACAACTCCCTGCTCGTCACCTTCGGCAAGCGGATCTGCACCCCCCTGTCACCAAAGTGCAGCGAATGCCCCATTGAAGACCTCTGCCCGAGAATAGGGGTAACGAGGTCGAGATAGGAGAACGGCTGTCATAACGGTCCGCCCCCGCCTGTCCCCGGCGTTGACAGCCCGATACGGCAATGATATATTCAACAAGTCCTTGAAGGCGATGGCGCGCCGTACCCCATGAAAAAGATACTTTTTTACACCCACAACATATTCACGAAGGAGAACCCTGTGGGATACAGGATCCAGCAGTACTTCCCGTATCTCGAGGAACGGGGTTTCAAGGTCTCCCTCCTGACGACGAAGGCGGACCTCGGCACCGTGCTCAAGACCGCCTCGCGGTCCGACGTTGTCGTTGTGCAGAGGGTCCTCCTGAGCCCCATGAAGCTTTCCCTTCTCAAGATGTTCGCGAAGAAGATGGTCTACGATTTCGACGACGCCGTCATGTACGGCAGGAAGGGTGAGAGCGCAACGAGAAGGAACAGGTTCGCCGCCATCGTCAGGGCCTCGAAGGCGGTCCTCTGCGGCAACTCCTTTCTCATGGAGGAGGCCGGCAAATACAGGGATTCCGGCGTCCACTACATGCCCACCACAGTGGACATCGACGAATACCCCATCAAGGTGCACGAGGAGCGAAAGACCTTTGTCGTCGGATGGATCGGGACGAGCTCGACGCTGAGGTATCTCGACGGCATCAGGGACCTCATCCTTTCCATCGCCGACAGGGAGGGAACCGAGTTCAGGGTCATCGCCGACAAGCCCTTCCGCGTCGAGAAACGGGGCATAACCTTTCACAGATGGAACAAGGAGCGGGAGAAGGCGATGCTCCTCGATCTGGACATGGGCATCATGCCCGCCGAAGACGACACATGGTCCCGGGGAAAGTGCGGCCTGAAACTGATCCAGTACATGGCGATGGGGCTCCCTTCGGTGACAAATCCCGTCGGCGTCTCGAAAGAGATCGTGGCGGACGGCGTGAACGGGTTCCTGAGGGCCGACCTCGGGGGATGGAAGCAAGCCATAGAGGCGCTCGGCTCCGATGTAGCCCTTCGCCGCCGCATCGGCGCGGCGGCGCGGCAAACGGCGGTAGAAAGATATTCACTGCAGGTCTGGGGAAAAAGGTTCGCCGAGATCGTGGACTCACTATGAAAGGTTCTGAAGGATTGACAGCCGCCAATATCAACGGCATCGAGTGGAATCTCGAGGACAGGGGGCTCGTCGAGGTTCTGCAGCCCTTTGCCCACGGGGGAGGTGAACGAAGGCTCTACGGCACCTATCCCTTCAAGGTCGGCAGGGTGTTCGTGAAGTCATTCCTGGAAAAGGGCCTTCTCGGGGCGATACGGAATAAAGTGAATCCCCGGGGACGGGTCGAGTATCTCATGAGCCGGAAGCTTGCGTCTTTCGGCATATCCACACCGGTGTGCTACGGCTACGGATCCGGACCGGGGACCTCCTGTGTCGTCCACGAATATATCGAGGGGGAGAGTTTCATAGACGCCTTCCACAGGTCCCGGGACAGGCAAGAGCTCATCGCGGCCCTCGCCGAGATGCTCAGGACGCTGAAGGAACACCATGTCCTGCATAACGATCTCCACCTGGACAACGTGCTTGTTTCGAAGGGCCGGCTCTACCTCATCGACCTGCACAAGATGAATGTAAAGGACTCCTTTAGCCGGGCTGACGAGATCTCGAACCTCTCTCACGCCCTTGCCATGGCCTACTGGACGATGACCCCCGACGAGAAGGAGACGTTCTTCCTGTGTTACGGGAACGTAGAGATACGGGACGAAGCGGAACGGACCCTCAAGACCATGCATATGCGATGGATCCTGAGGAAACAGCACAGGGCCTTCGAGAACACGTCAAAGACACGGTGGAAGGGCAGGTATCTGTATGTTCTCGGCAGACAGGACCTCAGCCGCGGGGCCTTTGTGGAGACCATCAAGAGGGACACAAAGGTCACGGTGGAAAGGTACGCAGACCACGTGAGGAAGACCTATCGCAGCAGGAGGAGGCTGAAACGGGCATGGAAGGCACACGTCGCCCTCGTTTACCTTGACCTCCCCCTGATCCCCGACACGTTCTGCCTGTCCGCGCCCGCCCCCTTCCGGCGCGGGTATATTGCGATGGAGGACCTCGGCGGACGGGGCGAGGAACTGGACCGCCACGTGGACAGGGTATACGACGGCGCGTCCGGCAAGGAAAGGAAGGCCCTGGCGGATTCCCTTGCCCTCTTCCTCAAGGAGGCCCTCAGGACCGGCGTCGTACACCACGACCTGAAGGCCTGCAACGTTTTCAGGCTGGAGAACGGCACTTTTCGTTTTCTCGATGTCGAAGATATCACCTTCCGGCAGGCGGACGGGGACGTCCTACACAGGATGCTCGTTCAACTCAACACCACGCTTCCCAGGAGGATCACATTCCGGGACAGGCTGAGATTCCTTGCCAGGCTCGCGTCTTCATCGGATCTCGACAGGAGGCAACTGCTGGAAAAAGTGATGCGGGACTCCAACGGCAGGGAGATCGTCTACCAGGGAGCGGACGGACTTAAGATCGAATCGTGGTGAGGGCCGTTTTTTTACCTTTACAAAGAGGATGGTTTTTTGGTAATTTTGCAAAACATATGAAAAAATCGAAGTGTGTCATCCTCCTCTTCCTGATCCTGTGCCTGCCCGTCCTGATCCAAGCCCAGGAAGCCGAAAAGGTTGCCAAGATCGAGATCACCGGCAATGAACGCGTCGACACCGCCGTCATATCCAACAACATCAAGACCAGGGAAGGTGACGCGTATAGCCTCGACAAGCTCCGCGAGGACATGAAGAACATATACAAAACGGGTTTTTTCAGCGACGTTCAGATAGACGTGAAGGACACCGACAAGGGCAAGGCCGTCACCTTCGTCGTGATCGAAAGGCCCCCCGTCAAGAACATCCTGATGACGGGGAACAAAAAGATCAAGACCGATGACCTCAAGGACAAGCTGAAGATCAAGACCGGTACCGTCCTCAACATCGAAAAGGTCAAAGAGAGCATGGACGAGATCCGGAAACTCTATGCCAGCAAAGGGTACTACGCCACGAAGATCACCTACGAGATAGACTACGGCGAGAAGTACGAGGCCACGGTGAACTTCGTGATAGACGAACCGCAGCTGTCCTACGTGAGGAAGATCGCCTTCACGGGCAATAAGAACTTCAAGGACAGCAAACTGCAGGGCTACATGCAAACCAGGGAGAAAGGATGGTTCTCGTGGTTCACGGGATCGGGCATACTCGACGAGGATGTCCTCCAGCAAGACCGCAGGAATATTGAGGCCTTTTACCACGACAACGGCTACACCAAGGTCCGTGTGAGCGCGCCTGACATACAGCTCTCCAAGGACGGCAAGAGTATCACCATCACGATACCCGTCGAGGAAGGCGTCAAGCACACTGTCGGGACCATCGAGTTCGCCGGAGACATCATCTTCCCCCGGGAAGAACTCCTTGCCAGGATCAAGACCCGGGAGGGCAAGCTCTTCAGGACCACGCTTTTCTACGAGGATGTTCTGACGCTGACGGACCTGTACCAGGATAAGGGATATGCATTTGCCGACATCGCTCCCCTGACCACCATCGACGACACCAACCACGTGGTCAATGTCACCTTCAAGGTCGCGAAGAACCAGGAGGTATACTTCAACAGGATAAACATCGTCGGGAACACAAGGACCCGGGACAAGGTCGTGCGCAGGGAACTGAAATTCGCCGAGGGCGACCGCTTCTCCATCACGGCCATCAAGGACAGCAAGAAAAGGCTGAAGAACACCACATTCTTCAAGGACACCGATTTCAAGATCGTCAAGACGGATGATCCCAAAAAGGTCAACATCGACCTCGGCATCGAGGAGAAACCCACGGGTACCTTCTCTGTCGGCGCCGGCTACAGCACGTCGGAGAAGGTGATCGTCTCCGGATCCATCTCGGAAGACAACTTTCTCGGCACGGGCAGAAAGATGGTGCTCGAGGCCGCGCTCAGCAGTTATACCAACGAGTTCCGGCTCACCTATCTTGAACCGTATATCTTCGACAAGAACCTTTCGGCAGGATTCAGCGTCTTCAACTTCAAGCGGTACATGGACACCTACGACTACAAGAGGACGGGCGGTAGCCTGTCTCTCATAAAGCCCATCACCGACGACGTCAAGGGGAGCATCAAGTACCGGCTAGAGGACATCGACGTGACGAACGTCACGACCGACGCCAGCACCTACATAAAGGAACAGTCGGGTACGAGCCTCACAAGCAGCGTCACCTTGGGCCTCAACAAGAATACCATAGATGATGTCATGAACCCCACGAAGGGGATCAACAGCGGCATATCCCTGGAAACGGCCGGTGGTCCCTTCGGCGGTGACAACAGGTTCTGGGCCCTCGTCGGTTTCTACGGCAGGTATATCCCCATAAAGTTCTGGGACAGCGCCTTTTTCGTCAAGGGCACCGCGGGCGCGATCAGGGGCTACGGCGGCGATCAGGTACCGATCACGGAAAAATTCTACGTCGGCGGCCTGAACTCCATCCGCGGCTTCCGGTACGGCGAAGCCGGGCCCATGGACGAGAACGACGAACCCATCGGTGCCAAGAACCAGCTGTACTTCAACTTCGAATGGATATTCCCCATCTACAAGCCGGCGGGCGTGAAAGGGGTCCTTTTCACGGACACCGGTGCCGGTTTCGACAGCTTCGACAACCTGAGGATGCGGTCGTCGGCAGGCCTCGGCATACGCTGGTTCTCTCCAATGGGTCCCATCCGCCTGGAAATGGGATTCAACCTCAACCCCAAGGAAAACGAAAGGAAGAGTCTTTTCGATTTTGCCATCGGCACCCAATATTAGTTAGGAGGCTTTATGAAACGTTTTATCACGGTCTTTTTTGTCGTAGCCGTTCTTCTGACACCGCTTGCGGCGATGAGCCAGTCGGTCAACGTCGCCTACATAGACCTGCAGAAAGTGATGCTTGAATCGGACCAGGGCAAACAGATACGGGCTATTCTCACCCAGGATGCCGAAAGACTGAAAAAGAACCTCGATGGAAGGCAGGCCGAGCTCCAGAGGCTCAAGGACGCCGTTGAAAAACAGGGCGCCACCATCACCCCCGAGGCCAGGGCCGACAAGGAGAAGCAGTACCAGGCAAAGCTCAAGGATTACCAGAGGCTCTACAACGATTACCAGACCGAGCTTCAGCAGAAGGATATGGAATACACACAGAAGGTCCTCAAGGAGATCGAGGAGGTGGTGCGCAGTCTCGGTGAACGGGAAAAGTACTCCCTCATACTCGAGAAGAGCCAGGCCGGCATCCTGTACGGGACTCCCTCCATAGACATCACGAGCAAGGTGATCACACTCTTCAACGAAGCGGCCAAGAAAAAACCTCTCAAGTAATGATCAGACTGAGGGATATCGCTGCCGCGGTCAAGGGAGATCTGATTGGTGACGGGGATATCCCGATCGACGGTATTGCCGGCATACAAAGCGCCCGGGAGGGGCAGATCACCTTCCTCTCCCACGCAAGCTACCTCAGGTACGTGGCGCAATGCCGGGCCTCCGCCCTTATCGTCGGTAAGAAGACACCCATTGACGACGTCCGGGAAATGAACGTCGTTGTCGTGGACAACCCGGACCTCGCGTACATAGAGGTCGTGGGTATGTTCCGCAAGGAGCCCTCCCCGCCTCCCGGGATAGACCCTCGCGCCGTGGTGAGCCCCGAGGCCGAGGTCGCTGCCAGTGCCTCCGTCGGCCCCTTCACCTGCATAGAAAGACAGGCGAGGATCGGGGAGAACGTGGCGATCTATCCTTTCTGCTACATCGGTCCCAACGTCACCGTCGCCGAAGGCAGCGTCATCTATCCCCACGTAACCATCTACCGGGACACAACGGTGGGAAGGAACGTCATCATCCATGCGAACACCGTCATAGCCGCCGACGGGTTCAGCTACGCCTGGGACGGGAAAAGGCACGCCAGGATCCCCCAGGTCGGTTCCGTCATCATAGAGGACGATGTGGAGATCGGGGCCAACACGGCCATTGACCGCGCAGCGCTTGACGCCACGGTGGTGGGCAGGGGGACGAAGATCGACAACCTGGTCCAGGTGGCCCACAATGTCACGATAGGACAGAATTCCATAATCGTCTCCCAGGTCGGTATAGCCGGCAGCGCACGCATAGGGAACAATGTCGTCCTCGCGGGTCAGACGGGGGTCAAGGACCACGTCAGCATAGGCGACCGGGTCATGGCCGGGGGACGAACGGGGATCACGAAGGATGTTCCCGCCGGGTCTCTCATATGGGGAACCCCGCACATGCCTCACAAGGAATACATAAGACTCCAGCTGTACATAAAGAAGCTCCCCGCCCTTTTCGAGAAGATCAGGAAGCTGGAGAAGAGATTCTCACCGGAGGAGGACGATGATCGACATAAATGAGATACTGAGCCTGATGCCCCACAGATACCCTTTTCTCCTCGTGGACCGCGTCCTCGAATTCGAAGAGACAAAGCGGATAGTCGCCATAAAGAACGTGACCATCAACGAGCCCTTCTTCCCGGGTCACTTCCCGGGCAGGCCCATAATGCCGGGAGTACTCATCCTCGAGGCGATGGCCCAGACCGGCGGCATCCTGGCCTTCAAGTCCTTTCCCGGCATGAAGGGTTCCGTCTTCTTCACCGGCATTGACGGGGCACGGTTCCGTAAGCCCGTCATCCCCGGCGACCAGCTCAGGTTCGTCGTCGAGGTGGTGAAACACAGACGGGAGATCTGGGTATTCGAGGCAAAGGCCTACGTCGCGGACGACGTCGTCGCCGAGGCACGCATAATGGCCATGCTCAAACAGGAGTGAGGGAGAAAGAGTGATACATCCAACCGCCATCGTTGACAGCAACGCCGTGATCGCAGATGATGTCGAGATCGGTCCCTACTGCATAGTGGAGGGGGGGGTGCGGATCGGGGCGGGAAGCCGCCTTGAGAGTCCCGTCGTCCTCCAGGGAAACACGGTCATCGGCGAAGGCTGCAC
>LVAA01000048.1 GCA_001603955.1 Syntrophobacterales bacterium Delta_02 | reverse complement strand
AAGATGGTTCTTATAGTTAATAATTATCAATATAAATACGATTTCTGTGGTGTGCCGGGGGTTTGTTAATGGAACGAGTACGCGCATCGTCCCTGTTGGCCATGTTTTTTCTGATCTTTTCGGTTTGTTTTTCCCAGGGACAGACGCTGTTCGACCAGGGTTTGAAGGAATTCAGCCAGGAGAATTACGAGGAGGCCCTGCCCTTTTTTCTCGAGGCGTGGTCGGCTGACAAAGGGTCGGCCCGGACGGCATATTACATCGGCCTTACGTTTAAAGCCATGGAGAAGTACCCGGAGGCCGTGCCCTACTTCAGAGAGGCCGCCTCATTGACCCCCCGGGTTGACGAAGGGGTCGTGGAACTCGTCGATGTACTCTACCATACCAACAACATCGTCGAAGCGGAAAAATGGATCGCCTTCGCGGACAAGGAAGGGATCAGTTCGGCCCGGCTGTATTTCCTTAAAGGCATGGTCTTCACAAAAAGGGGGAGGCTGGATGAGGCCGTCGTCGCCTTCGACAGGGCAAAGAAGCTCGACCCCCGGCTGACGCAGCAGGTCGAGCTCCAGATAGCCGGCATCTATACGCAGCAGGGAAGATACAAGGACGCCCGGGAGCGCCTGAAGACGACCATCACCCTCGACCCCGCAAGCGACCTGGCGCTCTACGCCAGGGACTACGAGAAGATCGTCGCCGACAAGGCCGAACGGGAAAGACCGTGGCGGTTCAGCGTCGGGATGGGGTACAAGTATGACACCAATGTGGTCGCCAAGGGCGAAGGTCCTATGGTGGAATCCATCTCCGGCCAGGAGGACAGCGCCCTCAATTTCGGTGCCCGCATCGGCTACACCGCCCCATTCTCCTTCAGAACGCCCTTCAGCTTCTCCGCGTACTACTCCGTGTACGCGGACAGGTATTTCGCGAAGACCTACACGCGCTCCGACGGGAGCCGGGGCAATCTGACGGAATACAACAACATGACAAACACGGTGAGTGCTGTCCCCGGTTACGCCTTCGGCCGTTTCGCCGTCAGCCTGCCGCTGACCTATTCCTACGTCAGCCTTCAGGGTGTAAAAGGGAACAGCTTCTTCAACGAGCTCAACTGGTGGAACCAGACCCGCTATCTCGAGACAAAATCGGTTACTCCGACCCTTCGCTTCCTCACCACGGCCAGCAGTTTCGGAGAGGTCTTCTTCAGCTATATACGCAAGAAATACTTCGACACCGAGCTTCATCCCGAGCCCCCTCCTGAGGAGGAGAGGAGCGGCGACAGGCTGACGGGCGGCCTGGGGTGGACATACACCTTCAAGGAGAACAAGGCATTCCTCACGTTGCGGTATGCCTATGCCCGGGACAATACGATAGGGCGTAACTGGGTCAACGACGAGAACCGTTTCGGCGCGGACCTCTTCTATCCCATTATCGGCAGCCTGAGAGGTCAGATCTCAGCCGATGCGACCTATGTAAAATACTCTTATGACAATACTTTTTTCGAGCGGAAGAGAAGGGATGACATATACTCTGTCTCCTGCGCGCTGCTCTACGGCATCATCAAGAACACGGACATCATTTTCCAGTACAATTATTACAGGAACCAATCCAATATTGCGCTCTACGATTACACGAGGGAGGTGTACGGCCTGGGGGTGGAATACAGGTTCTAGGTGTCCGTCGAGCACAGGCACCGAACAGTGATTTCGTTCCCGGGAAGAACGAGGTGACGTCATGAAGAAAACATCTTTGACAAGCGTTCTTGTCATGATCGTCGTGCTGTTCATTGCCGCTGTCACGGTGGACGCGGCGCCGGTCGGCAAGATCACCCGGATGGAAGGCAGGGTCGATGTCCTCAAGCCCGGTCAGAGGGTTGTGAGGAGTGTGTCCCTTGGGGACGCCGTCGACGTCGGCGACATATACCGTGCCAAGACGAACTCAAGGGCTGAGATCACCTTTTTCAACAGGAACATCCTCAGGATAGCTCCCGCGACGCGGGTGCAGATCAGCCGGTATTCCGACGATGGCACCAGGAGCAACCAGGTGATGAAGCTTGAGCGGGGCAAGGTCCAGGCGGTATCGAGCGAGGAGTTCGTCAAGAAGGTCTCCTCATTCGCCGAGGGAAACAAGTTCGAGGTCCACACGCCCAACGCAGTTGCCGGCATCCGCGGCTCCGGGATGACCGTGGGCTATGCCCAGATGATCACGGGTCTCTTCTTTTCCACCGGGAGGGGTTACTTCTATAACCCGAGGACCCCGGGAAGGGTTGTCAGTGTCTCCGCGGGGTTTGTTTCCTTTGTCGTGGGAACGGGAGGTGCCCCTTCCCGTCCCGTTCGGGGCAACGTCTCTTACGTCGGAGGAACGGGCACGGCTCCTGGCTCGGGGGGTACGAACGGCTCGGGGGGTACGGGCAACGCATCGGGGAGCGGTCTCAATACGGAAGTGGCCGACCTGACATCAGTGGTCAACACCGGGTACACCACCACTCCGCCTCCCACCGTACCCAACGTCTTTGTGGGGAGCGTCGAGCACCTGAGCGGCACATACAGCGATCCTCTGGAGACCGTTCATGTATCGCTCAACAATGTCAAGTTCTACGGTCCCACCGCGACGGGCACGCCGCAATCGTGGGAGGCCGAGTCCGTGACAGGAAGCTATACGTCAACGGGAGAAGGTTCGAGCTTTAAGGGGATGGCCCTCTCGGGAGAAGGCGTGACCGCCAACCTTATCCTTACGAGCGATATCGAGACCGGGGTGGACTCGGGAAAATGGACGGCGAATATTGCAAGCGGCAACGCCCCGGATGGTGTGGGGACATGCAGCAGCGCCTTCACTTTCAGCGGGACCGCGTCGGGGACATGGAGTGGCCAGCTGGTGGGCAACGCCCATACCGGGACGATCAGCGGTGTTGCTTCGGGTGTGGCTCCCAGTGTCCTCACCCAGGAACCGGTTGCGGCCCCGAACACCGTGGTGGGTTCCATAGCGATGCTTTCCGGTGTCTACGGGACCGCTCCCCAGATCACAGTCGAGCTCACTGACGTGAAGTTCTACGGCACCAGTGTGACCGCGAAGCCCCAGATCTGGCAGGCCACATCGGTGTCCGGCAGTTTCACCGGGGGGAATCTGGCGACGTTTGTCAACCAGCCGGTCACTGTAACGAGCGGTTCCAACTCGGCGGTCTTCAGTGTCAACGGCGTGAGCGGTTCAAGCTGGAGCGGGTCCGTCTCAAGCGGCAGCGCTCCGAGCGGAGTGGGAGGCTATGCGGGTGCGATCACCTTTTCCGGGAGCGCCAATGGAACCTCCACGGTCAGCACTTTGAATGGAACTGCCTCGGGGAAGGTGCAATGACAGATCGGGGCGTGAGTCCGGAAAGCAGGGGATGAAGGACGATGTCGCTCCGGGGCCCGGCCTCTGAAGGGGTTACCCGTCATAACGCTACTTCTCCTTGAACACCGTGGCTTCCTTGTCCTCGCATTCGATCACCTGGCAGACCGAACCCTCATCCAGGGAGGCGACCTCGTAGATACGGACAGGTTCGGCCTTGCCCTTCACCGTGACTATGTCGAGGCCCCGTATGAGAAGGTGGCCAAACTTGCCGGCGGCGATGAGGTCCCTTATCCTGTTAAGCGTTGCCTCGGTGATGATGATCTCGGAGCCGTACTTGCGGGTCAGTCCCTCGACCCGGGAGCTGAGGTTGACGTTATCGCCTATGACGGTATAATCCATCTTTTTTCCCTCGGCGCCGATGTTGCCGACGAGCACCTCGCCCGTGTTGAGACCGAAACCAGCCTCGAGGGGTACCCTTCCCTGCCTGAGCCAGTTCTCCTTCAATTCGCCCAGGCGCTGCTTCATGTGGAGGGTGCATTTGATCGCCAGCTCCGCGTGGTTGGGCTGGTTGAGGGGAGCGCCCCAGAAGGCGACGATCATGTCCCCTACGAACTTGTCCAGGGTGCCGTCCCAGCGGATTATGATGTTCGTCATCTCCGTGAGGTATTCGTTGAGGATGGCCACGACGTCTTCCGGTGAATGGCGTTCGGAGAAGGTGGTGAAGCCCTTCACGTCCGAGAAAAGGATGGTGACCTCGCGGCGTTCCCCGCCGAGGCGGGCGAGGTCAGGGTTCCTGATCAGCTCGTTGACGATCTTTTCCGTGACGTAGCTGGAGAACATGCTCCGTATCTGCCGTGCGTATCGCTCTTCCGTCGCGTAGCGGTAAGCGGTGGCGACGAAGTAGATGACGATTATCGCGTTCCCGGCATAGCTGATGTCGATCCACAAGCCCCATTTGAAGAAGAGAACGTAGCCAGCCGCGAAGAGGACGGCGATGAAGAGCGATGCAAGAGCGGTACCGGCTACCGCCCGCATCCGCACTATGAAAAGGGTGAAGACGATCCCCATGAGAAGGATGGTGAGAATACTGGTGACGCGTCCTACGAAACGGATGTTCTGGTTCTCGAGGATCGCCCCGATCATGTTGGCGTGCTTTTCCACGCCGAACATGATGGCCGATGCCGGGGTCACGATCTTGTCATGGATCCCGACGGCGGTGGGACCCACGAGGACGATCCTTCCCCGGACCGATGAAGGGTCCGCCTTTCCCTCAAACACGTCGAGGGCCGGGATGACGGGAAAGGTGTTGTGGGGGCCGTAGTAGGGGATGAGCATCCTCCCGAAGGGATCGGTGGAGATGACCGTCCTGCCCAGCGTGACGGAATTGGTCGCCTCCACGGTCATCTCCGCTGGCGAAAGGCCTTTATAGAGGCGCGCGACCTGAAGGTCTATGGAAGGGTAAAGCTGTCCCATGTAGGAGACGACGAGCACGTCCCAGCGGAGCTTTCCGTCCTGGTCGGGAAACATGTTGATATGCCCCATCGCCGCCGAATTCTCGGAGAACCGGATCTCGGGCAACAGGACCCCGGTCGCTGTTATCGGCCTGTGGATCCTGTACAGGTTCTCCTTCCTCACGACCATGAAGGCGTTTTCCAGAAAGGCGTCGTCGATCTCACGGGGCGAATGCCCCTCGAAATCGAAGACAAAGGGCAGGACCACGTTCTTCGCCCGCTTCATCGACCTCGCCAGCCTGTCATCCTGTGGCGATGGCTCGCTCAGGATGAAGTCCAGCATGATGACGCGGGCCCCCATGACGTTCAGGCGGTCAACGAGTTCCGCCATCCTGCCGCGGCTCCAGGGCCACCTCCCTATGGCGTTGATGCTTTTATCGTCTATGCCGACAATGACGATCTGTGCGGGGGCATCCGCCTTCCCCCTCAGCTGGTACCTGAGGTCGTAAAGGAGCATTTCGAGACGCTCGAAGGGTATGAACCTTACAACGGCAAGAATGACGAAAACAACGGTTATGCCGATGCCGATGAGGTACGTGATATGCCGTCTCTTCTGTATCATGGCTGGTCGTAGAAAAAAGAATATCACGGGCGGAGCAGAAAAGGAAAGCGTCACCCGGGCGAAGCCCGCGAAAAACACTTTCCTCGAGGTTGTTATATGGTATAATGTAACCCTTCGTACGCGCCCGTAGCTCAGCTGGATAGAGCGTTGGCCTCCGGAGCCAAAGGCCCCGCGTTCAAATCGCGGCGGGCGCGCCAGTGATATAAATATGTTGCAGAGGGAACGGCTTCATTCGTGTTGCGTTCCCCCTTCGGCGCATACGTGTCAACTCAACTCCCCCGTCCCCTTCCACGTGCCTTCCCAGCGCCTGTTCGTAGTTGAGACGCTTTCTCATGTCGTAGGTGTGCAATCGCGACAGTATGTCGACGAAGAGGTTTCTGTCCGATGACCGGGCCGTCGTCGGGATGGGCCAGTCGTAATCGGTCAAGAACGAGGCGAACTTGAGCATCGACAGCATGCGTGCATTGCAGCGGTCGATGTCGTACAGAAGGGGATTGTACAGGAGCGTGTGGAAAAGAAGTGTGTAGATGAAATCGGCATAGAGGAGCGATTCGATTTGGTACCGTGAGGCGCTCCGGGAGTAGGCATTGATTCCGAAGTGGTTCTACCGTGCCCTGAAGACGACCTCTATACTCCAGCGCGGCCGGTAGACCTCGCGGATCTGTCCCGTGCTCCACATCTCCTCCGGAACGTTGCTGATGAAGATTGCCCATCCGAGAAGCCTCAGGTGCCTCCTGCACGGATCGAGCCCGCGGTCCCGGGTGCGTCGCAGCAGCAGGCGACGCCTTTGCACCAAGGAGGGCGGAAGGGGGGATGGCGACGATCCGGACGGGTAGTCTCTCCGCCTTGTCGATGTGCTTGGCCACGGTTTGCTTCGAGACCGCCCGGAAACGCAGGACGCTTAGCACCGTCGCGAACCCTTAATTTGACGTGTGTGCGCCGAAGGGCGGGGCGAGAAAAGCCGGGGCTCTCAAACCTCTGCCCGCTTGGACTTGTCAGCCGAAAGGTGGTGCGTCACCACGCCCATTCCAAGGGAAGCGAATTAATGCGCCACGCCCAACAGATGCGACAGATTGAGACGGCGAAGTCTCCATACCTGGGTGAGTGCTTCTCTTACTATAGAACCATTCATCTTGGATTGGCCCAATTGTCTGTCAGGAAAAAGGATCGGCTCCTCTCTCACTCTGAGACCACATTTGACCGAGCGATACTTCAATTCAATCTGAAAGCAATACCCGGTGCTTGAAATCTCGTCGAGACCAATCCGTAAAAGCGCTTCCCTGGTGAATCCGTTGAACCCGCCGGTAAGGTCAAAGACCGGGACTTGGAGCACGTTGCGTGCATATATGCTCCCGCCCCACGAGATAAGTCTTCGCAAAACGCTCCAATTCTCGACGCCGCCCCCGCGGACGCGGCGTGAACCGACTATCACATCGGCGCTCCCCTCGGAAAGGATTCCAATGAATCGAGGAAGATACTTCGGATTGTGTGAGAAATCCGCATCGAATTCAAAGACATAGCGATAGTCGTGCTCCAATGCCCAGTGGAAAGCCGCAACATAGGCTTTTCCCAACCCTTCTTTCCCGGCCCGGTGCAGGACATGTACGCGCGCATCTCCGGCAGCGATGCGATCCGCAATCTCACCCGTTCCGTCAGGAGAATTGTCATCAATCACGAGTACGTGTGCTTCCGGGACCTCCTCCAGGATGGCAGGTATAATGCGGGATATGTTTTCCAGTTCATTGTATGTTGGTGTACAGATTACTGCGCCTGAGCCACGACTGATCGTCTCTTTCATTTCATCACCTCCTGTGGGCTGACCATGTCCAGTAGTAATTCATCAGATAATTGCACAGTGTTGCCACGCCAATCCCGATGAACTGCGATGAATATACCAGTCCGCCGACGTCTGGAGGCGCGACAAACGGCCACCAGAACCATCTGATCCACCAACTGCCCACATGAGCATGATATGCCAGCCTGGCAGCAGAATTATACAGCATCAGAAACCAGACCATATTCATGGTTACAAAGACAAGAAACTGAATGGTGGCACCGACAGCGCTCGTCAAATGGAAGCGCATCAGCATGACGCCGGTATTTGTCTTCTTCGTGCCCCCGGCCTTAAAGGTCCAGAAGTGGTTCGCTATGAAATTTGTAATTATCGAGACTTCAATTGCGATAAGAGAGGCCAAATTGGTCTGTACACTGGCATGAGTCAATACGTAGAGGCTCCCCATATTGACCACTACGCCGCTACAGCCAACCACGCAGTACTTTATGAAGCGGAGCGAGACAATCGGTTCCAGTAGTGTCGCACCTTTACTGAGCAACCATAAGGGGAGCACCCCCGTTTCTCTTGCTATTTTCTTTCTCATTGTCATCCCCCGGAAAGCCGGTATACCAGGATCCTCGAGTTCGATGTCAAAAGCTTGAGCCAGGCAGGTGCCCGCCCTTCAGCTAACCCGGCGAGGAATGGTGATTCCCTGAGTACGCTCGGCTGTTTGTCTTTTGCGTCTCCCTTAAATGCCAGAAAGTACTGTGCCCCGTAGAATCGCATGGTTTCATAGACCCTGACTTCGGTCCAATCTATAGTGCTGAAATGCTTTTCTACAAGCGATAGTGTGGGCCTATTTAAGACATAGCCCATAGCCTGACCGTCTATCGCTGCGATTACAGAATTCCTGGGAATGATCCTGTCCAAAACTGTTGCCAGTGGCACGCCCTCACGGGTTGGCTCGTCAAAACGTTCCGTGATCAGCTGTTTATAATTGGCATATAAAGGCTTGACGATAAGGCTATTGGCGTTCAACCACAGCGATGAAGCGCAAATTGCTGCAATCCCGACAAGTGAGAGTGACCGCCACTTCAAGGACGACGAATCCGGGACCAGTCGCGTTATGACTAAAGCGAGGAGCAACAGAAGCTCGGGTAGCAGAGGGTAGAACATTCTCGTTCCGAATGAGATCATGGTGGTTATGCCCGCATAGACCATCATTACCGCATAGGAGGCAACGAGGCCGAAGAGCATTGCCCCGGGACTGTCATGAAGGATGGATTTCCATCGATATTTATCTGTCGCCAGCGTATAAATGACCACGATTAGGACGATGATAATTCCTGTACCAATGAATACCAGGTTAATACGTGAGCGATAAGGGTCCTCTCCGAAGAATAGCAGTCGCGACAGGGAAATCACGAATTTCCATACTGTTGCCGTCACGGAGTTGATGGCTACTTTTTCATTGCCGCCTTTCCAGGTTCCTGCAAGCGCTATGTTTCTTGCCAGGCACAGGCCAGCCACCGGCAAGCAGACAGCCACCCGGAGGAATGACTGTACAGCCCTTTTGCTCCGATTGACAATCATCGATAAACCGTAGAAGCCGATAACAAAAACGAGAACAAACAGGCCCGAATAACGCACCCAGCAAGACAGACCAACCAACAATCCGGCGGTCAGCAGAAGGGAGCCTCGATAATGCCATTCCGGGCCTTTGATTTCCGTTCTGATGAACAGCCACATTGCTGTAAGCGCCAAGACCATGAAGAGTTGCTCCGTGAGTATCGAGACAGAAAACTGGCTTACATATTGATTGGTGAGAAAAAGACATAGCATGAGCCTCACGCCGTTGGGTGGAATTCCGAGGTCCCTCGCGCAGGCGATAAAGACAGGGATCAGAAACAACAAAGACAACCCGGAAACCAGGACTGCAGCATACTCAAGTTCGACCCCCATCAAAGAAAAAGCTGCAGTAACAAGCGGGTAGCCGGGGGGAAACGTTGTCATCGGCGCAGGCAATTGCATTTTGTTGTATTCTGCATCGAAATGCAGAATCGATGTTGCGGCCCCATGCCCCGCCAGTATGTTTCTGGCTACGTTTACATACTGAAACCCATCGTTATACCATACGGGCCCATGATTCAGCACAAGATATCCAGAAAGGGCCGCTACGGATAGCAACATCCACACCAGCACTTCCTTGGTTGTCATAGTGTTTCTGGTCATCTTGCCAATGTCCGTCAGTTTCTGCAACCTTTTTTACGCTAGCCTGCCCCCCCGGGTAGTGATTCAAGTTCGATAACGTTGACTCATGGTAAAGGTTTTTCTTGTAATAATGCCAGCTTCATTACTGTCTCT
>LVAA01000195.1 GCA_001603955.1 Syntrophobacterales bacterium Delta_02 | reverse complement strand
CCTTTGCGTCCAGCATCGTCATCCATGGCGGTCTCGACCCCAATAAGGACGTGACCTTTGTCGACCTGCCGGAAACAGCCATTCTTCCTGCCTATATTAACGGCGACATCGACGCCACGGTGGGCAGCGGCGTCCGGAAGGCGGAAATGCTGAGCAGGGGGGCCGTGGTGCTCGCCGATATGAACGACCCCGTCCAGCATAAGGCCATCCTGGAGGCGGACACGTTTCCTTTGAAGGTTGTGCTGGCTACCGACGACTATCTGAAGGCCAATCCGGAAATCGCACAGAGGTTCGTCAATGCGGCGTACCGGGCCATGCAATGGGAAAAGAGCCATAGCAGCGCGGAAATAGCCGAGAAGGTTGCGGAGTACTTCCTTGGTTCCGTCAGTCCGGAAGTGATTGACGACATCAGGCGGGCCTTCAGCCACACCGGTTTGGTTACAGCAGAAGGCCATAAGGCCATCGAGAAGCAATCCCTGGGCGTCGGGCTGATAGAGAAACCGGTCTCCATGGAGAGCGTCGTGGACATGTCGTTTCAGGGCAAGGCCTCCTCGAAATAGAAACGGCCAGCCAAAAGGCGGTACGGCCAGGATCTCGCTGCGGTCGCAATGCGGCGGTCCCTTGCTCGCATCCACATCGACGCAGCGGCCGCCAGGGCGACACGACAGGGCGGCCGCCGCGTGCGGAAGTCCTGCTGACTTCAGACCATAAAAGAGGGCGTAAAGCGCCATGAGCGACCAATCCGTGCGGACGATCTGTCAATTCTGCCATACCAATTGCGGCCTGGTGGTTCGCAAGAATCCAGCCGGGCGTCTGTTTATCCATGGAGATCCGGAGCATCCCATCAACAGGGGGCGGTGCTGTCCGAAGGTGCAGGCCAACGCCGAGATCGTCCAGGCCGGGGACCGGCTCAGGCATCCCCTGCGTAAAACCTCCGCAGGCTTTGAGCGGATATCCTGGGACGAGGCTTTGGACATCGTGGCGGACAGGATTGGCGGGATTGTCGCCAAACATGGCCCCCTGAGTCTGGCCCGGTGTACGGGTGCGCCGGTATCCTACCATGCCCGGGACGGATTTCTCCAAATCATGGGGGAGGTTGGATCCTCCAATCTTACGGGGATCGGAAATCTCTGCATGGCCCCACGCATGACGGCCTACCGGGCGGTCACCGGCGGGGCGCGGACGGAACCCGACTATGACGGGACGAATCTTGTCTTGTTTTGGGGCGCAAACCCCGTCGGGGTGGAGCGTTTCGCATCTTATGCCGCCCATGACGGCCTCAAACGGATATTGCCCCGGTTGAAAAAACGCGGGGTGAAAACCATCTGCATCGACCCCTATTTTTCGGACACGGCTCGAGAGGCCGACGAGTGGATTTGCATCAATCCGGGAACCGACGCCGCCCTGGGGCTGGCCATGATCCATGTGATCCTGAAGGAGGCGTTGTACGACGCGGAGTTTGTGGCCCGCTACTCCACCGGCGTGACGGAACTCGCCGGGCATGTACGGACGTACACGCCCGCCTGGGCCGAGGAGCTGACGGGGATACCGGCGGAGGTCGTCGAGTCCCTGGCCAGGCGATACGCCACGGCCGGTCCGGCGGTGATCTATGAGGGAAACGGGCTGGACATGTATGCCAACGGCGTGGACGCGGTGCGCACCATCGCCATATTGGTCTGTCTCGCCGGGAATCTGGATGTCCCGGGCGGGAATGTATTCATGCCGTTTCCACATCCTGCCCCGCTTCCGACCAAGGCGCTGCCGATCACGCAACGGGTGGGATTTGATCGCTTTCCCCTTATGCCCCAGGTCCCATTTTCAGCCGTCAAGGAGGCCATCCTGGCCGGGGAGGGCGATCGCCCCCGGGCCATGATCGTCCACCACGGCAATCCCGTCCTGGTGCAGGCCAACCAGAGACGGACGCAAAGCGCGTTTGAAAAATTGGATTTTCTGGTGGTCGCCGATATCTTTCCAACGGCGACCACGCAGCTTGCCGACGTGATTCTGCCCATGGCGTCCGCGTTCGAGAGCTATGGGTACCGCGCCTACTCGAGTGTGGCGGGAGGGTTTTTCGCCCTGGCCCGGCCTGTCGTCGAGCCTGTCGGCGAAGCCCGGCCGGTGTTTGACGTTGAATACGCGCTGGCTCAGAAAATGGGCTTGGATCAGGAGTATCCGTTCCAGGACGACCGGAGTTGGGTCGATTACATGGTCAGGGCC
>LVAA01000194.1 GCA_001603955.1 Syntrophobacterales bacterium Delta_02 | reverse complement strand
TGTATAAGAGACAGCCCGGTTACGGACGTACCGGCGGCGGGCTGGCCATCTATGACCGCAAACAAGACAAGCTTGAATTGATCCAGCCGGACCGGCTCCTCGGAATGCAGTCGATCGCGTCGTTGCTGCCGCTGTCCGACCGTCATATCCTGCTCGGCGGCACGGTTTCGCCGGGAACCGGAGGCCGCACGCTCGCCAAAGCCGCCACGCTGGCGGTTTACGACCTGCCCGAGCGCAAAATCATCTGGAACGAAGAAATCATTCCGGGGCTCAAGCAATATACGGAAATGCTGCGGCTGCCCGATGGCCGAATCCTGATCGCCGGGGAACGCGACCGGCTCGTGGTATTCAACCCAGAAACGCGGAAGATCGAAAAAATCACTCCGCTTACCGGCTTCGGCTCGCTCGTCCTCCAGCAGGGATCACGGACCATGTACCCGGATGGCGCGCGGGTGTTGCTGATCCTCGACGAAGGAATCGCCGAATACGGCATCGCCGACGCCCGGCTCCGCCAATTGCTGAAATTTCCGAAAGACATTATTGCCACCGGCGGCGGAGCCCTGATCGACAGACGGCTTTATTTCAGCGCCCGGTCCCGCTTGTACAGTTATTTAATCAAATAGTTTAAACAGGAGGTATTTATGACTCGCTCAACAAAATCCAGACACTTCACGCTCATCGAACTCCTGGTGGTGATTGCGATCATCGCCATCCTTGCCGCCATGCTGTTGCCGGCGCTCAACAAGGCCCGGGAAATGGCCCGGATGTCCAACTGCATGAACAGCCTGAAAACCATAAGCAGCGCTTTTATCTTTTACCTGGCCGACAATAATGACGTCATGCCCCACTATTCCTCAAACGGACTGCTTGATGAAATGGCAAGTGTCACCGACTCCTCAAAATCAAGAATCTGGGCATGGGCCATCAGCCCTTATTTCGGCAGTCCTTTTCCGTATAATGACGGCAGGCGCTGGCAGGCGGTTTCGTGTCCGTCGCGGCGCGGAATCGTTTCCTACGGCATGGGGCAGGATATTCATTACGGCTACAACTTCCAGCATGTCGGCAGCAATAACCGCTACGGCAGCGACCTCGACAATTCCCCCAAACTGTCGGCATTCAAAAGGCCGTCGCATACCATTCTCACCATCGAAACCACCCGCTGGGCCAACCCCGATAAACTCAGCAACGGCGTCGGCTGGTATATGTGCAACGACACCCTCAGTACGACACCATCCGCCACCAACGACTACGCCCCGGTCGGAATCCATGAAAATATGGCGACGATGAACGCCGTGGACGGACATGTGGAGAAAGTGCAGTCCAGTCGCTTCAATGTTTCCAAAATCTTTGAGGGCACGGGCAAATACCTGGGCACCTCAAGTTCCTATCGCGACGCCAGTTATAAATCGCGCTGGATGCGCTGAGAAAGGAATTCAAATGCCATCCGGACAAAAAATCATTTATGCGGGAACCCGCGACCAGAAATTCTTCCCGGAACTGTGGACGCCGCAAACTTACGCCGCAATCCGGCAACTGAAACTGCCGGTGACGGTGCCGGATTTCTCCCAGGCCGAAGCCACACCCGAAAACTGGCGGCGCCTTTTCTCCGGCGCCACCGCCATCATCACCACCTGGCAATCGCCGCGCATTGACCGCGACATTCTGGCGGCGGCCCCCGATTTGCGGATTGTCGGGCACGCGGCCGGGTCGGTTGCCGATTACGTGTCGGCGGAACTCTTCGACGCGGGGGTGAAAGTCACTTCGGCCAACAACGATATGGCGCACGCCGTGGCCGAATGGTGCCTGATGGGAGCCCTGATGGGAAGGCGCAATGTTTTGAGTTATACGCGATTCGGCGGTCTGGGCCAACTGGATTTTCCGGGGCGGAATAACTGCGGAAGCCTTCACGGCGCCACGATCGGCATATGGGGATTCGGTGCGGTGGCGCGCCACCTGACCGCCATGCTGGAACCATTGCTGCCGGCAAACATTCTGATCAGCAGCAGCCACCTGACCCCCGGCGAAGCGAAAGTTCTTGGATTTCAAGCGGTTGATCTGGATGAATTACTACGGCAAAGTGACGTCATTTTCACCTTGACCGGATTGAATGCTCACAGTCGCGGACGCCTCGGAAGAGAACGGCTGTCGCTGATCCGTGACGGCGCCGTACTGGTGAATGGCGGCCGCGGCGAACTGATCGACGAAAACGCCTTGTATTCGGCACTGGCGGAACGGCGTTTCACGGCGGTATTGGATGTATACCATCAGGAGCCGCTCCCCCCGGACAGTCCGCTGTTGAAGTTTTCAAACGTCATCCTGACTCCCCACAATGCCGGATTTCCCAGCCGTCACGGCTACATCGCCACCATTCTGGAGGAAATCGATCGCTGTTTCCGGGGTCAGGAATTAAGG
>LVAA01000047.1 GCA_001603955.1 Syntrophobacterales bacterium Delta_02 | reverse complement strand
GTGATTTGGGTGGGAAATTGGGGGGCGGTTCATGCTATACTGGGGGATGCGTCCGAAGGGGATAGAAAGAATCATCGTTTTTGAGCGCAGGGGGGAGTGTCGGTGAAACGAGGCGGTGTGATCGTTTACCCGGCTGTGGCCGACAGCGTCGATCTGCCCGACCTGACGTTCGTGAGGGAGGGGGATGTCTTTGTTCCGTCGGCGACGGTGGAGGGATTCCTTGCCGGGAAGAGCTCCGCCGTGGCGGACAGGGTGAAGGGCCTTGACGATGCACGGTTGAAGACGCTCCTTGCCCCGGTCCTTTCGGAATGCTCCGGTTCGCCCGTCACCGTCACGATCACAGGCCGCCGCTCGCCGCTCACGAAGATCAGCCGGAAGGGAAAGAGTGTTGCCGTCCAGGCGCACTGGAACCTGTTTGTCCCCTATTTTGACCACATCAAGTCCCTTCCCGTTGTCCATCCCGGGATACTGGATGTCTTCGCCGTTGCGGCCTTCCGTTACATGGCCCTGACGATGCAGGGGACAGGGAAGGATGATGGGTCGAGGGACCGCGTGATCGATGCATACAGGGCTCTGCCTGAGCTTCTCCTCGCCTCGCTCGATATCTTCAACAAGCCCACCATCTACCATATCCGCCCGACGCGGGTATGGTTGAACAGGATCTTCGGGGCGAACGACGCCTATCGCCTGGAGATCGATGTCTCCGACGCCGCGGACGCACCCTTCGTGGGCCCGGAGTTCCTCGACGAGCTTACGGGTTTCATTCACAAGATCGTGAAGAATTACGCATTCCGTTACGGGGATTACCTCTGGACGCAACGGTACAGGATCACCCTGGGCGCCCGTTCGGGGCAGGGCATGGTGACGTACGAGGGCAGGGACATCATCATCAATATCCATCCGCTCATCTATCAGTCCGAGTGGAAGCCCGTGGTCTACCTGAGCCTGGGGTACGCCATCATGCTCGCCATGCTTCGCTCGCTGGCGGGAGGCAGCGAAGAGAGGTGCATGCATCTTGCCCTCATGAAGACCTGGAACCGCTACCTGAGCTTCGACGAGTCCTCTGAGCGCCCCGGCGTGCGCGAGCTGTGCGGGTTCTCCCCATCGACCAACGAACAGGAATGCCGCAACCTCTCGGACTGCATGGTCGGCAGACAGGGTCAGGAGGGGATCGACGATTTCATCATGCTCCAGTACCATTCGTCCCGCGAAGCATTCGCGGAGAAGCCGGAAAGTCCTGACGAAGGACAGGGCGTCAAAGGGGCCGCTTATTTTGAACGGCTGTCGAATACGGTCCGGGAGCTCAACACAACCCTGATGCGGAACAACATCAATCATGGAAAGTTGATCGAGATCCTGCGCAGCGACGGCTTCGACCACCTGCAGCTGGCCGAATTCCTGCGCACGGGCCGTCTGGACAACAGGTGCGTCGTGGATGTCAGCGAGTGGCTCCTTCTGAGGACGTTCCTGTACGACCTCATCAACGCACCGAAGGTCTTCAAGAACGACTACAAGATGTTGCTGAAGGTCCTCACAAAGGTGAACAAGAGCCTTCTTGTCTATATCTGGATGCTGGGACTCGAAAAGGACCCGCGTTTCGAAACGGTCTCCGCCTATATATCAAGGGTGATGCACGACATCTTTGTCTTCGACCGCGTGAAGATCTACGAGATCGTCTCGGACCCGGCGGAGTGCCTGGAGGCCGAGGCCGTGACGGGGTACCTTTTGAACTGGGCCGGGTTCACACCCGAGACCCGGCGTACCATCATCGGTATCCTGTCGGATCTGCCGGACCACGTGGTCCGGCAATTGAGGGTCAAGACAACGGACGATGTGGACCGGATGGTCCGAATGATGGGAACTCGGGCGAGCGGCCTCATCGGTTTTTACCTGCACCAGGTCTACCGGTGGGGAAGCGCTGAGGACCAGTTGACGGCAAGGATACGTTCACATTTTTCGGAACTCCTGAGGCAGGCGCAGAAGGCCATGCGCCCGGGGGAGATGATCAGGGGAGGGGCCATGCTCCTTTTGCTCCTGGCGGAGATCACTTCCGACGAGCGCGACGGGTTTGCCGGCAATATCGTGATCACCGAAGATGAGAGACGAATGGTCCGTGACCTCATCAAGCAGTGCGTCGACTGGGACCAGCGGCATTTTGTCATGATGGTCGCGGGTACGGCGGCCGGCTACATGGGGAGCATCGACGGGTGGGTACTGCAGCAGTTTGACAAACTGCTCGCCCGTTATGACGGTGGGGACCGCGTGATGCTGCGCAGCGTCGTGCAGTTCGATGTCGACAACCTCATCGAGCGTGCCCTGATAACCGCCGGGGACGGTGACGAGAACTTGCTGCTCAACAAGGTGCAGCTCCTGCGTTTCGGGGTCGACCCCGTCGTGAGCGACGAGGCCAACAGCTACCTCACGGCATGTGCACAGCGCCTCGGCATTCACACGCCCGAGGATAACGCAAAGAAGAAAGACATCCGCGACTTCCTTCTCTCCCTGTCACAGCTGATGAAAGAACAAGAACATCTAAGAAGATAGCAAGCCCCCGGTACCGATACCGCGAATATCCTCAATTCCTCAAGAATACTCCGGGGAATGCGGGATCTTTGTTTTTCTTAACGTTCAAGCGGTTCAAGCGGCTCAAGCCGTCTTTCCCCTAGTTTTCCCCTATCACTGACCTGAGGACCTCGCCCAGCTCCTCGAGATCGTAGGGTTTCGCGATGACGTTCTTGAACCCGTATTGACTGTAATCGGACATGATGGGATCGTTGGAGTAGCCGCTCGATACGATGGCACGCACCGCGGGGTCTATCCTGAGGAGCTCCTTCATTGCCTCCCGTCCCCCCATTCCGCCGGGCACGGTCAGGTCGAGTATCACCGCATCGTACCGTCTTTCCTGGTAGAGGCAAAGCGCTTCCTCGCCGTCCCGGGCGAAATCCACCGTGAAGCCGTGATAGGCAAGGATGTCGCCGACGATCTCCAGTATTGCTTCCTCATCATCCATGACGAGTACGTTTCCGCCGATCACCTTGGTCATGTCCTCTTTGTTTCTCCTTTCCCCCAGAGATGGTGCGTCGTGCACAGGTAGATATATGTGGAAGGTGCTTCCCACGCCGAGTGTCGACTCGACGGTTATGCTCCCGTGATGGTTCTTGATGATGGAATAACAGATGGCAAGCCCGAGGCCGCTGCCCTTCTGCTTGGTGGTGAAATAAGGGTCGAAGACGCGGTCCAAATGTTCCTCGGGGATGCCGATGCCGTTGTCGGTGATGTTTATGTGGACGTACCTGCCGACCGGGAGGTTGACGTCGGCATTCTCGATCGTCACGTTCCGGGCACCGATGAGTATCGTGCCGCCCTGGGGCATTGCCTGGTGGGCGTTCATGACAATGTGGCCGATGGCCTGGTTTATCTGGCCCTCGTCGATGGCGACGGGAAAAAGGTCGTCGGCGATATCGAACCTGCAGGTCACACCCGTGCCCGTCAGGGTGAACACGGCCGTTTCCCTGAGGTGATCGGCTATCGACGCGACCTTCGTGATAGGTGCGCCCCCTCGGGAAAAGGTGAGGAGCTGCTGGGTGAGTTCCTTCGCCCGCGCGATGGACTGCTCGGCGAGGTTGAGCTTCTCCTTCGCCTTTTCCATGTCCATGTCCATGTACATTTTCCCCAGGGTTATGTTGCCGAGGATCATGGTAAGGATGTTGTTGAAGTCATGAGCGATACCGCCCGCGAGCACGCCCAGGGATTCAAGCTTGCCGATCTTGGCCTGCTCGCGTTCGGACCGGGTGCGGTATGTTATGTCCGTCACTGTGATGATCTTCGACGCGTCGTCGACGGATGCGGCCTGGGCGAGGACGTCGATCATGGCACCGTCCTTTCTTCTCAGCGTCGTTTCGACATAGCCCGCGCCGTGCAGGGCATCCGCCGCCCGGAGGCATTCATCCTTCCTCTCGAAGAGGAGCTCCATGTCTTTTCCCTGGAGCGCCTCCATCGAATAACCTGTCATGCGGCACATGGCGTCGTTCACCCATTCGAAGACGCCGCCGCGTACGCGGCAGGTTCCTATGGGAGATGCCGAAAGGATGGCCTTGAGGGACCTTTCCGATTCCCCAGCTTCTGTATGACGGGGCTCTTGTCCCTCGGCTGCTGTATGTTTCTCTTCCTGGTTCACAGGCATGTCCTCGCGGTCCGTTGCCCCCGGTGTCGGTGGACCTTCCCTGTTCTCAGTTCCCTCGTGAGCGTTTCGCTTTCTTTGCAAGGATGGCGTATTCAAACCCGTCGATAAGGGCCACGAAGGAGGCCATATTGATATTCTCCGATATGGCGACGACGCTCCAGATGGTCTCGCCGTCTGAAAAGATTATGTTCACTTCAACGTTCGCCGATGTCCCCGACCGGGAGTCGTGGATGCGGGAAGAGAAGTCGACGAGCTTCACTTCCTGGATCACGGGGAAGATCGTCGAAAGGGATTTCTTGAGGACGTTGGCGAGGGCGTCGACGGGGCCCACCCCGGTGGATGCCTCGTGCGTTTCCCTCTCCCGCGTTTTGATAATTACCGTCGCCTCCGGTCTCTGGCCGTCGTCGATGAGCCGGTAGGTGCCGACCACCTCAAAGGGTCTCTCGTAGTTCCTTTTCGACCTCAGGATGTTGAGTTCCTTCGTTGCCTCGGTGACATTGACGAGTTTTCTCACGGCTTCTTTTCCTCTTCAATGAGAAGCTTATAGTCGATGGAGTCGACGAGCGCCCGCCAGCTCGCCTCGATGATGTTCTCCGACACGCCCACCGTTCCCCAGGTGTGTTTGCCGTCCGAGCTTTCGATGAGGACCCGGGTGGGAGCGCCGGTACCCTCCCGCGTGGAAAGGACCCTCACCTTGTAGTCGACGAGGTCCATCTTCCTCAGTTCGGGATAGAACTTGTGCAGGGCTTTTCTCAGCGCGTTGTCGAGGGCATTGACGGGGCCCTTGCCGAGCGCCGCCGTGTGCTCGACGCGGTCGCCGACCCTGACGAGGATCGTCGCCTCCGTCACGGGTTGGGAGGTCTCCTTCTTTTCGACGATGATCCGAAAACCGATGAGCTCGAAGTAGGACCTGTGAATGCCCAGCTTCTTCTTGATGAGGAGCTCCAGCGAGCCTTCAGCCCCCTCGAACTGGTATCCGCCCATCTCCAGGTCCTTTATCCTCTTGAGGACATCCTTGACCACCTTCGGGTCCCTGTCGATGTCGATGTTGAACTCCTTCGCCTTGTAGCGGATGCTGCTCTCGCCGGAGAGGTCCGAGATGAGGACACGCTGGGAATTGCCGACCAGCTCCGGCCGGATATGTTCGTAGGTCTCGGGGTTCTTCCTGATGGCACTGACGTGTATGCCGCCCTTGTGGGCGAAAGCGCTTTCCCCCACGTAGGGCCTGTGCTTGTCGGGTATGAAATTGGCCATCTCGTCGACGAAAAGGCTCAGTTCCCTCAGGCGGGCGATCCTTTCCCTGTCGATGCCGGTGTGTCCCATCTTGAGGATGACATTGGGGATGATGGAACAGAGGTTGGCGTTCCCGCAGCGCTCACCGTAGCCGTTGATGGTGCCCTGCACGAGGGTGCATCCCGCCTTCACCGCCATCAGCGAATTGGCGACGCCGAGCTCCGTATCGTTGTGGGTGTGGATACCCAGCTTTGTTTTTATGTCCTTTCCCACGACCCGGGTGACGTCGAAGATCTCGAAGGGCATGGCGCCGCCGTTGGTGTCGCACAGGACGATGACGTCGGCCCCGGTGTCCCGGGCGGTGCGGACCACCTTGAGGGCGTACTCGCTGTTGTGTTTGTAACCATCATAGAAATGTTCCGCGTCGAAGAAGACGGTCTTGCCCAGCTTCTTGAGATGGGCGATGGTGGTTCCTATCATCTTGAGGTTTGTATCGAGGCTGACCCTGAGGGCATCCCTCACGTGCAGGTCCCAGGCCTTTCCCACGATGGCCACCGCCTCGGTCCCCGCGTCGAGAAGCGCCTTCATGACAGGGTCCGTGCCGGGGCGGGCATTCGCCTTTACCGTGCTTGAAAAGGCCACGATGCGGGTGTTCCTGAGTGAGAGCTTCTTCACCTCCTTGAAGTATTGCAGGTCCTTCGGGTTTGAGCCCGGCCAGCCCCCTTCGATGTAATGGATGCCGAACTCGTCGAGCTTTTCCGTTATCCTCAGTTTATCGGTGAGGCTGAAGGCGATGTCCTCCGACTGGGCCCCGTCCCTGAGGGTGGTATCGTAAAAGTCGACCCTCAACTCTCCTCCGTGATGTCCTCGGCGTCAAGCTCGAACCCCTTGTGGAGCGCCCGTACCGCCAGTTCGCCGTACTTGCTCTCGATAACGCAGGATATCTTGATCTCCGACGTGGATATGAGCTCTATGTTGATCCCTTCGTCGGCAAGGAGTGTGAACATCTTGGACGCGACACCGGAATGGGAGCGCATGCCCAGCCCAACGATGGAGACCTTGGCCATATCCTCGTCCATGGCGACCTTCGCCCCTATCTCAGTCCCTATCTCCTCGGTGATCTTGAAGGCCTTCTTCCCGTCGGCCTTCACCACCGTGAAGGTGATGTCGTTGCAGTTCTCGTGGCTGACATTCTGGACGATCATGTCGACGACGATGTTGGCCGCGCTCAGGGCGCTGAATATCTTCGACGCGATACCCGGTTTGTCGGGCACCTTGTTGATGGTTATCTTCGATTCGTTCTTGTTGTAAGTGATACCGGAAATGACGACTTTTTCCATCATGATCATGTCCTCCTTGCAGACAAGTGTTCCTTTTCCCTCGACGAGCGATGACTTGACGAGGATGGGGACGTTGTACTTCTGTGCGAGTTCGACGGACCGTATCTGCAGGACCTTCGCCCCCAGAGATGCCATTTCGAGCATCTCGTCGTAGGATATCTTGTCAAGGCGTCTCGCCTTTTCACAGATGTTCGGGTCTGTGGTGTAGACGCCGTCCACGTCGGTGTAGATCTCGCACAGATCGGCCTTGAGGGCCGCCGCAAGGGCAACGGCGGTCGTATCCGAACCGCCCCTTCCCAGGGTGGTGATGTTCCCCCCGTCATCGACGCCCTGGAACCCGGGCACGATGATGATGTTGCCTTCCTTGAGCTCGCTTCGGATCTTCGCATCCTCGATGCTGGCGATGCGGGCGGTCCCGTAGCTCGAGTCGCTGATGATCCTTATCTGGTCCGCGAGGAGCGATACGGCCTTGTGGCCCATCTCCCTGAGGGTGATCGCGAGAAGGGCGGATGTGACCTGTTCCCCCGTGGAGATGAGCACGTCCACTTCCCGATCGTCGGGGAATTTTGCTATTTCGTGGGCCAGGTTGAGAAGCCTGTCCGTCTCGCCGGACATGGCGGAGACAACCACGATGACGTCCATGCCGCGCCCCTTGTATTCGATGGCGCGCTTTGCCACATTTTGTATCCTCTGCACGTCCCTGACCGACGTGCCACCATATTTCTGAACAACGAGCATTGTATCCTCCAGGTCTAGAATGAACGTGTTAACGTCAGGAATTACGGGTCATTGGAGCCAGGCTTCAGGCGCCTCTCACCCCGGTTTTTCCTGCTTGATAATAACAATTTTTCGTTCCATTTCTCCACTAATTTCTATGCGGACCTCTATCACTCCCTCCCACCAGCGGGACCTTTCCGCCCACTCGACGGCGACGATCCCGCCGGCGAGGAAATCTTCGATGTTGAGGTCGGTGAGGTCTGTCTCTTCAAGGCGATAGAGGTCCACGTGGCAGAGCGTCATCGCGCCTTCGTATACGTTCATGAGCGTAAAGGAAGGGCTCACCACGTATTCCCAGTCCGGCACGCCAAGACCCCGCGCCATGCCTTTGACGAGCTGGGTCTTTCCCGCTCCGAGGTCACCGTAGATCGCGTAGACCTCGCCGGCCGCGGCCGAGCGGCCTATCCTTTCGCCGATGTCTATCGTTTCAGAGGGATCTTTCGATATATACTCTGTCCGTCCCATTACGGATCTCCTCGATCGCGTCGCCCAAGCCCGTCACGAGGTCAAGGGCGAGAAGGTCCATGTCGGAATGGTCCTCGACCCAGGTGTCAGCCATGTACCCGTGAAGGTAAGCCCCGAGGAGGGTGCCCTGTGTCAGGCTGTAGCCCTGGGAGACAAGACCGCCGATAAAGCCCGTCAGGATGTCGCCGCTTCCCCCTTTCGCGAGGGAGGGGTTTCCCGTGGGGTTGATGAACATCCGGCCCTCGGGTGTGGCGAGCACGCTGGCCGCCCCCTTGAGGAGGATGTTCACACCCCATGCGCGGGCACAGGTGAGGGCCGCGCCCATCCGGTCGTCGTTCACCTCTTTCGGGGTCTTGTCGATGAGGCGGGCCAGCTCGCCCGGATGAGGCGTCAGGACGGTTTCCACTCCTCTTTTTTTCAGGAGCCGCGTGTGTCCCCGGAACGCGTTGATGCCATCGGCGTCTATGACGAAGGGTTTGTCGATCTCCCGGTATATCCTTCGCGTGAGTTCCATGACCCCTTCGTTTTGGGAAAGACCGGGGCCCATGATGACCACGTCCTTGTCTTCCACGAATGCGGCTATCTCGTCAAAGGAGCCGGGGATGAAGAAACCCCTGCCGTCATCCGCGACGGGATACGTCATGACCTCCGTTGTCTTTGTCTCCAGTATGGTGTTCAATGTCTCGGGGATGACGAGCGTGACAAGCCCTGCGCCGATCTTGAGGGCCGCCAGCGATGCCATGTGCGCGGCCCCTGTCTTCCCCGGGGACCCGGCCACGACGACGGCGTGGCCGAAGCTCCCCTTGTGCGACCAGGGGAGACGCTTCCTGAGAAAGCTCCGTATCGTGTCGCCGTCGGTTATCTCCCCGTCAAAGCCGACCTCCTTCTCGATGAAGGAGGGGATGGATATGTCGATGACGGTGAGACTGCCGCAGTGGTCGGCACCGGGACTCAAGATCTGGCCGAGCTTCGGGTAGGCGTAGGTGAAGGTGTGAAGCGCGTGAACGGCGCTCCCCAGGGCTTTGCCCGTGGCCCCGTCGATGCCGGAGGGGATGTCGACGGCGATAACGGGTTTGCCCGAGGCGTTGATCTCATCGATGACCGTCTTCTCCATTCCTGCCACGGGTTTTGAAAGGCCCGTGCCGAAGATGGCGTCAACGATGAGGTCGACCTCCCTTACGCCGGCCCTGACCGACCTCGGTCTTTCCGTGCATTCGATGACCTCTCCCGAGAGAGATTCGAAGAGCCCCATGTTGAGCGCGGCGTCACCTTTCAGGTCCGACCTCTTCCCGATGAGCCAGACGCGTACCCGGAAGCCGTCGATCAGGGCGTAGCGGGCGATGACGAACCCGTCGCCGCCGTTGTTGCCGCGACCGCAAACGACGGCAATGGATTCTCCGCCGGCAAGATAGCGTTCCTTCATGAGCCGGTACGTATTCCTTCCGGCGTTCTCCATGAGCACCGCCGAGGGTATGCCCCAGGTCTTGATAGCATACTCGTCATAACGTGCCATCCTCTTCGGTGAAAGGACCTTCATGTGTTGTGCCCCCTTTTCTCAATCACTGCAGATCACGACGGATACCGCGTAGGATCTTTCGTGGGAGATGCTGACCTCGTCATAGCGCTTTCCCCGGCAGACGATAAAAGGCCTGCCCTGGTCGCTGAGCACCTCGATATCCTGCCAGGGAAGCCGCCCGCCCCGTGCTTTCATGAAGGCCTCCTTGGCGGCGAACCTGCCGGCAAGGTATTCCTGCAGGCGTTTCGTCTCCCGCGCACGGGCGATCTCCGAAGGCGCAAACACTTTCTCAAGAAAGCGCTCGCCATACCTCTCGAGCACCCCGCCTATCCGCGCTATATCAACAATATCTATTCCAACCATAACCAGAAATACTTTTCCTCCAGAATGTCCTATATGTCCTAAGCGTCCTATAGGTCTTATTGGTCCAATAGGTCCTATTTTCCTATTTGTCCTATGGGCCGTGGTTCTCGTGACAGGTTTTTATAGGACCTATAGGAGGTATAGGACCTATAGGACATATAGGTCTTATAGGACGCTTAGGACATATAGGACAAAATAAGGTGTCTTCTACTGTCCACTGGTTCCTGTCTTTATCACCTCTATCATGTCTCTTATTGCCCTGTCGAGGCCTACGAAGATGGCGCGGGCTATTATGCTGTGACCGATCGACAGTTCGTCTATCTGGGGGATCACGGCGATGTCCCGCACGTTATGGTAGTGGAGGCCGTGACCGGCATTGACGCCGAGACCCAGTTCTTTGCCGAGGAGCGCTGCCCTGATGACCTTGGCGAGTTCCCTCTTCCTCATCGTGGAGGTGCGAGCCTCGGCATAGGAACCGGTATGGATCTCGATCATGTCGGCGCCGATCCCGGCTGATGCCCTGATCTGCGGCTCCACGGGGTCTATGAAGAGACTGACGGCTATGCCCCGCTTCTTCACCGCGGCTATCACCTTTTCGATCTTCGCGGCGAACTTGATGACATCGAGGCCGCCCTCGGTTGTGAGTTCCTGGCGTTTCTCGGGAACGAGGGTGATCATGTCGGGTTTCGTGGAGGCGGCTATCTTCGTCATTTCCGGTGTTGCCGCCATTTCGAGATTGAGCTTCGTGCGGACCACGTCACGAAGGATCCTGAGGTCGCGGTCCTTGATGTGCCTGCGGTCTTCGCGAAGGTGTATGATGATCCCCGAGGCCCCCGCCATCTCGGCGATACCCGCTGCGTAAACCGGGTCGGGATAATGGATGCCCCGTGCTTCCCGCAACGTGGCCACGTGATCGATGTTTACCATGAGCTCAGGCATCTTCGTTCCTCCGAAAGCTGTATTTGAGCGGCCCCGTCCCTGTCGTCCTCGGGCTCGAGGCATTATCGTTCGATGAAGACGCCGGTCCCGTCCCCGGAGGTCTCCCTGCCGGAATGGCGTCTCAGCGTCAATCGTGCCGAATCGGGCCGTATCTTGACCCGGGGCAGTTCCTCAACATTGAATCCGACATTGACAACCTCCTCATTGCGGTGCAGGTCGCCGTTTGCCGGAAGCGTTTCGATGACGGCCACCTTTTCCAGGGTCTTTCTCGGGCCCTCCGCAACGACGTATCGCGGACTCGTGTTGGTGACCTCGTAACGACCGGTCCACTTCTTGTCCAGCACGGGGGTTACCCTGAGGTTCTTCTCCACGATCCTGTCGAGGGTCACCCTGACCGTTCCCGGCCGCACCTCCACGATGTCAATCCCCTTCGGCACCGCCACGCTGGTCCTCGACATCTCGAAGACCACCGTGCCCTCCTTCGCGCCGTTCATGTTGAGGACGGCCGTTACGTCATGCTCCTTGATGTCCTTGAGCATCGAGACGCGCCCGCTCACGGTGACGATGACCCTCTCCGGGTCCATTTTCATTATCACCATGCTCTTCGCGAGATTGGAGACGGTGAGGGGAACGGTTATGTCCTTCTTCGGTTCCCCGATCTGGAATACCGTGTACCAGAGCATGACCGCGAGGACCAGGGAAAGAAGCTTCAGCTTCCAGTCCTTGATCACGTATCTTTCGAAGAGGGTCTTCATCATGGCTGTTTCGGTCCCTTTTTCAGCTCAAGACCTCCTTGAGGACACGCCTGAGCTCGTCGGTGCTGATATTCCCGTGGATCTGCCCGTGTTGTGCGTAGGATATCACGCCTCTCTCCTCGGAGACGACGATGGAGACGGCGTCAGTGACCTCGGTGATGCCTATGGCGGCCCGGTGACGGGTGCCCAGGCTCTTGTCGATCTCGTCGGCCGTCGTCAGGGGGAGCACGCAGCCTGCCGAGACGATCCTTCCTTCGCGGATTATCAGGGCTCCGTCGTGCAGCGGCGAGGCGAACTGAAAGATGCTGACAACGAGTTCGGCGTTGACTTCGGCGTCGAAGCGTACCCCTGCTTCCATGAACTCCTCCAGTCCGACCTCCTGCTCGATGACAATGAGGGCGCCCATGGTGCGTTTCTTCATGACGAGGCAGGCGTTCATGAGCTCATCGAGGAAGAGGGTCTCCTTCACGTAGCTGATCTTCCGGAAGAAGGGGTTCCTTCCGAGGGCCAGAAGAAGCCTCCTCAAGTCGTCCTGGAATATGACGATGACGACGAACACGATGGAGCCTATGAAGCTGTTGAATATCCAGCTCAAGGTGAAGAGCTCCAGCCTCTTCGCGATGGCGAAAGCGAACATGACGATGACGAGGCCGAGAAGGAGCTGTATTGCCCGCGTCCCCTTTATGACGACGAAGATCCGGTAGATGATGAAGGCGACGACGATGATATCGACGATGTCCTGCCATCTGACGTTGGGTATCATGCTTCCATTACCGCCTTCACGATCTTGAGGACCTTTCTTGCGCGTCTCACGTCATGGACCCTCAGCACATCCGCCCCGTTCATGATCGCGACGGCGAGGCTCGCCAGAGTTCCCTCCACCCTCTCTTCAAGGGGCATGTCCGTGATCTTCCCTATGAAGGACTTCATCGAAGTGCCGACGAGGACGGGCCTGCCCAGTTCCTTGAAGGCGTCGAGCATCTTGAGGATGCGCAGGTTGTCCTCCACCCGTTTTCCGAAACCGATACCCGGGTCGACGACGATCTTCTCCCTGTCCACACCGCTCAGCACGGCATATTCGACGCGTTCATGGAGGAACTCCCTGATCTCGCCGATGACGTCATCGTAGCGGGGGTTCTCCTGCATGTTCCGCGGCGTGCCCTTGATGTGCATGATGACCGTGTAGGCGTCATTCTCCGCGATGACCCCGGCCATGGCGTTGTCGTAAGTGAGACCGCTGATGTCGTTGACCATATCGGCTCCCGCCTTGAGAGCTTCCCGGGCGACGCTCGCCTTGTACGTATCCACGGATATGAACGCGCCGGGTATCTCGTGAAGCCTCTCTATAACAGGTATTACCCGATGGAGCTCTTCTTTTTCGGCTACAGGTTCTGAATAGGGCCGGGTCGATTCTCCGCCGACGTCGATGATGTCGGCGCCTTCCTCGATCATCAGCCGGGCGTGGTCGACGGCCTCCTCCACGCTTCGGTATCTCCCCCCGTCGGAAAACGAGTCAGGGGTGACGTTGAGGATCCCCATGATGACGGGGGTTGTCTTACACTGGAACGCCCACGCCATCGGTATCCCTGATGATAGCATCGATCTCCAGACCGTCGAGGACTTCCTTTTCGAGAAGTGCCTTTGCCAGGGCGTGAAGGGAGCTGATGTGTTTGGAAATGATGTCTTTGGCCTGTGAGTAGCACCTGCCGACAAGTTCCTTCAGCTCTTCATCGATGCCCTGGGCGGTCTGTTCGCTGAAATCCCGGTGGCGGGCGATCTCCTTGCCCAGGAATATGTGCTCTTCGTTCTTGCCGTAGTTGAGGGGCCCCAGCTTGTCGCTCATGCCCCATTCGCAGACCATCTTCCGTGCGATCTGGGTGGCGCGTTCGATATCGTTGCCTGACCCCGTTGTGAGCTGACCGATGACGAGTTCCTCCGCGACGCGCCCTCCGAGGAGGATCGAGATGCTGTTGAGAAGATAATCCCTGGAATAGGTGTGGCGCTCGTCTATGGGCAACTGCTGTGTAAGCCCCAGCGCCCTGCCCCTGGGGATGATCGTGACCTTGTGTATGGGGTCGGTGCCGGGGATCATCTTTGCCACGAGGGTGTGGCCTGCCTCGTGATAGGCCGTGAGTTTTCTTTCCTCGTAGGGGATTATCATGCTGCGCCTCTCGACCCCCATGAGGACCTTGTCCTTGGCATGCTCGAAGTCGTCCATTTCGACGGCCTTCTTGTCTCGCCGCGCTGCTATGAGGGCAGCCTCGTTGACGAGGTTGGCCAGATCGGCCCCGGAGAACCCTGGTGTCCCCCGCGCGATGATGGAGAGATCGACGTTCTCATCTATCAGGGTCTTGCGTGTGTGGACCTTGAGGATCTCCTCCCTGCCCTTGACATCGGGTGTGGAGACGACGATCTGCCTGTCGAAACGGCCGGGCCGAAGCAGGGCCGGATCGAGTACGTCGGGCCTGTTCGTGGCGGACATGACGATAACACCCTCGTTGGATTCGAAACCGTCCATCTCCACGAGGAGCTGGTTCAGTGTCTGTTCCCGCTCGTCGTGGCCGCCGCCGAGGCCCGCCCCGCGGTGTCTCCCCACGGCGTCGATCTCGTCGATGAAAATGATGCAGGGGGCGTTCTTTTTCGCCTGGTTAAAGAGGTCGCGAACACGCGAGGCCCCGACGCCGACGAACATTTCGACGAAATCGGACCCGCTTATGGTGAAGAAGGGCACATTGGCTTCACCCGCTATGGCGCGGGCAAGGAGTGTCTTGCCGGTGCCCGGAGGTCCCACGAGAAGGACCCCCTTGGGGATGCGTCCGCCAAGCTTCGTGAATTTCTTCGGGTCCACGAGGAAGTCGATGACCTCCTGGAGCTCTTCCTTCGCTTCATCTATCCCGGCCACGTCGTGAAAGGTCACCCTGTTCTCGCGGCCGGTGAAGAGCCGTGCCTTGCTCTTGCCGAAGGCCATGGCCTTGCCGCCTCCCGATTGCATCTGGCGCATGAAGAAGATCCAGACGCCGATCAGCAGAAGCATGGGAAACCAGGATATGAAAATGGATTGCCACAATCCCGATTCCTCGTCGGGTTTGGCGGTGATCTTTACATTCCTCTCCCGGAGCATTTTCACGAGATCCGGGTCCTCGGGCGCAAAGGTCTTGAACTCTTTTCCGTCCTTGTATGTCCCCGTGATGTTTTTTCCCTGTATCAGGACGGACGCGACCTTGTCGGCGCGCACGGCCTCCGAGAAATCGCTGAAAGCTATGCTTTCCAGGTTCTTCTTCGGTTTATTGTAGATCTGGAAGATGAAGAGGCCGAGCAATATGATCACCAGCACGGTGATGATGCTCTTGTTTGTTGGTCCTTGTCCGGTGCTTTTTGACATAGGTCACAGTGTACCATAAGAAGGCCGTAATTTTCAATATTGTCAGGCATTAAGGGTCAGCATTCAGGTCTCAGGGTTAAAGGAACAGGCAAAAGACAGGAAAAACCTTTGTACTTTCAGGGCACGGAAGATCATGTTTGCCCCTGCTTTCCACCCCCTGTTCCCTCCTTTCTTCCTTGCTTTTGACACCCTGGTGTGCAATAAGAACGATACGGGTTGCATGGAGGGCCCAAAGGCTATGGATAGCAAAACACCGACAGTTCTTGCGCTCATCGCTTCACCGAGGACCCTCGGCAATTGCGAGACCTTCGCGAAGGAGGTGTCCCGGAACATCCCGGAAGGGCACAGACTGAGACTCATCAGGCTCACATCGTTGAAGATAGGAAGGTGTCGGGCCTGTTACGGATGTGTCGTGGGCAAAAAGTGTCCCGTCGAGGACGATATGGCCTTCCTCTTGGGCGAGATCTCGAACGCCGATGCCTTCATCATTGCCTCCCCGGTCTATTACCTCGGCGCGAACGCGAGCATCAAGGCTATTCTCGACAGGGGTTTCCTCTTCTTCGACATCCTCGGGAAGACCCACGGCAAACCGGCGGTCCTTCTCGATTTTTACGGAATGCCGGGGCGGATCGGGGCGGCGCCCCAGATGCTCGAAACCTTTGCGGCCTTTCTCGGGCTGTCCGTCAAGGCAAGCCTTTCCATCAAGGCGGCGCTGCCCGGAGAGGCGCTTATGAACAAGGCCAACGCCGCCCGGGCCGTGCATCTGGGAAAGGCGCTCTTCTCACCGGGGAAGCGAAAAAGGGCAGGGGGATGCCCCTTCTGCGGCTGCGAGATAATCCGCATCGTCCCGAAAGGCTTTGTCTGCACCGTCTGTCACGGTTCTTTCACCATGGGGCCGCAAGGCCGTTTCGTCAAAGGGAAGGAGGGCGGCATCCTCGGTCCTCCCGAGCACATGCTCCTTCACCGGGAATGGCTGCGGGGCATGAAGGAACGCTTCAACGAGAGAAAAAAAGAGATCATGAAGACCATCATCCCGTACAGGGACGACGGAGAGTGGGCAGAACCACCCGGGAAGTAGATGGCTTGAATAGCTTGAACCGCTTGAACAGCTTGAGCGTTGAAGGAAAGAGCGGAATGCTCACTCCTTGAACGTTCCCTTATAGTTTTGTTCCTCCGAGCGGCTGAAGCGGTTCAAGCAAAAAAGGGGCCCGAGGGCCCCTTTTTGTTTTTCTTAGAAGAAGTACCAGGCGCCGAACCTGTAGGCATCGATCGTGCCGGTGCGATCCGCATTGCCTGCACCCCTACCGGTACCCTGGGCGTAAGCGTTGTAGCCCGTGAAGGTCCTCATCCACTGGAGGCCGAACCTGATGGCCTGATTCGCATCCCACAGAAGGCTGACGGCGTATTCCTGTGCCATGTTCGTGTTGTTGGGAAGGCCATTACGTGCATAATCGCTGTAGTTGTATTTCAGGTAGCCGTACATACCGTTCAGGGAGAGGTTGTTGGTCATCCACCATGACAGGCTCGAGTAAAGGCCGAACAGGGTCGGAGCCGCGAGATCGTAGGTAACTGCATTTCTGAAGTATGCCCCGAATGACTGACCCGGAGCCATCCAGTTGTTGCCGGCCACATTCTGACCCAGGAAGAAGTTACCGCCGAGGAGGACGGACATTGCCTTGTTGCCCTGTTTCTCGGGAACGATCGGTATGGAGTACCTGAAGGCGGTCACCCAGGCGTCGATCGTCTTATCCTTATACGCCGCCGCATTGGCAGGGTCCGGATAGGCCTCCTTCTCCCTGCCGTAGTACCCGCCGAGGGCCAACTTCAGGTTCTGGGGACCGATCTTGCCGCAACGGTCGGTAAAGTATGCGATCTCGCCCTGGACCCCCGGCCAGTTGCTTCTGGCGTAGCCGTCGTTGTACTGACGGACTGCGGTGCCAGTTGCGTTGGTGGCACCTGACCACTCCGTAGCGCTCGTGAGACCGAACATCGCGTTGAATTCCTTCGTGAAGAAATACCGGAAGGCGATCTGGGGAGTCCTGATGCCCTTGAGGAACTGGGAGAAATCAGTGATACCGACCGCGGGCACGTAATAGGGCATGCCCCACTGCTGCCAGTTCTGGCCCATCATCAATTCCGCTGACTGCCAGTTCATCTTCATCCAAGCGTGCCTGAGCTGGAATCCACCGTAGGAGTTGCCTGTCGTTACGCCGCGGAAGTCGCCTTCG
>LVAA01000193.1 GCA_001603955.1 Syntrophobacterales bacterium Delta_02 | reverse complement strand
CACACCTTTTCCATCCGGCTCCACCCTCTAAATAAAAACAGGAGACACCTAAAAGATGTCCCCTGCGAATGATAACGAAATTAGATATTAATATTAAAAACCGAAGAATGAATTCTTCCAAAAATCAGTTGTATGCGCTCTCTCCATGTTCGTAGACATCCAATCCCTCTTCCTCAATACGGGCAGGGACTCTCAATCCGTGAACCTTGTCTACCACTTTAAAGATGATGAATCCACAAGCAGCGGCCCAAACACCGATTGTCAAAGCGCCTAAAGCTTGGACTCCCAACATCGAGAATCCGCCACCATAAAGGAGGCCACCATCTATCGCAAATACACCTGTCAATAAAGTACCGAGGCAACCACATACACCGTGTACGGAAGAAGCACCAACCGGATCGTCAATTTTCAGCACCTTGTCGATAAATTCGACAGAGAATATCATCACCGTACCGCATATAAGACCGATTAAAGCCGCGCCACCTGCGCCAACCACGTCACAACCCGCTGTGATACCAACCAATCCGGCCAATATTCCATTCAAAGTCAAAGACAAAGATGGTTTTCCGTATTTGATCCAAGAGACGAACACAGCGGCAAAACCACCAGCGACAGCAGCTATGTTTGTAGTAAGAAACACATGAGAAATTGCAATTGCATTCTCCGCACCATCCGCAGCCAATTGAGATCCTGGGTTGAAGCCGAACCATCCTAACCAAAGGATAAACACACCCAACGCCGCAATTGTCAAGTTATGTCCAGGAATTGCTCTAGACTTGCCATCTTTGCCATACTTACCAACACGAGGGCCAAGTATCGCGGCACCAACTAAGGCAATCCAGCCACCAACAGAGTGAACGATTGTAGATCCAGCAAAATCATGGAATCCAAGTTCGCTCAACCAGCCACCTCCCCAAGTCCAATGTCCGGAGATAGGATAAACCAATCCAGTAATGAACAAAGAGTAAACAATATACATGGAGAACTTAGTACGTTCTGCCATAGCACCAGAGACAATTGTCGCCGCAGTGGCACAGAACACTGTTTGGAAAATCAAGAATCCCTCTTTTGGAACATTCGTATCTCCATAAAAGTCAAGTGAGAAGAAGTTTGGCATTCCCATAAAATCACCCACGCCGAACATGATACCGAAACCGATGAACCAGAACAACAACGTTCCAAGAATGAAGTCAATGAAGTTCTTCATCAAAATATTGGCAGTATTCTTTGTCCTCGTGAAACCAGCCTCAACCAAGGCGAAGCCCGGTTGCATCCAGAACACCAACATGGCAGCCAATAAAACCCAGACCGTATCCAATGAGTTGATTGGGCTACTACTCTCTTCTGTCGCTGCGACTGTCTCCGCCACGGCAACCATGGCCGTGTCTGCCGCTGTCACCATCGTATCTGCTTTTTCCGCCACACTGTCAGCTACCGCATCCCCTTGGGCAGAAACCGAACCTACAAAAAGCATCACCATGACACCTATCCAAAAGGCCCTTGTCGTTATATATTTAAAAATCCTATCCATAATCTTATATTTTTAATTCGTTAAAATGTTCATGTCACATACTATCTACAC
>LVAA01000192.1 GCA_001603955.1 Syntrophobacterales bacterium Delta_02 | reverse complement strand
TGTCTTTCTATACATGTGTTATTATAGCAGTATTTATAACATAGTACAATACAAGTGGTTGCTGAGGAGTTGCTTCTCAGGAATCACATATTAACGAACGTCCCTCCCCTGCCCCCTTTTCAGCCCTTCAAATGATAATTGATGGTTGAACTCAGAAACGCAATGACATTAAGAGGTGTGTATCAAGCACCAAACAAGAGGGGCAAAGGCGACATTCGCAAGAAAGTAAGAAACCCATTTGGTAAGCTTCAATCCCTTCTTCTCTGCAATCTGCCTCCCCCTCTCTACGGCAAGGCCTATAGCCTGCCCGGAGATTGCTAAACGTATGGTGAGATTCTTCAGCGTGGTTTCCAGTTCCGTCACCGCGAAGAAACAGAAGACGCTGAAATGGCTCCCCAAAGCTGCAACTCTTATTCTGTCTTGAACGTGATCACCTCAACATACGGCGCAATTATTTCGCTTGGTAATGCATAGGACATAGGTTGAGGGATGCCGTTCATATGAACGCATGAAGTAATCATGCCCACGACTCTCCCGGTTTCCGGGTCAAACACGGCGCCACCACTCATGCCACCTGCGCTCGGTATACTCACTTGAATGACTCTTGTCTCAAGGGGCTTTGTGGCGGGCAGAATTGCACTTATCACGCCCTGATAGAATGTCGGCTGTATTATTCCTCTGTTTGATTGCGTAAACTTGAACATTTCCGTACCGTGCGGGTACCCACAGACAAGTATGCTATCACCGGTCCCCAATTCACTAGAATCTCCCCAAGAGACATTCGGGGTTTCATAGGGCACGCGCTCAGTGCTCTTGGCAGGAACAAGTAGCACTGAAAGGTCAACTTCACTATTAACCGCATCGGTCCTTGGATCAACGTATCTCAAGGCTTTTACTATAGGATACGGCACATAGACTATGGTTCCATCTCGTATAATCCTAGAGAGAATATATCCCTTAGCATTTTGGTCGAGGATGGCTTCAACCACATGTCCGCACGTGACCAGTTTGCCGTTGCCAGCTTGGATCGCGGTACCCACAATATTCATTAGGTACTTCTCGGCGCCTTTTTCATTTATGGATATCGCGGGCATTTCCCCATTTCCAACGGGCTTGGGCTGGAAAGAGAATATGCCCACTGGGACTATGCTTTTGCCGAGAACCGAGGCAGTCGTTTCTTTACCCAAGTAATCCCAAGGAATGTTCTTCGTTATTTCTTGGTATTTTCCCATGCTCCTTCGTCCTCCGTCTTGATCCGATGCAGGAATCAAGCGAGCCTGCCTTGATGGCGCCTGGCTGCTTCTATTTGTTGTTACGTCTTAGTTGTGGCCATTCTGAGGCTTCCTAGGATTTGCGGGTTTACTCCGTCTCTTTTTCATTGCCAACCCTCTGGTCTGGCGCTTCACGGCGGGTCAGACCCTGCAATCAAACACTCTCCTTGTGAAAGGCCGCGAACCAAGCAAGGATCGTTCCCGAACAAATAGGCCTGCAGCGTAAATGTTGCACTTCAGGGCCTGATACCATAGTTTCGGAAAGTCCCCTAGCTGTCCGCTTTATGACGAGGCATCAATAATTCCGTCAAAGATATGCCTAAACCTTTTGAGATCCGCTCCAAAGTGTCGAAACGCGGTTGGTGCGAGCCTCGTTCCAACTTCGAAATGATCGCTTGGTCAATACCAGTTATCTTACTCAGCTCCTTTTGGCTCAGTTTCGCTGTTTCTCTAGCCCAACGGACTCCTTCCCCCACCTTTTGATCGGATTTCTTTGCATCAGTGGCAATCAACGCTGCAAGACCCTTGTCTATTATCGCCCTGATTACATCTGCGTCTATTTCAAGAAGCTTGCCGTCCCGTTGGACAATCTCAACAGATTCACCTATGTCGCCAACAGTTGAGGTTTCAAGCAATAAGTCGGCTACTTTACTCTTGAGCCCTAACTGCTCCCAATCAACAAATCCCGAAACGCCATCTCCAAACTGTACCCACAGTTGATTGGTCGAAGTCGAATACCGAACATCCGTTAATGAATGTGGCTGAAGAGCTGTTAAAGCTTCTATAATACAACCCTTAAGCTCTTTCTCCTCAACCCTACACACTGTCACTCTCATATCCGAATGCCGGACCAAGTCATCGACCCAAGAAGCAACACGTTCATCCAATCTGGTTCTGATCAGCGCCAAGAAGTAAGCGTTATTGTCCCTCACCGACGCTATCCAACGATGGCGGCCTTGTTCTTTGTATTGTTTAACAATGTTGCTTAAGTCACCAAGAACAAGCCACGCAGTCGAACGCGCTTCGGACTTATGGCGTGTGAAATAATCCCAGAAACTATCAGTTGTCTTATACTCGTATCCAAGTCGCGTAATTGAGTCTAGGAGATTTTGCCTTGCATTGAGTCGACCTACTGCCGACACGTCCACAGAAAACATTCTAATGTCTTCTATATGTTCCATAGAGTCCTCCATGATCACACGTCTTCCCTCCCGTGCACAACTACCTTCTCATCCCAAATCTTCAGCAATTCCAGCTGGAGGTTCGCAAGTCCTTTTCGGAGGGCTGGGGGCAGGGCATTGGGTGGAGGGCGAAGAATTTCCAACGTCCGGAGATCGACCCGAATAGTGCGTCCATCAACATAGGCATGACAATGTGGCGGCCAGTGATCTACGTCGAATATCGTGACCCGAAAACCAGCGACCTTTTTCATCCAGGCTGCCATTATGATAAATATATCATATAATGGTTCGATAAACAAGGTTGGATGAGTTCGAGGGGAGACCTTTGGGGATGCCCTTTACATCTTCACATTCGGCATCCGTGCAAGATTAAAGG
>LVAA01000191.1 GCA_001603955.1 Syntrophobacterales bacterium Delta_02 | reverse complement strand
TTGCCGGACGCTCCGGCTTTTCTCGAACTCCTGGGGGTAACCAAGAGTGACCGCGGTACGCTTGAAGTCCTGAAGACCCAGGGGATTTTCGCCGCCGCCGACCATTATCTCGGCGGCAATTGGACGATTGTACTTCTGCTGATTCCATTGCTGATGCTGTCGCTGGTGACGTATCTCGGCGTGCTCTTGCAGTTAATCCGCTGGATCGTCCGCAAGAAAATATTCCTCTTCTTTTTCTTTCTGGCGTTTGTCGAATATTTTCTGTTCCTGCCGGGGCCGGTCACGGTTCCGCGCTACCAGTTGCCCGCCCTGCCGCTGATGTCGGTCATGGCCGCGCTGGCGCTTTACGGCGTCTACAAGCTCAAAAACCGTTGGCTGGAGGCGTCGGAAAAAGGCAAACGGAACTGGGTCAAGATCATCAACGACGATCTTTTCATCCTGCTTACGGTCTGGTATATGCTGATATCGGTGATTTTCGCTTCGCGCTCGGCCATTCAGTCCTTTGACATATCGCTGTGGATCCTGTTGCCGGCGATCTTCATCCTGTTTCTGGCGCTCTGGGTGTTCATCACGTTCACCTGGCTGCTTCTGTGCGATCTGGTCTATGGGCGCGACTATATGCAGGTCATTCAGCATCATGCGATTCAGGATGGCAGTCGGGTCGCTCCCGGTCTGGATGACAAGATTCTCAGCGACACCTATATTTGCGTCAAGGTCGGCCCCTACCGGGCACGGGTCGTCCGCGGTTGCCGCTTTATCGTGTTCTGTGAGAACGGGCGGATGAGAATCGTCAAGCGTTGGTTGCCGCTGCTGGGGTGGATGGACAAACATCCGGGGCGCGAACTGATCTGGCGTCTGTTCGTTTTTCTGGTCCTGTTTGTACTTTACCTGTTGTTCACCGCGGTATTTTACTACATTTTCATTCAGGTGTTGCCGTGGAACTGGTGGAGCTGGCAGGTGGTGGTGTTTGTGCCGCTGTTCCTGTTCTTCCTGGCCGCGCTCCGGGTGGCGTCGCGTCCGCGCCTGAAAAAATAACAGATTCCAAACTTATTTCCAGCCCTGGAAGTGAATCCTGGCCGGTTTGTATTTGTCTTTCGGCTTTTCTACCCCGGTGGGGTGTCCGATTGAAATCACGCACAACGGGATGATGCCGGACGGCAGTCCCAACACCTTGCTCACATCGGCCATGCGTTCCTTGACCGGCAGGATGCCGAGCCATACCGCGCCCAGTTTCAGCCCTTCCGCGGCCAGCAGGATGTTCTGAGTCGCCGCGGAACAGTCCTGAATCCACATGTCGCGCGCTTCCCCCTCCAGAAAATCGGCGGAATTACCGCAGACGGCGATAGCGGCGGGGGCTTTGGCCAGCATTTTGCCGTAAGGCAGTCCTTCAGCCAGTTGGTCCAGCTTTTTCCGGTCGGTAATGACGATGAATTCCCATGGTTGGCGGTTGGCGGCGGTGGGGGCCGCGAATCCGGCCCGGACCAGCTTATCGAGGTCTTCGGGGCTTACCGGATCGGCGGTGTAATGG
>LVAA01000190.1 GCA_001603955.1 Syntrophobacterales bacterium Delta_02 | reverse complement strand
TGCGCATCGACCGTCGAATAGCGGCATTCATACACGGTCGGCAGCCCTGCCACGATCTCTTCGATCTTTTCCCGGTCGATCAAATCGAGGTTCACGGGAGCGATTGCCCCCATGCGGATCAGGCGGGCCGCCAGCTCGCGGTCCGACATACCGGTGATGAATGTTTCGTCATCCGGCATCATTTCTCACCGTCATTCCGGGGAGCGGAGCGGGAAAGTTCCGGTGCTTTTCCGTTGAAAAGCGGCGCAAACACTTTGGATACGTCCGCATAATAGCTCCGAATCCGGTGCTCATCCATGAACCCGAGTTTCTCGATCCGATTGCGTCCGGTGGCGATTCTGCCGTAACTGGAGTTGTTTTCCTGAATCACTTTCTGGTACGTGCTGCCCCAATCGAACAGAGTTCCGACGAAACACGGAACTTTGGCAAGGATCATGACTTCCCGGACGCTGCGGTCAAAGAATTCAAAATCATCTCCGGCGATCTCATTTTTGATGATGGAAAATCGCACCATCGTCGCCATGTTCTCCTTCAGAAAGACTCGCAGCCAGGGCAGCAGCGTAGTGCAACTGTCAATTTCCGCCGTCACGACGCCGACGATATTGGACTCGATTCCGGCAACCTTCAATTCCAGAAACGGAAAATTGTTCAGCCAATCCATCGTTCCAGCGGAAGTTCCGGCTTTCATATCAATGATGAAAGCGTTCTCACCGGGATAATGCTTTTTGTCCTGCTCAATACGAACCATCAAATTGACGATTGCATCCAGCGGAAACGTCCGGCGAGCATGCTCTCGCATTTCGATGGCGTGAACAATAACATCCGACGCATTTTCTTCATATGCGTGCGACAGTGTGCGATTCTCGTCGTCGCAATCAAAGATCACACACCGGTATTTCTGATCATACGCTATGTCCGCCAGAAACCCGGCGACCAGGGATTTACCGATGCCGCCCTTGGTCCCGGCCATAATAAAAAGTTTCGACATGATAAAAACCTCTTTCTTTCAGCGCTCGTTGAGCGCGTTTGCCTCACCTTCCTCAATCAGCTTTGCGGCCTTTTTAAAGGAAAGATTTTTGATTTCTCCCAACGGCCGGTATTTCAGGAACCCTTTGGCCATCAGGACCTTGATTCTTTTCGCCTGAGCGTGGGTCACGTCCGGTTCGGCATTTTTATCGGTACTGTGAAACATCCAACTTAACTCCTCTGCTTTGGAAAGCGTTATGAAACACACCACCTCCTCACGCATATTCAAGTTTCCCGTCCGGATCAATTCGAGCAAATATTCCTTCAACGTTTCCGTAGCGGGCTGATAGGTCTGCACGGGAATTTTTTCGGCTTCCTCAATAAGACGCATTCCGTTCTCCAGGGAAAGAACCGTCCAATCCCCGACAAGATTCCCGTCAAGTTGTCCATTGGAATAGAGTGCATTGAGTCGATCAAGTTGAGTTTGCGTGATGTGTTTCATGGTGCGCTCCTGTTTTTGTTTTTTGTGTTGAGACTGTTTTTTCGCTTCGGGATCGTCTCCCATATTCCGAAGCCCGATGCCCCGGCCTTACGGCATGGCGTCGATTTTGAGGCCCTCCTTTCCGGTTGCGGGTTTGCTTTTTGTCGACTGCGATGTCACCAACGTGCGAAGCATCGCCGTATTTACGGCAAGGATTTCACTCTGCTTGAGCAGAATGGCCTCTTGACGCGCCTGCTTTTCACGGAGTTCGTCACAGCGGTCGGAGAGGACTTTTCCGTAAATTCCCACCGCAACAAATCCGGCGGCAATCAATACCGGGGAAATGTATTTTTTCATAAATCAGTTACCCTTTCTGCGAAGCTGGAGTTTCAGAAGTTCGGTTTCCTTCTGAAGT
>LVAA01000006.1 GCA_001603955.1 Syntrophobacterales bacterium Delta_02 | reverse complement strand
TTCAGGTTTCAGGTTTCAGGTTTCAGGTTTCAGGTTTCAGGTTTCAGGTTTCAGGTTAAAATAATACGATGGAAATGTTTCGGAGGGTAAGATAGATGGAAGGGCAGAACGGAACAAACGACAATGGGGCTCAGGAGCTACCGCGGGTCCTGGGCGAGTATGCAGCGGAGGCGTCAATGGATTCCCTGCACGGCTTCATCGAATTTGCGTGCAACCATGCCGCCGGGCAGGGCTTCACCGTCGACCGCCTTGAGGAGGTCCGCCGTGTCCTCACCGAGGCCCTGACAAACATCGTGACCTTCACCTTCCACAACGAACCCGGCGAGATAAAGCTCTCCTGCAAGGTCGACAAGTTCGGAAAATACGTTGTTTCCCTCATCGATTCCGGCAAGGCCTATAACATGCTCCTCGAGGACGACCCTTTCATCGGTTCCCTCGACCCGGCCTCCGACGCACCCCGCCCCACCATGAAGACAATGAAGCGCTTCTCGAGCAACATAGAATACAAACGCCTCGAGAACCGCAACCACCTCGTCATCACCCTCGCGAAGGACATGAAAAAGGGGAAGCGGTAAGGCTCAGGCATCACGAGCCCGTGGAAACCGTTCAAGGCTTCAAAGGTTCAACAGGCTGTAAAGAGTCGAAGAACAAGGACCGGGTGAGGCAGCTCATGAGAGATCCCGTTCTTCGCCGGCCTTTTCGATGCAGCCGACCATGCCCTTCGCGTACAACCTGCCGACGGTCTCGAAGAGGATGTATTTTGTTGTCAGGACCGGTATGTGCAACTCTTCCGCGAGCTTGACGGTCTCCGGCTGGGGACGCTTCCCGCGTACCATGACGACGGCAGCGGCATCGAGGACCTCCGCCGTGCGAACGACCTGATGGTTGGTAAGGCCGGTCAGCAAGAGGCTTCCCGCCTGGCAATACACGAGAAGATCGCTCATCAGATCGGCGCAGGCGCCTTTTTCCACTTCCATATCGAGCTGATCGTGACCGACAACAACCTCCGCATCGAGCACCTCTTTTACTTCTCGCAGCTTCATATCATCTCCGCTCCGTGAAAGTGTCATGTGTTACACAAAAACATCATATGTTAGCACCGGCAACAGTTCAACCTTTCTCTTCGAGGTAAAGACAGTCGCAGGTCGCAGGTCGCAGGTCGCAGGTCGCAGGTCGCAGGTCGCCAAAAAGAGACCGCGAAAGGGGATGGGCTGTCGACAGAATCGTTTGCGCCGACAGGAAATTCATTCGCTTTTAGACTTGCGACGTGGGACCTGAGACTGGCGACGATCTTCTGATCATGGCCAAACCCGTCCGCTCGTGGTATATTGGTTTCGCATGGCGGCGGAATCGTTCTCCAGAAGTCAGGGAAAAGGTCTCTTGATCGGATTGGCGGGGGGCGCCTTCGGGGGGCTTATCGGGCTCGGAGGGGGCATCATCATGATCCCTCTCATGGTCATACTCGCCGGGCTCACCCAGCACCAGGCGCATGGCACGAGCCTTCTCGCGATCGTCTTCACGGCCCTCATCGGCGCGGTCACGTATGGGTTCCACGGGTTCGTGGACTGGCGGGCCGCTCTCGTCCTTGCCGTCTGTGCCATGACCACCGCCCGCTTTGGGGCCCTCTATGCCCATTCCCTGCCGGAAAAACAGTTGAAGAGGGCCTTTGGCTGGTTCCTCGTCGTCGTATCCCTTCTCCTCGTCTTCAAAGGTTTCATCCTCAAGTCCTCCTATCACGTCGGCCCCTTTCTGCACTACGCGACGCTCATCGGCACGGGCGCCTTCACCGGCTTCCTCTCCGGGATGATGGGTGTCGGGGGAGGCGGCATCATGGTCCCCTTTCTCGTCATATTCATCGGCATGCCCCAACACCTCGCCCAGGGCACGTCCCTCCTCGCCATGGTGCCGGGAAGCGCCATGGGAGCCTTCACGCACTACAGGCTCGGCAATGTGGCGAAACATCTGGGTCTTGGTCTTGTCCTGGGCGCTGCGATCGGCGGCTACATCGGCGCAAGCTTCGCCCACCTCGTACCCGAGTTCCACCTGAAGGTCATCTTCGCGATCGTCGGCCTCTGGATGGGGATCAGGTACATCAAAACGGTGTAAACCGCTTGAGCCGCTTGAACGTTAAAAGACAATAAAGAAATATTCCTTGCGTTCAAACCCTTCAAGAGGTTGCAACGGTCTTTCAGCGTGCCAACGTGGGAAGGAAGAAGCCTTTAACGCTCAAGCGGCGCAAGCGGTTGCAACGGTCCTTTCAGTCTGCCAGTTTGTTTTCCAGGATCTGGTCGGTGGTGAAGTTTTCGAGCGACATGTAGTAGGCGGCGCTCTCGATCATGGCGTCGGAGGGGACGAGGCCCACTATCTCGCTGCCGATGACGTTGACACCGTACCGCCTTGCCTCCATCCTCACCATTTCAAGGGAACGGTACAGTGGGGTCCGGGTGTAGTCCGTCATGTTCATGGATACCTGGACTATGCCCCGTTCCCTCAGGTTGATGGCGATGGCGCGGCAGTAGCGCAGACCTCCGCTCTGGCCGCGCACCGCGCGCGCGATGGCGGTGGCCACGGCCATGCTGTCCGTATCGAGGTTGACGTTGAAAGCCACGAGGGGCCTTCTCGCCCCCACGGCAACCACGCCCGCCGTGGGGTGGACAGCCGCGTCGCCGAAATCAGGTTTCCATTGAGGGTCCTTGATCTTCTCCTTCATCCCCTCGAACTCTCCCCTGCGGATGTCGGGAAGTGCTCTCCTGTCGGGGCGGGAGGCCGACTCCTCGTAGAGGAACACGGGCACGCGAAAACTCCGCCAGATCTCCTTCGCGACGTCGACGGAGAGCGCGACGGCCTCTTCCATGGAGGTGTCACCGATAGGGATGAAGGGTATCACATCGACGGCCCCCATCCGGGGATGCTCACCCCTGTGCCGGCAAAGGTTTATGGTCTCCACGGCCACGCCCACGGCGGCCAGCACGGCCTTCCTCACACGCGCCGCCTCCCCCGCGGCAGTCACCACCAGGCGGTTGTGGTCCTTGTCCTTGTGATGGTCGAGAAGCTTGACCCCCTTGACACCGGTGAAACAGTCCAGGATCTTCCGGATCTTTGCCGAACTTCGCCCCTCGCTGAAGTTGGGAACCGTTTCGATGATCTTTTTCATGGTGGTCTTCATTGTAACCTTTAGCAGGCTGTCGATAAAGTCTTTTTTGCCATCGGGCACCGGGGAGAAAGGCGGGTCCCCTCTTTACTTGCACAGAAAACCGTGCACGTCCTTATAGATCCCTTGGACCTGTCTCCAGGTCGCGTCCGGTTTCAAGCCTGATCTCCCTCCCCGCGACTCGTCTACCCGGTCGTTCCTGTAGTGGGTTATGCTCATACGGCGCGACAGGCGTTTGCCGCAGTCGAATTCCATGGTGTACCTGGTCGCGACGCCGTCTTCCACCAGCGATACATTCCAAACATCGGCACTGATGATCTGATCCGGAAGTCTCCGGACGGTATTCTGATCCACGCAATACTTGCTGAAACTTCCATACCCGAACCTGGTGTAGTTGCATGCCAGTTTTCGGTCCCTGTCCTTCACCTTCTCGGCCGTAACCCACTGATCGTAAAGCTCTTTGGAGACCAGGACCGCTTTTACCCATGTTGAGGAACCATATTCCGCCTCCGCGAAGGTCTTTGCGGAATCCCAGGTGTGTCTTTTAAAATGTTCGCTGTCATACGCGTCGGCTGGTTTGCCGAAGGTCGTGCCCAGATCGTTGTCGACCTGCCCCCATAGACCTGTCAACTGCTTTCCCTCGACCCGCAGTTTTGCCGCCATGAGAAGGTCGTTCCGGAAAAGCAGCTGCCAGCGACCTGCAAGTTGGTCAGGCGTTCCCTGCACCTGGTATATCTGTATGGTCTTATCATAATAACTGCCGACCTTCCTGACATTCTTTACGGCGCTTAGATGCGTCCCCCATTTGTTTCCCATGAACCCGTCCGTATTGCTGACAGTGGTCTGGGACCAGACCGCAGGCGTTGAAAGAAAACAAAACAACGCGGCAAGAACAAAAGATCTCAGACCAATTCTCTTCATGGAGCCTCCTGTGTTTACCCTTTTCGGATACGCATATCTTACATCTCATTGTAACGAAAGGAAGGCGGAAATCAACACGGCCCTCATCCCACCGGATCCTACTTCATCGAATCGAGCAGTTTCTCGAGGAGGTCCGTCTTGCTCATGCCATCCGCGGGACCGGCAACGCGGGCATCATCCGACGCGAGAGCGTGCGGCACGTTTCCCTCATCGAGGCACGCCCTGACGTTCTGCGCCTCGATGAAACGGGAAAGCCTGTTGAAGGTGTGTATGCCATTCTTGCGTCCCTCGTGGTGAGCAAGGATGTAAAGCCGCTCTCTGGCGCGCGTCACCGCGACATAGAGGAGCCGTCGTTCCTCTTCGAGACCTTCGTCGTCGCGGGTCGTGTAGCTGGAGGGCAGGACGCCGTCCACGGCACCGATGAGGAAGACGTTGCGCCACTCCAACCCCTTTGCGGAATGGATCGTCGAGAGGATGAGCGGCCTTTCCCATATGGTGTCGTGGAAATCCCTGACGCCCCGCTCCGGCGGCTCGATGGCAAGGTCCACAAGGAAGTCGCGCACGGAGCCGTAGCGGCCCGATATCTGCGCCAGCGCGTCGAGGTCGTTCTTCCTCAGATTCCAGTCGAGATCGAACTTCTCTCTCAGGATGGGATCGTAGTAGTCGATCACCCTCCGCACCACGTCTTCCGGCCCCGTCTCGTCGGGGTCAAGAAGACAGGCAAGACGGGCAAGCCCGGCAGAGGACCTCCCCGGGGCAATTCCCGTCCGCTTGATAACGTTCCCGACAACAGACCGGAGGGTCTCGCAGGGGGCCATCTCCCCAAGCATCCTTTCAGCGGTCTTCGGACCTATCCCCGGTACAAGCAGGAGAACGCGGCTCCACGCCAGCTCGTCCTTCGGGTTAACGAAGAGCTTGAGGTGCGCTATGAGATCCTTCACGTGTGCCGTTTCGTAGAACTTCAGGCCTCCGTAAACGGCAAAGGGGATGTTGCGCCTGCCGAGTTCCGCCTGCAGCGGTATGGTTATGTAGGAAGACCGGAAAAGGACGCACTGGTGGGACAGTTCCATTCCCTGGTCGTAGAATTCCTTTATCCTGTCGACCACCCAGGCGGCCTCCTCGTGGGCGTCCCGGGAATAGATGAGACAGGGCTTCTCTCCATGGTCCTTTGCCACGGCCTTGAGGCATTTCTGGTACTTGTTCGCCATGTTGTCGAGAACGGCATTGCCGACATCCAGGATCGCCTGGGTGCTCCGGTAGTTGTCCTCCAGCTTGATGACCCTGCACCCGTCAAAGCGCTCGGGAAAGCGCATGATGTTCTCGTGAGAGCTTCCCCGGAAGGAATAGATGGACTGGGCGTCGTCGCCGACCACCAGGATGTTGCGGTGAGCCGCCGCCAGGTGGTACGCGATGTCCCCCTGCATGGCGTTCGTGTCCTGGAACTCATCGATCATGACGTAACGGTAGCGGGCGGCGATGCGGGAACGCGCGTCCTCATTCTCAAGGAGGAGCTTGAAGTAGAGCAGGAGATCATCGTAGTCCAGGCACTGCGAGGCCACCTTGTACCCTGTGTACTTGCGGCGCAGTTCTCCTATCTCGTCGGCGAACTGAAGGAACTCCGGATAGTGCCTCTCCAGAACTCCTTCGAGGGTCATCTCCTTGTTGACCGACATGCTGAGGATCTTCCTGAGCATGTCCTTCCGGGGACGCCTTTTCTGCCTCTCGTAGAAGCCAAGACCCACCGCGCACCGGTGGATCGCTTCCTCGGCATCGGACTCATCATAGATGGTGAACGTGTCCGGAAGCCCGAAGAACCCGCTCATCCTCCGCAGCATCTTGTTGGCAAAGGAATGGAAGGTGCCCCCTTCGACGCCCTCGCATCGGGGGTCGTGCCGCGCGGCCCGGGATATCATCTCCTTCGCGCTTCGCCTGGAGAAAGTGAGAAGGAGGATCGAGGCGGGGTCGATGCCTGTCTCGACGAGATACCTCACCCTGTATTCGATGACCCGCGTTTTGCCGCTGCCCGCCCCCGCGATGACGAGCACGGGACCATTGACGGCGGTCACCGCCTCGTATTGCCTCTCGTTGAGTTCTTCCCTGAGATTTCCGTTCGCCATGATCGGGGATATTATAACAGAAAAACGTTTCAGGTTTCAGGTTTCAGGTTTAAGGGGTTTCAGGATCTGGCGGGCAGGCAGCCAAGTCCTTTTTAGTCTTCGGCGAAGAGTTCCTGGTCGGTCTGGCGTTCACGCTCGGCCACGTACTGCGTGATCCCCCTCCTGGCATCCTCGGGCAGGGAGGAGAACTCGACCCCGATCCGGGTGAGATCCATGAGATGGACGACGCTCCTCACCGTGGCCCGTGCGTGCAGCTCTCCGAAGGCGGGGACCGTTACGGTAAGCTCGACGGCATCACCCGACTTGAAACGGGCCACCTCTTCCGTCAACATGAAGGAGAGGCCCCCGGTGCTTATGTCCACCGGTTCCACGTGGACGGGGTCGCCGTTGCCTGTGGCGATGCGCGCCGACACCGGCTGGGCTGCCGATGGACGCACCCTGATGTGCCTGCGTCTTTCCCGCTTTGTGATCCTGTCAGGATACTGGACGGTCAGGTGCATGCGGCGATGTTCCGCCAGTTCTATGGAGAGGACCTTCGTCCCGAAGGTGTAGAGAGAGATGTTGCCGGCACAGGTGACGATCGCCCGTCCCGTTTCCGGGTATTCTCCCGGCGCCAGCGATGCCTCGATGAGGAGTTCTCCTCTCTTGCCTTCCCGGACGAGGAGGCGGCAGTCATCGAGGACAATGGTCTCGTCGATGACGACCCTGACTGGCGTATTCTGCTCGACTATCTCCCGGATGTATCGGTCTACCTGATGTTTCTCGCGAAGAACGATGAGACTCTTTTTGTCGTCAGCTGCCATGATATCACGCGGTCTCGGTCTTTATCCTGTTAATTCTCTTTCAATTCGCGCCCATTTACAAGAGAAAAGTGCGATTGACTTTTCCCGTGCCTTCATCTACGCTATCTGCAAAACCGGTGCTCATGACCAGAAAGTGTCTTCTTTTCCTCCTTCTCCTCGCGGCCCTGGCATCGGTGCCCCCGGGCGCGGCGGGCGGGGAGTACGGCAAGGACGTCACCGTCAGCCTCTGTTTCACCCCCGGTGGCGCCTGCACGGACAGGATCGTACGGGAGATCACCTCGGCACGCTCCGAGATCCTCATCCAGGCATACTCCTTTACGTCCGCCCCCATCGCGAAGGCCCTCATCGAGGCCCACAAGCGCGGCGTCAAGGTGGCCGCCATCCTGGACAAAAGCCAGCGCACGGCGAAGTATTCCTCCGCCACCTTCCTTGCGAACATGAGGATACCCACCTACATCGACTCCCGGCACGCCATCGCCCACAACAAGGTCATGATCATAGACGGCGCCGTAACGATAACAGGCTCCTTTAATTTCACGAAGGCGGCCCAGGAGAAGAACGCCGAGAACCTCCTCATCATCAGATCCCGGGAGATCGCCAAAGCCTACCGCGAAAACTGGCAACACCACCTCAGCCACTCGGAACGCTACGAACCGAGATACTGACACGTCACATGTCGCACGTCTTGACGCGTCCTTTAGGTCCTATGCGTCCCATATGTCGAATATGTCCCATTGGTCCTATCCCATCCTATACGTCCTATCCCCCCATCGGTCCTCTTCGGTCCTGTTAACCGCAACGGCACTTTTGTGTTGACAGCAAAGTGCCTGTGATGCTACCTTTCTGTCATTAGTAACACGCATGGGTCCCGGGGAGATCTCCGGGCCCGTGGACCACGCCCGGGATGTCACAAAGGAAAGAAGTCCGGCAACAAAACATGAAGGAAGACCGAGTCGGCCAGACCGCTACCCGTCCCATGTCGCGGCGGGTGGGGCCGCCGGCACTCATTGGGGGACCATTCGATGAACAAAACCGGAAGAATTGTGGTCGCCGTGCTCCTGCTCGTTCTCGTCACGGTATCGGCCACGTGGGCTCAGGATTCGGGCACGGGAAAAAGTGCCGACCAGGAAGATGGGAAAAAACTTGTCCTTGACAAGATCACCGTAACGGAGACACGCTACGACAACCCCGTGACACCCGTGGATACCCGCTACAGTACGCAGTACAACGTTGTGACCGAGGAGCAGATCCAGGAACAGAACTCCTACGACTTTCAGTCGACGCTGCGCGACGTGCCGGGCGTCATGTATCAGAGCAAGAACCTCATGGGGAGCCAGACGAGCCACAGCCTCTACATACGCGGCCGCGGGTCGAGTCACCCCAGTTCCGACGTGGTCGTTCAGTTTGATGGCGCTCCCCGCTATGGCGGACTCTTCGGACAGGTGCTGGGCGACGGCATCGCCGTTCCCACGATCGGAAGCATAGAGATCTACAAGAGCCCGCAGCCCTCCCGGTTCGGCAGCGGTTACGCAGCCGTCAACATCCTGCCGAAGTACATGAAGAAAGAGGGACAGGAGGGAATCCTCAGTTTCAACGGGGGCAGTTACGGCTCATTGGACGAAAGCGTTTCCGCGGGCCTCAGGAAGGGGCTTTTCGACATCTACGCGTCCCAGAGCTATACGACCACGGACGGCGAGCGTGCAAATTCGGCTTCCCATCAACAGAGCCTCTATGCCAACACCGGTTACCAGCTGACAAAGGAATGGAACGTCAGGTTCCTCATCAACCAGGTGAACGGCTCGACGGAGGCGCCCAGACCGGACGAAACACCGAACGCCGTCAACGGCGTGAGTTGGCCCGGAGCGGAACGCTACAAGACAGACACCCTTTTCGCGACGCTGACGGTAAACCACGAGTACGAACGCGCCAGCGGCTATCTCAAGGGCTACTGGAACGATACCACCTTCGACCTGCTCCAGGAACTGACGAACGGCAACCAGTACGCCAACGGTACCGGAGGCCTCTGGTCGCGGCAGAAGGTCATCCTCTATGGCGCCCGGGCCAGGGAAACGCTTCGTCTGTGGCAAGGCGGCGAGATCCTTGTCGGGGCCGACCTCGACATGACGAGGCTCAAGAACACGCAGCAGACATACAGCGGTCTGGCCCCCACGGGCGCGGGCGCGGCCAGCGTCAACGGCGGTAAGGCGAGAAGGGTCTGGGATTTCCCCGACACCCGCCTCCTGTCACCCTATATCGCCGTGAGCCACACGTTCGGCAGGCCGGAAGCCTTTCACGTCACCCCGTCGGCCGGACTGAGGTATTTCAATCATGACGAGTTCCAGAACAAGACCGCGCCCCAGGCGGGCCTCACGGTGGGATATGCCCACACCGACCTGAAGATCAATTATTCCCGCGGCATCAACTATCCTTCCCCCGTCGTGCTCATGAACTTTGTGCGTACCGACACCCCCGTCGCCAACGCCGAGCAGTACTGGAGGAACATAAAACCCGAGATTGTCGATCACTACGAGGTAGGCCTCAGCCACTCCTGGCCGAAGATAGCCTCGGTGGGCGCGACGGTCTTTCGCGACAAGGGGAGCGACCGCTTCCTGGCGTACATGGGTGGGACCATCCCAACCCAGTTCAACGATTACATCGGCCACTACGAGATCGAGGGACTCGAACTGACGGGCACGGTAACCCCCGTAAAGGACCTCGAGTTCTTCTCTGCCGCCACCTGGCTGACGACGGAAGCCACGGGGGCCAACGGCGTTGAAAGCGATCACATACCGTACACGCCGGGCTTCCAGTTCCAGGCCGGGGCCAAATGGAGATTCCTCAACAACTTTCAGATATTTGCCGACATGCAGCACCTGAGCAACCTTTACCAGGGAACCTTCGTGCGAAACAACACTCTTAACACCACGGCGCTCACGGCAAAAGACAAACTGAACGACATTACCCTCGTCAACGCCCGGATAAGCTACCGCTTCGACCGCGCATCGCTCAGGCTCAGCGATTCCAAGGTCTTTTTCGCCGTCAATAATATCTTTGACAGGGATTATGAATACGCCAAGGGCTATCCCATGCCGGGAACGACCTTCTTCGGCGGTTTCACCCTGAAGTTCAATTAGGTTTGGCCGTTGCATGCGAGCGAGGAACCCGCAAGAGGTATGTTAGTGGATCGGCAACCCGTTTTCAGGAGGCGCTGCACGGCGGCAGGGGCCGCCGTGCTCCTTTCGATCGCCGTGATCGCCCTCGCTTGCCTTTTCTCCGGGTGCTCCGGCAAACCCGGTGATGCCGGGCAGCAACAGGCGCACACCATCGTGGCGTCGGACACGATCCTGTCGGAGATCATCGCGTCGCTCCTCCCGCCGAACCGCTATCGCGTTGAAGCCATACTTCCCCCGGGGCAGTGTCCCGGCCACTATGACGTGAAACCGACAGACATCGGGAAGATGAAGAAGGCGGTCCTCATTGTTTCCTTCCAGGGCATACCCTTCATGAACAAGGCCGGGTCGGACGATGCACGGCAGCTTGTCATCGATCCGGAAGACCGCAACTGGATGGCGCCCGGTTCCTATGTGCGGGGCCTCGAGCTCCTTGCCGCGAGGCTTTCGGAGCGGTTTCCCGGGGACAGTGCCGAGATAGCCCGCCGGAAAGACAGCGCCATCCGCCTGGTAGAACGGGGGGCGGACAGGCTCCTTCAGAAGATCACTGCCTCCGGGCTCTTCGGCAAACCCGTCATCGCCTCTTCAATGCAAAGGGAACCCCTGGAATGGATGGGCTTTCAGGTCGTCGCGGAATACGGCAGGCAGGAAGCGATGTCCGCACGGGACGTCGTTCGGCTGGCTGAGGTCGGAAAGGACCGCAAGGCGATCATGGTCGTCGACAACCTCCAATCCGGGCCTGACGCCGGCAAGGGGATCTCCGAGACCCTCGAGGTCCCCCACGTTGTCCTGACGAATTTCCCGTCTGAGAGAGGATATCTCGCCACGCTTGAGGAGAATGTTGACGCCCTTCTGTCCGCTGTGCGAAAATGAGGCACGGCCGTCCGAAGCGAATTCACCATGAACGAGCAATTGATAGCCCTTGACAGGGTAACAGTCCGCAAGACGAGAACGGTGCTTCTCGACAGCGTCAGCCTCGCCGTGGCGCGGGGCGAGCTCGTCGGTCTCATTGGCCCCAACGGTGCCGGAAAGACCACTCTTCTCAACGTCATCGCGGGGTTTGAAAAGTTCGAAGGGACGCTCCGCCTCTTCGGACGCCGTGAAACCCACAGGCGCTCCCGCGAAAGCCGGCTTCGCGTCGGATACGTCCCGCAATCGTTCCCCGTCGATCCGGCCTTCCCCATCCTTACAGTGGAGGCCGTCATGACGGGCGCGATCGGGCGGACGGGACTCTTGCGCTCCCCCGGAAGGCAGCAGAAGGAAGAAGCGATGGCGCTCCTTGGGACGATGCGCCTCGCCCACCTGGGCGCAAGGCCCCTGGGCCAGCTCTCCGGCGGAGAGAGGCAGAAGGTGTCCCTGGCACGCGCGATCCTGCAGCGGCCTGACATCCTCCTCATGGACGAACCGACGGCGAACCTGGACATCGCCGTGCAGAAAGAGGTCCTCGACCTCATCGACGAGATACACCGGAAAGAGGGCCTTACGGTCCTTTTCGTCACCCACGATTTCACCATGCTTCCCTCCGCGATGGGCCGGGCCGTGCTTCTCGATCACGGGAAGATGCTCTTCGACGGGGATATAGACACCGCGCTGTCGGGAGAGACCCTGACGAGGCTCTTCCGGTATCCCCTGGAGACGTTCCGGCGAAACGGCAGGAGATTTGTCTCCTATGATTGACCCCTTCATCGACGTTTTCACATATCCGCCCATCCAGCGTGCCGTTCTTGCCTGCGTGCTCTGCGGGGCGAGTTGCTCCCTCCTGTCCGTCTTCGTGGTGCTCATGAAGATGCCCCTCATCGGTGTCTCCATGTCGCACGCCGCCTTTGCCGGCGCGGTGCTGGGCATGCTTCTCGGCATCAACCCTTTCCTCAGCGGCTTCGTCATGTGTCTCGTCGCGGCGGGAGCGCTCGGGCCCCTTTCGGACCGGACGGACCTTGCCCCCGAGAACGTGCTGGGCATCCTTTTTTCCTTTCTCATGGGGATCGCCTTCCTCGGAATGGGTATCCTCACTCGGACAAAGGCGGGGGTTCTCAACCTGATGTGGGGTAGCCTTCTCACCCTTTCCGGTTTTGACGTCACGATACTGGCCATCGTCACGGGCGTCCTCGTCCTCTTCGTGGCCGTCTTCTTCAAGGAGATCCGCGCGGTCCTCTTCAACCGGCGGCTCGCCAGGGCGAGCGGGGTGCCGGAACGAATGATCTACTACGCCCTCCTTTTCCTGACGGGAGCCGTCGTGTCGTCCAACCTGGCGACGGTCGGGGGTCTTCTTATCTTCGCCCTCCTGGTACAGCCCGGGGCAACGGCACTCCAGCTCACGTATAACATGAAACACTTCTTCCTCATCTCCGCGGCATCAGGCATCGGTGCCTGTGCCTCCGGCCTTGTCATATCCTACATCTTCGACCTGCCCTCCGGCGCATCGGTGGTCCTCATGGCCACGATCATCTTTGCCACCGCATATGTCTTCTCACCTAAGCGCCGCAGGGCCAGACTTAAGGAAAGGAACCCCATCATATGAAAATGACAGACGATGAACGATATCGCAAACGCAGGGAATTCTTCAACAAGCACGCCGAAAAGTGGCTCGACATGTGGTATAAGGACCGCGTCACGGGGATCTATGACAAGCACGCCAGGGACTTCGAACGCCTCTTCTCGCTTATGCCGCTGAACCCCGGAGAACACGTGCTGGACGTGGGGTGTGGGAGCGGCATCCTCGTCCCCTTTATCCTCGAACGCATCACGTCGACGGGGCTTCTCTATGAACTCGATTTCGCGGAAAAGATGCTGGAGGTCAACCGCAGCCTCCACGGGGAGGGAAATATCAGGTTCATCCTGGCGGATGCGGAGAACGCGCCGCTCGCCGAAAATTCCTGCGATGTCGTCATCTGCTTCTCCTGCCTTCCCCATTTCCACGATAAGGAAAAGGCCCTGGCCGCGCTCTGCCGCATCCTCCGACCCGGTGGCACTCTCGTCGTGTCCCATTTCGATTCATCGGAAGGGATCAACAAGCACCACGGGTCCTGTGAAGCCGTCATGCACGACCATCTGCCCGATGAGACTTCGATGCGCGGCCTTCTCGCCGATGCGGGCCTCGCCATTACAAGCTTCATGGACGAAGAGGGCTTCTACTATATCTCTTCCACCCTGTCCGATCGCGCGCCCTGACACACCCTCGTCCATCACCCATTTTCGTTTACATAAGCGAAGAGGATCGCTATGGAATAGGCATTTAGCCGGTATTTTTCTTCCCCTATCCGCGGGGCCGTGTCCCAGGCGCAGAAGTCGTCAGGGGACTCGAGGGATGTGTCGATCAGCCGATGCCAGGCGCCCCGGGCCGCCCCGGTCGGCGGCAGTTCGAATTCGAGGGGCTCCCAGTAGCTGCTCAGCATTATGTGGAACACGAGGCCCTCCTCGACCTCGAGGGTCACCGCGAGGCTGTGCGAGTTGTCAGCCCAGTCGGGCTGATCGAGCTTCACCCCGTGCCACGACATGCGGGCATGATGAAGCAGCTCGTTGAGGCTCATCGACCGCTCGGCCTTTTCATGCCGCCGGGAAAGCCGAAGCGCGATGAGGTTCTTCGTGAAGCGATGTATGTCTGCGTGGCGGGCAAGAAGGGACCAGTCGAACCAGCTCGTCTCGTTGTCCTGGCAATAGGTGTTGTTGTTCCCGTACCGCGTGAGCCGCACTTCGTCGCCCATGGAGAGCATCGGCGTGCCCACGGAGGTGAGGGTGATGGTTATGAAGTTCTTGACCTGGCGGTTGCGGAGCCCCTCGATGGCAGGGTCGTCGGTGGGGCCCTCGAAACCGCAGTTCCAGCTCAGGTTGTAGTCCGTGCCGTCCCTGTTCTCCTCTCCGTTTGCCTCGTTGTGCTTGTGGTTGTAGGAGACGAGGTCGTTGAGGGTGAACCCGTCATGACAGGTCACGAAGTTAACGCTCTGTTCGGGCTCGCGCTCTCTCTGGCCGTAGATATCGGGGCTTCCCATCAGGCGCTGGGCAAGCCGCGTCACGGTGCCGTCTCCGCCCCTCAGGAAGGCGCGCACGTCGTCCCGGAACTTGCCGTTCCATTCCTTCCAGTTGTCCCCGACGAAGCGGCCGACCTGGTACAGCCCTGCCGCGTCCCACGCCTCGGCGATGAGCTTGACCCCGGCGAGAATGGGATCGGACTCGATATCCCACAGCACGGGAGGGTTCTCCATCGGCCTGCCGGACTCATCGCGGGAAAGGATGGATGCCAGGTCGAAACGGAAGCCGTCCACGTGCATTTTGTCTACCCAGAAATGAAGGCTGTCGATGATCATCCTGCGGACGATGGGCTGGTTGGCGTTCAGGGTGTTGCCCGTCCCCGTGTAGTTCGCAAAGCGCGCCCCGTCGTGATCGAGGACGTAATAGGTGTCGTTCCCGAACCCCCGGAAAGAGACGGTCGGGCCCCTGTGGTCGCCTTCGGCCGTATGATTGTAGACGACATCGAGAATGACCTCGATGCCGGCCCTGTGGAGCGCCTTCACCATGTCGCGGAACTCGTCGAGGGGACCGAGGTGGTCTTTCCGGGAACTGTACCGGCTGTGGGGAGCGAAGAAAGACACGGGGGCATACCCCCAGTAGTTCGTCTTGCTCGGGGGCGCGTCCTCTTCGTCGAAGTGGAAGACGGGCATGATTTCGATGGCCGTGATGCCCAGGTCCTTCAGATAAGGGATCTTTTCTATCAGCCCCGCGTAGGTGCCCCGCCTTTCGGCGGCAACCCCGGAGTTCGGGTTCTTCGTGAGCCCCGCCACGTGCGCCTCGTAGATCACCGTCGTCGCGAAGGGGCGCATGAGAAGCGTGTCCCCTTCCCAGTCGTAGTCATCGAGGTCGGCCACCACGCTCTTCATGGCAGCCGCCGTATTGTCGCCTGGCTCAGAGGCGGCCATGCGGCTGTATCCGTGAGGAACGGCCACCGCCTTTGCGTATGGGTCGAGAAGGACCTTCGCGGCGTCAAACCTCTGGCCCCTTTCCGGCGCGAAGGGTCCGTGGACGCGCCAACCGTAGACCTGTCCCGGCATGAGCCCGGGTACGAAGACGTGCCAGTAGTGATAGGTACGGTCCGCCTCGGGGTCGAGCCTGATCACACGCGCCGGCGCCGCATCGTCGACGTGATCGAAGAGAAGGAGCTCCACCACGTCGGCGTTCTTCGAGAAAACGCTGAAGTTGACCCCGTTACCGTATACGGTGGGGCCGAGAGGAAAACAGGTGCTGTCGGAGCGGTCGGTCATTTGACTGGGACAGTCTTTATGGTAGCACCTATTCGGACCTTCGTCAAAGGAAAGCATCAGCGGATATTTCACTTCTTTCCGAGGTCGTCCCGTGGTATTGTGATGGCGATACGACAAGGCGGAGGAAACAAACACGGTAGAGCACGTACCGGCAGGCTGCCATGAACGATAGAACAGGTTCCCGGGATCCAGGTCCGACGAAATTCGGCACTTTCGGGGGCGTCTTCACACCCAGCCTTCTGACCATCCTGGGCGTGATCATGTTCCTGCGCTTCTCCACGGTGGTCGGTTACGCGGGGTTGTGGAACGCCCTCATGATCCTCGCGGCCGGAACCGCTATCTCGCTTATCACGGGCCTGTCCATCGCCAGCGTTGCCACCAACATGCGCGTCGAGGGCGGTGGGGCATACTATCTCATCAGCCGCAGCCTGGGCGCGGAGTTCGGCGGGGTCATCGCCATCTTCTTCTTCATCGCCCAGGCCATCGCGGTGACGCTTTATGTCGTGGGCTTCACCGAGGCCATCCTGTCCTTTCTGCCCGGCTCGGCACTCTCCCCCAGGACGATCGGCACGATCACCAACATCGCCGTTTTCGTCTGCGTCTACATCGGCGCCGGATGGACCATCCGCGTCCAGTACGTGATCCTCGGGGTCCTCCTCCTGTCCATCCTGTCCTTCTTCATCGGGGCGGGCGCCGCCTTTTCGCCGGAGGTCCTTCGTGCCAACCTTGGTCCGAAATGGTCGGGAGACTATTCGCTGTTCTCCGTCTTTGCCCTCTTCTTCCCCGCCGTCACCGGTATCATGGCCGGGGTCAACATGTCCGGCGATCTCAGGGACCCGGGCCGATCCATACCGAGAGGCACCCTGACCGCCATCGGCGTCTCCACGTTCATCTATGCCGCCATCACGGTCCTCCTTGCCGCCGGTGTCCGTCGCGCCGAACTGCTCGGTCCCGGATTCGTGGTAAAGGACCACGCTTTCTCTCCCATCCTCATTTACGCCGGCGTGATCTCAGCCACACTGTCCTCGGCCCTCGGCAGCATGATGGGGGCACCGCGCATCCTGCAGGCGCTGGCCCGTGACGACATCTTCAGACACCTGCGCTGGTTCGCGCGAGGCAGCGGGTCCTCCGCCGAGCCCCGGCGGGCCATCATCGTTACCGCCGTCATTGCGCAGATGGGCGTCCTTGCGGGAGACCTCAACACCATTGCCCCCGTCATCACGATGTTCTTCCTCATGACCTATGCTACCGTGAACCTGGCCTGCTTTTTCGAAGGCCGGTCGAATAACCCCAGTTTCCGGCCTACTTTCCGCTTCAATCACTGGTCCGTCGCGCTTCTCGGAGCCCTGGGGTGTTTCGGCGTCATGTTCCTGATCAATACCATCTGGGCATCCGCCGCCCTCGTCCTTGGCGGGGCCTTCTTCTTTCTCATCGCCCGCGCCGAGGTCAGGGTCAAATGGGGCGACCTGTACAGCGGCCTTGCTTATCAGGCCGCCCGCAGGGCGCTTCTGCGCCTGGAACGGGAACGTTACCATCCGAAGAACTGGCGCCCCTCCATCCTCGCCTTGAGCGGCGGGGCTTACAACCGCCTCCACCTTGCACAGTACGCCTGCTGGTGCACCGCCGACAGCGGAATCGTTTCCATCGCGCAGCTCATCCGCGGTGACCTCAGCCACCTCGTTGACCGTCGCCGCGAGGCCGAAACGATCCTCCGCAGGTTCATCCTCAAGGAACGCATTCCCGCCTTCCCCGTCGTTATCGTGGAGGAAGACATCCACGCGGCCATCAAGGCCCTTCTCCAATGCCAGGGGATCGGGGGCATGCGGCCGAACACCGTCCTGCTCGGGATGAGCCGGGACCCCGAAAAGGCGGATGTCTTTTACGAGACGATCAACACCGTGAAGGAGATGGGCCGCAGTCTTATCATTGTGGCGAGCCACCTGGGACAGGAGATGATCCACGTCCCGGAGGGCACCATCAACATCTGGTGGGGCTCTTCCAGGAACGCCGAGCTGATGCTCCTTCTGGCCTTCATGTTCACGAAGAGCCGCGAATGGGCAGGTCATACCATCCGCATCATCCGCCCCGTCCCGCCCAAAGCCGACGTGGACAATATCGAAAGGGAAATGCGGGAGATGCTCTCGCATGCCAGGATCGACGCTGATATCATCATTGTGCCGACCCTGGACCCGCTGGAAGCCGTGAGAAAGAACATGCAGCCCTCCGCGGTCCTTTTCGTCGGCTTTGACCCCGGCATGGTGAATGCCGGCAGGAGAAACCTCTCCCACACCCGGCCCGTACTCGACCTGCCCGGCGATATTGTCTTCGTCTACAACGCCGGCGACGCCTCGATCGAGGCCTGAAGGAAACAGGAGTCGGGCATGTGTCCCACCTTGAGCGCCACCCTTGCAGATGTCTCCTCGCCTTTTCATGTCACGGGAGAATGATGTCAGAGTCTCCCGCACCAAAGGGCTGTGATGCGGAAGATGGATGTCGGAAGGACCGGAGATACACTCCGGAATGCCTGAGCCGAGGACGTGACGCACCGAGATCGCCCCGCCCTTGACATTGCCCTTCCCGGCGGGTATGCTGTCTTAAGCCAGCCTACCCGGGGTCGTCCACAACCAGGAACGTTACAGGAACTGATGATGCAGGCATGCCGTTCTTCGTTTCCGCGAAACGATGGTGGAGGACCAGCATACTTTCATTACCATGGAGGAGAACAAATGAAAAAAAGCCATGCCGTGCACATCGCGATCATACTTGCGGCCGTTGTTCTCTGCACCGCCCTCGAAACGGGGGCCGTCCCGAACCCGGGAGCCATACGGTGGAGGGCCTCTCCGCGCGCCTTTGTGACATCCCTCTATGTCGGAGTCCTTGGCAGGCAACCCGAGAGCCAGGCGGTGGTGAACGGGTGGGCCACGCAGGTGAACGCCACCCCCCATTCACGCTACCAGGTATTCTGGAGGTTCGTCAATTCGCCGGAATATCGGGGAAGCCGGTGGGCGCGGCAGAAAAGGGAATACACCGTTTACCGGAAGTACTACATCAAGAGCGATACCTGGAAGTACAGTGTGAGCAAAGGCCCGTTGGGCGCCGACTATTATCCGCACGCCGGACCGTACACCTTCGGGGTGGCCATGGCCCTCAGAGACTATTTCGAAACATTCCACTCCCGCAGGTAACCGGGCTTCCCCGGCGGTGACCCGCATCGAATCAGACTTCGTACGGACCCATGCGGCCCGGCCCCGGGACAGCCTCCGGGGTGGGCCGCATGCGCGTGCAGCAGGAGGGTAGGGGGACCCATAACTCAGCGGTCAACGATCATTGCCGCCGCCAGTTGTTCGCTGCCAGGATCATGAGCGGGATTCCCATCACGCCGATGCCGAGAACAATGGAGATAACATCGAAATAATGCATATGCCTCACCTCCTTCGTTCTCTCGATGATAGACGAAGGCGAATATCCCTTCCACTAACCGATTTATAGAGTAAGCCGGTCGACTGTGTTAAGCTGTTAACATTACCGGGCCCCTACACGGGGTAGACTTGGAGGAAGGCCGGTACAAGAAAGAAAAGGGGGGACACATGGAGGGGAGAGAAAGCGCTCCGGATTCACCCTACCTCACCGACAACCTGAAGGATTATCCCGTCGAGCTGGCCTTGCTCTGCGAGAATTCGACGAGGCGGTCCTGCTCGGCGGGGGAGATGATCTACATCCAGAGCGAGGCGAGCAGGCCCGAGTTCTATCTCATCGAGAGGGGCAGGGTCAAGATAGCGCTCCTCAGCAAGGACGGGTCCGAAAGGACCGTCATCATCCAGGAACGCAACACCCTCTTCGGTTATGCAGCCGCCTTCGACGGCCATCCCCATTTCCAGACGGCCACCGCCCTGGAACCGACGGAATTGCGCGTGATCCCCGTCGAGACCTTTCTCGCCCTCAACGATAAGCATCCCAGGCTGTCCGCCGTCATCATAGCCGCCTTCGCCAGGGTCACGAGGATGCTGATACTCCAGATAGAGAACGACTCTTTCATGGACGCCCGCAGGCGCGTCGCTCACATGCTCTGCAAGCTAGCCTCGGAGGTGGGCCAGAGAACGCCGAAGGGCATCCTCATAGCGAAGAAGGTGACACAGGAGGATATCGGAAATCTCACTGGCCTCTCACGTGTTTCCGTCTCCCTCGCCCTTAACCAGTTCGAAGAACAGGACCTTCTCAGGAAGAAAAGGAACATGATCGAGATCTTCAACGTGGATGAACTACGGTTCCTCGCCGGCCTCTCGCAAGGGCGTCCGGAGAAGCCCCGAGATTAGCCATGGGACAGGCGTGACGCCCATCACCCCGTTGCCGGCCAAACCTACCGTGATTAGAGTCTCTTAACAGGTACCAGGAAACGAAAACACAAGGAGGTACAGGATATGCAAGTCAAAATGTTCTCTACCGCAGGAGAGGTAAGTGCTTTGGAAAAAGAGCTCAACACGTGGATGTCCTCGCAGAGGATCAAGGTAAACACGATAAAACAGAGCTACACGTGCGACAACGGGAAATGTTACACGCTGATATCCGTGTGGTTCGAAAGCCAGGAGAACATAACCGGGATCTAAAGCGTTATCGGGTTTAGCGGCAACAACGCTGGGGGCGTGTTGGGCCGGACCTCCGCCCCCGACCGCCGGCATGCCCATCCGCTTGCTGGCCCGGGCCGCGCGGTCAGGTGGGCACCCGTGCGCGTATTGGCTGAATGAGACGACTCGCTGTCAGTCGGTGGACAGTTCCCCTTTCGCGTCCATCCGGTACGCCTTGTTGCTCTTCAGGTGTATCGCGCTTATCGCAAGATGCTCCCTGTCTCCCGAGATGGTGACCACAACGCCGGGGGAACTCCGGTAACCAAAATGGGAAATGTCCCTCAGGGTTACATATCCCTTCGGGTTGGCGCGGAAAAAGGCCTGGGCGGCCCCGTATGCCTGGTAGGCATGGGCCCTGGCCTCCTTGTTAAGATTACGGTTCCTGTAATCCACATATTGCGGAATAGCGATGGCGGCGATGATCGCGAGGATCGCTATGCCGATCATCCCTTCCATTACCACCGCCCTGACAAACCCGCGGTCGTTCATACGGGCATTCCTCCCCGCGCCGCCCTCGAGCGGCGGCTTCCCCTCATCGGGGTGATGACCTTCAGCAAACCTACACCCCCTCCGCCGCGCGATCGAAACAACGGTTGCTCCGTGATCGCCGGCGCCTCCCCGGCCTCAAGGTGCGCACGGCCGGAACGAGAGTGCTCCACGTGAAGATGAGGGGTCCGGCCTTTAGTCGTCCTCGCAGGTGTCGCAGATATTCCTGCATCCCGTGAAAAGACCCTCTTTCCCCTTCAGGAGCTGGGATTCCAGAATATAACCTTCACCCAGCGTGGAGTGGGTATAGTCGATCCGTATGGGTTTGGCCCTTTCGAAAAGCCCCTTTTCGATAATGAATGTCACGCCCTTGTCCGTCAGGACCTCGTCGTTCTCCTTCTGGTCGTCCATGGCCATCACGAGATACAACCCTCTCCATCCCCCCTCAGTCGTCAGTATCCTGATCGGCCTGGGATTCTTCTGTTCCTGCAGGAACTTCTTGATCCTGTCGGCTGCTTCCTGGCTCACTTCAAACATGGGGACCTCCTCGTTCATTTACACTCAAGCCTTCTATCCCGAACACAACGGGATTCCCTGCGCGCAAATGCCAATGCTTCTCTCTTCTGATATTGTCTGGCAAATACGGGACTAATTCAAGACAAAAGACAGGGCACCACCTACTCTTCGATCTCCCTTTGTACATCGTTCTTTTCCGCCCGGGCGGCAAGGAACCCGGCATCGGCGGCGCGTACGTCTCCCCTGTGAAGGGCATGGAGATAGAAGGGTATGCCTGACGCGGTGATCGCGATACCCGCAAGAGATCGGGCGGGGCTGGACAGGAAGATCTGGATGGCGATCCAGGAATAGACCGCCACGAAGATCAGGGGGACAAGAGGATACCCCCAGGTCCTGTAAGGCCTTTCAAAGGAAGGTTTCCTCCGGCGCAGGACCACATGCGCCAGGCCCGACCCTATGGAGGAAAGGAGCATGATGAAGACAACGGCGCCGAGCAGGTTCTCGAACGTATCCACTACAACGTAAAGGCAGGTCAACACCGCCTGGATGAGCAAGCCTACATGAGGGGTGCCGAACCGGGTGTGGAGTCTTTCGAAGTGCCGATAGAAGTAGCCATCCCTGGCGATCGCGTAAGAGAGGCGCGCACCGGCAAGAATGGTGGCGTTCATGCTCGCGGCGATCGCCAGCATGATCGCCAGGGTAACCGCCTGCACAAAACCTCTGCTTAAAAGGCGCTCCCCCGCCACCTGTCCCACGTTGACAACCCCCTTAAGGCTCTCAACGGGCATTGCGTAAAGATAGACCGTGTTTATGGCCACATAGAGCGCGGTGACCATGATCGTCCCCAGGACAAGGGACAGGGGGAGATTACGTTCGGGGCGCTTTACTTCGTCCCCTATATATGCCGTGACGAACCACCCGCTGTAGGAGAAGATGACAGCGATCATGGCGGGGCCGAGGAAGCTCGGTCCGGGCATTGCCGCCGTTGCGCCCGCGGCAAAATGACCCCAGTCACCCCTTCCCGACGCGAACCCTCCCGTTATGAAAACCGCCAGTATGATGAGGCTCCCCATCGTCCAGAGGTTCTGGGTCGTACCGCTCAACCGGACACCCCTGTAATTTACAGCGGAAAAGAAGACGACAACGACCACGGCTATCAGTTTTTCGCCTGCAGCGCTTGAAAAGCCAAGGAAACCGCCCAGGTACCTGGCAAAAGCAATGGCGAGAACGGCGACGGATCCCGGATTTATTATCCAGAAGCATATCCAGCCCAGGAGAAAACCCGCCCACGAACCATACGCCGCCTTCAGAAAAAGGTAGTCGCCGCCCGAGCGGGGGAACATGCCCGCCAGCTCCGCATAGGTAAGGGCGCCGCACAGCGTGAGAAACCCGCCGACGACCCATATCCCCGCAAAGACCCACGGGTTGCTCAATTCCCCGGCCAGAAAACCTGCCGTGGTGAATATGCCCGCGCCCACCATGTTACCCACGACGAGCATGGTAGCATCAAAAAGGTTCAGCCTTCTCTGGAACTGCAAACATCACCCCGCTCGATATCCCTTAACGTTGCGTGACGATCCCCGGGCGGCCGGCCCGGCTGCTATTTTGTACCCTCCGCCGGGGCCTTTCCCTTGAGGTCGATCCCGTATCGTTTGGCCAGGAAGTCGCCCACGTAGACGAGGTAGAGGGGGAGTTTTTCTCCTGCTATCTTTTCCTCGATCGAGGCAAGCGTTCCCAGGACAACCCTTTCCTTGTCCTTGAAGCCGGCGTTCGCCACTATGGCAACGGGTGTTTCCGGTGGATAGTAGGGTCTCAGTTTCTCCACGATCTCCGGAACACTGATGCGCATGGTGAAGAACACCATGGCATTACCGCTTTCCGCCAGCTTCCCGATGTCGGCGCCATTGGTGAGTATGACCGAACGGGTCTTCGCCCCCCAGGTCACTCCCTTCTTCAAAGCCGCGTTGGCTGCGTTGAAGCAGCTGATGCCCGGTATGATCTCGGGGTTGAGGTCCTCAAAGACCTCCATGAACCACATCTGCGGTCCATATATCGTGGGGTCCCCGTTCTCCAGTATCGACACCGTCTTGCCTTCCTTGACCGCTTTGCGGATGATGCCTGAGATCCGCTCCACTTCCTTCGTTGCGTCATCGCGGCTGCCCCGTTTCCCCATGAAGGTCTGGTGTACCCGAAGACCCGTGCCATGGATCTCCTTCCCCTCCAGAAGATCAGGAAACACCTTCCTCATCCCCTCTCCGCAAATGATGACGGCAGACTTCTTGATGGTGTTCATGGCCTTCACGGTGATATTGTCCGCGTCGCCCGTGCCGACGCTCACGAGATAGAGCCGGCCCTTTGCGGTCTTCCCGGAGCAGGCAACCGCATGCGATCCGGCCAATGAGACACAAAGAAACATGACGACGGCGCATAGTGCCTGCAATTTCATCCTTGTTGTGCTGTACATATTCTTCCTCCCGTCTTTTCCATTCCTCAACATGCAAAGCTCCTTTTCCCGTTGATCGTCTCTGGCCGGGCCTCAGCGCACCCGCTGACAGGGAAGTGCGGCGAGATGACTTCCCTGCCGGGGCATTCCGGCAGATCATTTCCTGAAGACAGGCCCATACCTTATGGCATCCTCCGGGCATACGTTGAGGCAGCGTCCGCAGCTGAAACAATCCGCCGGCATCTTCCTGCCCTGCACCCGGTCTGCCGCGGCGGGGAGCGGGCACGCTCTCGTGCAGGCCCCGCATCGGGTGCACAGGCCCCTGTCAATTCGCACGCGTGTAATGCTCACGCCTTCAAGTATCCACGAAACAAGTCCGAAAGGACAAACGAGCTGACAGAAGGGACGGTACATGAAGAAAGAACCTGCCAGGGCAAGAATGACCGTCATCAGGACGCCCGTGCCTTCAAGGTCCATGTTGAACAGGTTGAAGGGGTTGATATAGTGGTAGAGAACGAACCCCTTCCCTCCCCCGACGACACCGAAGAGGAAAAGCAGCGCGAGCAGAAAGAGCACTATCCGGATCGCGTTCGTCACGGCAAAGGGCGGTTTCCGCCTCTTCGCCCTTCGGAACAGGGGAATGCTGTATATCAGTTCCTGGAGGGCCCCGAAGGGGCACGCCCAGCCGCAGACGATCTTGCTGCCGGCAACGGCGAGGGCCGCGAAGAACAGGAATGCCATCACCTTGACCGCCGGATCGGGATACAATCCCACCAGGGACTTGAATACCTTTACGATGCTCTCCATCGGATTGGGGGATTTCCCGAAGTAGAAACCGGCCACAAGAACGGAGATCGTCAGGACAGCAAGGTAGGGGGACCGGGGATACCGGATATTCCTTTGTTCATTACCCGGTCCGTCCGGCCTTCCGAGCATGTTGAGGTAGACAAACCCCGCCAGCGCCAGGGCAAGGAAGACCCAGTATTTTCCCGTCCTGTCGGCATGGGAAAGAAGGTGTCCCGTTGCGTGCGAGAGCCGCCCCTGCGTCACGCCCAGCTCCCCGAGAGGTTTGTTCTTTGGAGCGCTCAAGGGGAGGCCGAGTTCGCGCGCAAGCGCTTTCCCGGTGACACCCAGCCGGGGGGCGATCTGGCGTATGGGCATGTCGACCGTGAAACGTGCCGTCCCGTTCCGATGCGATGCCGGGTCCATCAGGAGAGCGGGGACAATGATGGCCAGGCAGACGATCACCGTCAGGGAGAGGACAACCTTCTGCCTGCCGGACAACGATGAGAACCAGCGGTATGTGGTGACCATGAACGATTCCTCGCCTTCCCCCAGCCGGGGCATCGAACCTCGTTCGGGGCCGATGCCCGATACCTCCGCATTTCTACGGTGTCTTTTTCCGGCTGCTCTGCAGCATTCTTTCTTTTTGCCTCATTTTCTGGACATTTCCATCCTGTTCGCCGGGTCCGATGGTTCCCCACGTGATCGTCTTGTATGGCCTGGGCTTGCCGAACATCTCTTCGGCAGGCTTGCTCGAAAATCCAAGGACCATGTTCTTCATGTGCCCGTGAAACCTTTTCCATTGATCACGGGTAATGGTCTTTTCCTGCACCTTTTTCTTCAGGGAGAAGAAATCCTCCGGGAAAAGGGCCTGATCCAGCTGAACCTCTACGGTTTCGCAGGTCGATTTCCTCGTTATGGCAAATACAAACCCATCCCGTGCTTTTTCCATACCCAGCGGGACCGCCGTTTTCTGCAGCGGGTTGTCTCCTTTCATCAGGAAATCGATACAGTCTCTCACGCCGCCGGCAGGCGTCCTGGACACGATCAAAAGATCGTTCCTTTCCGGGATTTCGTTGGGGAAGAGAAGCTCGATCCCGTATTGTGCCGCGCGATATGCGATGATGGCACCCGGGCACTGGTCCCCGTGGTACTTGAAGACCCGGTCGAGGGTTATGATCCTCTCCTTTCCATCGACCTTCGTTATTATGGGCCTCGCGGAGAGTTCTTTCGCCTTTACCCCTTGCTTATGATGGCACTCCATGCAGTTGTCCGCCATGACGGCCACCGGCAACAAGCAGGCCGCGGCAAGCAGGACCAGGCCCGTGAAACAAACCATACCTCTTTTCATGACAAACCCCCATCGCTCATAGTTGTTCAGGAAAACGTTTTCACTTCTTTATCACGATCCAGAAGCCCGGGGCCTCACCACCCGTTATCACTTCATAGTTGGGAATCCCCGTCGCTTTCAGGATCGCGTCATAATCTCTTTGCACTCTCTGACCCGCTCCCCCCCGAAACCATTCCTTCTCTCTTCCCATCTCTTTCAGCCTGGCCCTGATCTGTGCCTGCATCTCCGGGGTACCTTTCCCGCCCCCGATATAGGTCATCCCCCCGGGAGCAAGGATCCTGTATATCTCTTTCAGTGCAACGCCCGGGTCCTTCCAGAAGTGAATGGAACCCCGGCTGATGACAAGATCCACAGACCCGTCCGGAAGGGGGATGCTGTGCACATCGGCGAGGAGTGTTCTCGCTCTTTTTTGCAGACCATCCTCGACAATATGCTCCTTTGCCTTGCTCAAGGCGTTCTGCGATATATCGAGGAATATAAAGGTTAGATCGGTGATCCTGGCGAGGGCGAGCCCGAGGTATCCGCCCCCGGAACCGGCGTCGAGACAGACACCTTTGGTGATGCCCGTCTTTGCCTTTATCCGGCGGGCATAATAATCGTAAATGGGGGCGTTCACTCCCCTTGCCATCTCGTCGTATCTTGAGGCGTTCGCCTTCCTGATATCCTTATCCTGTACGGCGTTCTCATTCGCAAAGCCCATGCCGCCCGTGCTCAGGATCAGAACGACGCTTGCGCATGCGGCCAGCCGTCTCAAGCTGCTCTTCGTCATCATTTCGACCTCCCGTAGGCCCTGTCCGTCTCCCCGCTCCCGCACGTATCCCGCGGATCGTGCGACCTCTGTATCCATCCGTTACCAGAACTTGTAGGCCAGCTCCACGCCGTACTGAAGGCCGGGGTCATAGAAGGCGCCCGTATTGTAGGTGGTCGTGTAATGATTGTCACCCAGGTTCCTGCCATAGAGGGTGACCCGCGTATCCCTGTCGAAGACCTTGAAGTTGTATCTTATGTTGGCGTCGACCCTGGTGTAATCGCCAAGCTCATAATACTCGGTCTTGCTGTAGGGGCTCACGTAACGAAAGCTGAGGTTGAGATCGGCATTCTTGTACTTGTAGCTGAAACGCCCGCTTGCGAGATGATGGGGCGTGCTGTTGTTGGTCTCGGTGTTGTCCGTTGTGACGTGGCTGTACAGCAGGTGATACGTAAAGGATTTCAATATAGTCCCTGAAAGACCGAACTCCAATCCCTTTGTCCGGACGTCCTCGGCGTCGACGAAGCTGACCTCCTCTCCCGTCACGGGGTCTATGTAAGAGGAGACGACCGTCCCCGTTGTGGGATCGACCCCCGTGGAACTCACCTTCTGGTTCTTTGTGTCATAGTAGTAGAGGGTAAGCGACGGGTTGAAAGACGGGTGCAAATTGGCAAGGATGCCTGCCTCATATCTAGATCGTCTCTCCGGCGGCAGTTTTGTCCCGTCCGCGCTCAGCTGGTAGGGACTCATGGAGTTCTCCGAATAGGCGTACCGACCGGTCAGGGTGATCATGCGGTGCAGTTTGTACGACGTCCCGAGGGCGTAGGTGTAGGTCTCCTTCGCCCATTCATCGATCGCGTAACCCGTGTCGGGGTCGCTGTTGAAGTGTTTCTTGTCCGCTCTGATACCGCCGTCGATGGTCAGTTTGTCGCCGAGCAAACGGTATTCGTCCTGCACGTAGAGGCTGTACATGTCCTCATCCGATCTCATGTTCCAGTTCGGGGGGAAACCGTCAGGGCTGACGTACTGGAAATACTGGCCTCCAAGCCTGAGGAGGTTGTTGCGCGAGTTGATGACATGCCTGAGGCTTGCGCTCTGACCCCGGCTGCTCTGGTCTCTCACGCTCGGCGTTCCATTCAGGAAGGTATCCTGTGTGCTGCTCACAATGAGGCTGTTGTAAGCGTAACTGAATGTGGTGGTCTGGGTGTCGCTCCAGGGTTTGTTGAGATTCACCGCAACCATGTCGGAGATCATGGGGTCTAATTCCCATTTCTGATTGCTGAGTTGCCCCACCGTCGACCAGTCCAGGTAAGTAACGGTTTTTCCCCCAACCTTCTTTTTCACCGTTTTCGGCACGAGGCACTCGGCCCGCTGGAATTGTCTCATGCCCCTGCTTGAATAGTAGAACAGGTCACCAGAAAAGACCGGCGAGGTGTACCCTCCCCTGAGAAGAACGGAGGTGTTGCGGCTCGCGTTGTACATGTTCGTTTGCCCCAGCGTACTATTGTGAGTCCCCGCCACCCGGTAATCGAACTTGCCGATCTTTGCCCCCTGATACAGATGCTCCTTTTCCGTATGGAAGCTTCCATAACTCACTATGGCACCGCCTTCCACTTTCTTTGAGGCACGCTTTGTCTTGATAACGACAAATCCCTGGTTGGAGGAGCCGCTGCTGGAACCGAAATTGGTGAGAGGGCCGAGGGAAAGGGCCGTGGCGTCCCGCACGACGGTGATGGACTCGATGGTGTCCACGGGAAGCGTGGCAAGGATCCGGTCGGCGCTGGTCACATAGACGCCGTCAAGAATGACACCGTAGTTGCCGTTCCCTCTCATGCTCAGGAGGTTCAGTCTCATTCTCCCCTGAAACGTCACCTCCATTCCCGGCATCTGTTCCAGAACATCCCATATGGTCTCGGGATGCAGTGCTTCGATCTCCTCCGCGGTGATGACCTCTGTTGCCAGCTTGCTGCTCTCCGGCACCGCGTAGGGACTTGTTACCGGTTCCCCCACCTTCTTGTCGGTCACGGTGACCTCTTCAAGCTTATGCGAGCTTTTTTGCTCCTTTTTCTGTTCGACCTTCTCTTCCGCAAGAACCGTTTGGAAGATCAGAAATGTTCCCAGCACAAGTACCAGCGATGACAATCCCCTGCAGATCCATTTCATTCTTTTGTCCCCCTGTCAGATTCAACTGTTCCTCACAAGCAGAGCTCGACTATTGTTCTTACGTTATGTCTTGCGATATATAGCGTTCGTTATATATCATTCAGGCGCACGTGATGTCAAGACATTTTGAGAATATGCCGAAATGACCCCGTTCTCTCGCGCCCTTACTCCTTGACACCCACCGCGCCGCAATAATACTATTCTATGCGTGGCAATGAAGGGGAAAGGTCACAAAGGCACATGAGCGGAGAAGAGATGGAAGGTCCCGGCAAGTCAAGAGAGTCTGGCCGTCCGGGACAGGGGGAGCCCTACCGGGCCGGGTGCATGGTCTGCGGCGCGGAGCTTGTCTATTCGGGGACAGATCAGGATGAGACGTGTCATTATTGCGGTCGGGTAACGGCAACCAGTACCCGGTGCGTCAACGGCCACTTCGTCTGCAACTTCTGCCATTCGGCGGATGCCCTGGAGATCATCAAGACGGTCTGCCTGCACGGCAGACAGACGGATCCCGTGGCCCTTATGCGGACCATCCGCTCCCACGGGCAATTCCCTCTTCACGGGCCGGAGCACCACTGCCTCGTCCCTGCCGTGATCCTCAGCACGCTCAGGAACAGCGGCCACCCCGTGACCGACAGCCAGATAGTCACGGCCGTCAAACGTGGGCAAACGGTCACCGGCGGCTCCTGCGCGTTCCTCGGCGCCTGTGGTGCCGCGATCGGTGTGGGGATCGCGGTTTCGGTCCTTACGGGGGCGACCCCGTACGACGGCGACAAGAGGCAGGCCGTCCAGCGCATAACACAGGCCGTCCTTGGGAAGATCGCCTCCTACGATGCACCCCGGTGCTGTCAAAGGGACTGCTGGCTGGCCCTCAAAGAGGCTGTCGAACCGCTGCGGGAACAAACGGGAATATCATTGGCGGTGAGCCGCTTTACCTGCGAGCAATTTGACGAGAATAAAGAATGTATTCATGACCGATGCCCCCTGTGGCCGTCCAACCCGTCAAACACATGACCGTGGACAGGAGGACCACCGCCATGCGCGTCAGCCTTTCCCGCTCTTGTCGTGATGGAACATCCCGAAATAGGCGGTCACGATCTCCCGGCAATTGGCCGCGCAATCGACGGCCTCCAGTTCTGCGAGCGAGAAGAATCTGCCCCCCTGCCCTTCCCTCACAGTCAGGTCATCAAGGGTAAGGTCTCTGTCGATCATCCTGTACATGTAGATATTGTAGCCGTCAAAGGGGAAATTTCCGAAGTACTCCGGGTCGGAAAGGTCGTATTCGAGCTCCTCCCGTATCTCTCTCCGGATGCCCTCTTCGGGGGTCTCATCGCCTTCTATCTGCCCGCCGAAGGTTCCCCAGCACCCGGGATAGGGTATATCCGGGCTATCGTCCCTGAGCTGCAGCAGGACCTTGCCTTCGCCGTTCTCGATCAGGAGGCCGCACTGGTTTCGGTCTTTTCCCGTAAGAGATCCCACAATCCCTATGGTAGCACCTCTGTCGTCCCCGGGTCAAAGCAAAGCGGAGGCGGCATGTTATCTTGACAGATGCCGGCCCCCCTACTATAGTGTGGTATCTTATGCTCATAATGCACTCCTCCGATAATCTCCACAGGGTTGGACCCTTATGGCCTCGATGAAGAGCGATACTGTCAGATATTACTACATAGACAACCTGCGGACCACGGTCATCATGCTGGTCATCCTGCTGCACCTGGCCGTAACTTACAGCGGTCTCGGCATGTGGTATTATAACGAGGACCGCGCGCCGGAATTCTTCGGCCTCGTCTTCTTCAGCCTCTTCCAGACTTTCGTGCAGGGGTTCTCCATGGGCATGCTGTTCCTGGTGGCCGGGTATTTCACGCCGGGGGCCCTTCAGCGGAAGGGTCTCGGCCGTTTCGTAAAGGACCGCTGGAGGCGGCTGGGTCTGCCGTCGCTCGTCTATCTGCTGGTGGTCACCCCTTTCATATGCTGGACGGAGCTGCCGTCATCGCAATGGAGAAACGGCGCTTCGAGCTTTCTCGATTATTACAAGGGATATCTCATGTCCGCCGGAATGAAGCTGCTCGGTGTCGGGCCGATGTGGTTCGCGGTCGCGCTGCTGATCTTTTCGATCATATACGCGCTCTTGCGGGCAGTGCGGCCGCCGGCCTCAAACACCGGGCCCAAACAGGACAACGGAAGCTTCGGTGCACTGGCCGCGCTGATCCTGATCGTCACCCTCGGGGCATTCCTCCTGCGGCTTGCCTTTCCCCTGGGTACCATCTTCTGGGGAATGCAGCTCTGCTACTTCTCTCAGTACATTATCCTCTTCATCGCCGGAGTACTCGCTTACCGGACAAGGTTCCAGGAACGGATAACCTCAGCCGTCGGCAGGAGGTGGCTGATCGCCGGTATCGTTCTCGGTCTTCCCCTCCTCTTCGTGATCAAATGGATGGCCGGGGTCTATCATTCCCCGGTGAATGCCGCGCAGATGAAGAGCGCCTATGCGAACGTCGCGGGGGGAGTCTCCTGGTTCAGTTTTTCCTTCGCCCTGTGGGAGTCTTTCGTCGCCGTTTCGATGACGGTGGGCCTCATGGCCCTCTTCCGTGACAAGCTCAACAACGGCGGGAGTCTCGCCCGAAAACTGTCCGACAGCTCCTTTGCCGTCTACATGTTCCACCCGCCTATAATCATCGCCGTAAGCCTGGCGCTACAAATGCTCGTCGTCGCCCCCGTGCTCAAGTGGGCCATCGCGGGCCTCATCTGTGTCCCCCTGTGCTTCCTTCTGGCATACCGCGTCCTGCTGCGGGTCCCTGTACTGAACAGGATCCTTTGAACACGTGCCGGACAGCGTATCTCTCGCCCTCCCGCCTTGCAAAGAATGTCCCCTTCCTTCTGCTGGCAATAAGAAGCTCCTGTGTGGTAGAATGGCGGCAATAGACCTAGATGGTGGGGTGAAGCATCACCGGGTTGCGAAAAAGACCGTTCAGAAGCAGGCAGCGAAAGAGACGCGATCCGAGAGGATATATTCCACCCGGTTGATAAGCCCCTGGGGTAACCACGAACAAATGTTAACCGCACACTAAGACCGGCCGCGGCAACGAGGACTGTGCCGGCCCGGCTTTTCATTCGGCGGGAACAAACTAAGAAGACAATGATCACTGTTCCCGTGTAACGGATCCGATCGTACCATCCCGGGCATCGCGGCACGATCCGATCCGGCAACTCGTCTGAGGACGGAAGGAGGACTCATGAATCATTTCAAGTTAGTTTGGGTTGTATTCCTGTTATTGACCGTTCTTGCTTTTCCGGCTGTGGCCAAAGACGTTAAGGAACATCCCCTGATCCGACCCTTCCCCGGGTCGGTTCTGCTTAAGAACATGTCGAAGTACAACAGTTTTGATGCCTATGATTTTTATTATATCAATGAAGAGACAAAGAAACGGGAGAAGAAGACCATAAAAGGCGAATACCGGTATCTCTTGTATGAAGTCCGCGCGAAGTCCGGGCAGCGCGTCACCAACATCTCCGCCCTGGAGTTTATTGAAAACTATAAAGTTGCCGCAAAAGAAAAAGGCGGACGGGTCGTTTACGAGGACAAGGGTCAGGTCGTTATTACTCTACCACGCGATGATGGCGGCGTGACCTGGCTTCGGGTTGCCCCCACGGCCAACCTGGGGCAGCAGTATCTGATCATTGTGGATGAGAAACCTTTCAAACAATCTCTCGTTTTTGGCCCGGCGCAAATGAAGGAAGCCCTGGACAAGACCGGCAAGATCGCCCTCTACGGGATCCTTTTCGACCTCGACAAAGCCACGCTGAAGCCCGAATCCGTCAAGCAGCTTCAATACGTTGTCACCTTGCTGCTGGATCATCCCAGGCTGAAACTCGAAATTCAAGGCCACACGGACAGCCAGGGCTCGCCGGAATACAACGTGAAATTATCGCAACAGAGGGCCGAGGCCGTCAGCCAGTATGTGCAGTTGTTCGGCATCTCCCCGGACCGGCTGACAGCTAAAGGGTACGGTCAGAACAAACCCGTTGCGCCGAACACAACGGAAGACGGCCGGGCAAAGAACAGGCGCGTGGAGCTGGTCAAACGCTGACCAGAGTTCAATGACCTTTTGAAGAAGCAGTCTCTCGCCCTCCCGCCTTCAGCGGGATCGGGTTCGAGCAGGACCAAAAAAAAGGCTTGAGCCGCTTGAGCCGCTTGAGCCGCTTGAGCCGCTTGAGCCGCTTGAGCCGCTTGAGCCGCTTGAGCCGCTTGACAGCCTGTTGATAAAGTCGCTTCTGTGTCAAGTTGATGTTTTCTCGTCATCCCGGCGTCCCTCATTCTCCGTCATCCCGGCGGAGGCCGGGATCCAGGAAGGACCGGCAGTAAATGACCACTGAACAATGAAAAGTTCCAGGGCGTTTCTCACATCGTACTCTTCGGGCGCTATCATTTGCATGCTTTCCGCTGAAACAGGGTTTTTCCTGGATCCCGGCCTCCGCCGGGATGACGGACTGAGGTTGTGAGGGGATGACGGATTGGACCGAGAGTGGGGGACGGCGTAGTGGGAGTGGGGGGACGGCGGATGACGGACCGGAGCGGGAACCGGCTTTCTTAACGGACTGTTGGGAGCCTGGGGGGTCTCCCGTTCGCCGCCATGGAATCGTTCGAAGAGACGACAGGTCTGTCTTCAGAGATACTACAGGATAATTGTGGTTTTGGTGACAGACATGGCGGGTTGTCTCTTGTACCATGTTGGCAGGTAGTGATGGGGTGCCGCGCTTTGGCTGGTCGGTCCAGGAGGCAATATCAGAGCAGAGTTCCGCAGGTTACCCTGCATGACCGTCGCCGGAAGGGCCCATCGTATTCGGCATGGAACACGCGCTGGTTGTCTCCCGGATTACTTAAGCTGGAGGAGGTGACAGAATGGACTTTGAAGAACTTGCCCAGATACCCGAACCTGGTCGTAGTGAACTCGCAGCCTTTGTTGGATGCGTTGTCGATTTTCTGCAATTCGTCCTTAAAGACAGCGATCAATTCGCTTCTTTGTGGACGGATGAGCCGGAACTGCGCGACCTTGCCGTGACGGTGCTTGAGAAAGATGTGCCCGGGAGCGCAAAAGAATTGACCAGGGCCATATGGGAAACCCCGGATGAAAAGCTGGTGTCCTACGGCCTGACCGGCAATCCCCTGCGATTCAAGCTGCAGGTGCTGGGTACCATCTCCCGTGAATTCAAGACAGAGTACATGGAATCCATCCCGTTCTCGGTACGCAAATGGCTGCGACAGGCATTCGAGGGGATGGATGCCGTCCTCGGTTCCCTGGTGCTGGCCACGGGCGCAGGCGGTCTGATAAGGCAATTCAAGAAGGCCCTGTCAGCTTTTGCCGGCAAAGCAGCCGGAGAATACCACTACTGAAACGGCGTGAAAGCTCTCCCCGGTAAAATGGACCGCAACGGCCTCTTTGCCGGGGACCCCGGGGCACCTCATCACCCCCGGATCTCCTACCACCTTCTCATTCCCAGATCCTGCCTCCGCCACGGACCGCAGATATCTTTTTGAGATATTCAGCAGGTATGTCCCCACGCGTCCGCCCCCGTTCCCTCCTGCCATTCAGAAATCCGTGACATGGCCGAGCCATAGAAAAAAGGCGACGGCTATCACATGGAGTATCCACCAGCCAAGGGAAAAAGCCCTGAACGCGTTCATGTCATCTCCACAGAACGTTACCGGCCCAGTACACGGCCGAAACGGCAATAAGGTGGATCAGCCACCAGCCAAGGTTCGGATAACGGTACGAGATACCTTTCTTCTCCAGGGCGGCATTATACCCCATGACCTCCAGGTCGAACAGCGTCTTCCCCACGAAGAACTTTCCCCACACTATCAGGATGTCGGGAAAGGTCGTCCCGAAAAAGATACCACCGATGCCCAGCGGGTCAGGCAGGTGCTCGATGGAGAAATGTGCCATGGTGATCGTGGCAACTATCGTGATGAAGCCGTTCAGGACATACCCGTAATGCACCGTCCTTCTCAGGGAAAAAAGGAGCGGAACGACCAGGATGCTCAGGAGGCTCGCCACCGTATTGATAAGAATGGACCTGTGCCCGGCATAAGGATGTATGCGAAGATGAAGCAGGAAACCACCCAGGCTCATCGTCACAAGGGCCGCCAGAAGGACCGTCCTCACGTACACCCTTACCGTCATCCCCGGCCCTCCCGACGGTCTCCGTCACTCTTCATCAAGCGCCTCTCCCGGGTAGTCCCGGCTGGATCATCTACCATGGAACCAATAGAAGCATCCCCGGCCCTCCTGTCAACAGGGACGGTGCGCCAGCCCTTGTCCGCCCTTGCATCCCGTCTTCGACGGGACGGAAGAGCGAAAGAGAAAAGGTGTTGCCGATCGTTCGCGCCGGCCCTTCGCTTCGACCCTACGGATAAGGTCGCGGCTTCAACTCCGGCGATGAGGCCCTCCTGACCATGAACCTGTGCGCCAGGTAGGTCAGAACAAGCACCGCCGCGCCCGTAGCATCGGTGTAAATGCCGGGCTTGATAAGGAGCAGGGCACCGGCAAAGAGGGGCACCCTCAGGAGCATCGATAACGGCCTTCCGAAAAGCCAGCCCTGCATACCGCAGGCCAGGGCAAAAGTACCGATGAGAGCGGTCACCGTGACGAGGGCAACGTCAAGGACGCTTCCAATGAGAAGCATGCCGGGACTGAATATGAACATGTAAGGTGCGATGAATGCGGCGACGCCAAGTTTCATGGCCGTGAAACCCACCTTGTTGGGAGGGGCCTTGGCGATCGCGGCGCCGGCATACGCCGCCAGCGCCACGGGGGGCGTGATGGCCGATATGCAGGCAAAGTAGAAGACAAAAAGGTGTGCGGCTATAGGGATGGCGCCCAGGTTGATAAGGCCGGCCGTTATGACTGCGGCACAGATGGCATAGGCGGCGGTCGTGGGCATGCCCATGCCGAGAATGATCGCCACCACCATGGACATGAAGAGCGCGAGGGGCAGAATATTGCCGGAATAAGAAAGAAGGATCGTCGCAAACTTCAGTCCAATACCGGTCTGGGCGATAACACCGATGACGATGCCGGCGGCGGCACAGGTGCCCGCCATCTCGATCGCCCCCCTTGCCCCGTTTGCGAGGGCGTCGATGACCTTCTTAAACCCCATCCTCGTTTCTTTCCTGGTCCAGCTTACCGCTATGCAGGCGACAACAGCCATGGTCCCCGCCTTGATGATCGAGGACAGGGCGACGGCTATATAGTAGACGAGTGTCGCCAGGGGCAGGAACATGTAGAGTCTTTTCATGGTCGCCCTGAGAGGGGGCAACTGGTCTTTCGGGAGCCCCACGAGGCCGGTCTTTGCGGCCTCAAAGTCGACCATGAAGTAAACGGCCGTATAATACATGGCTGCGGGAAGGATCGCGGCTGCCAGCACCTTGACGTAGGGTACCCCGAGGATCTCGGCCATGAGGAATGCCCCTGCGCCCATGACGGGGGGCATGATCTGGCCACCCGTGGATGCGACAGCCTCGACTGCCCCGGCAAAGTGAGGTCTGTAGCCCATCTTCTTCATCATGGGTATGGTGAAGCTTCCGGTGCCTACTACGTTGGCGGCAGAGCTGCCCGAGACGGTGCCGAAGAGGGAGCTGGAGATGATGGCGACCTTGGCGGGACCGCCGCGCGCCCATCCGACGATGGCATTCGCGAAATCGATGAAGTATGCGCCGACCCCCGAACTCCTCAGGAACGAGCCGAATATGACAAAGACATAGACATACGCCGCGGAGACAAAGATGGGAAGTCCGAGGATCCCGTCCAGGCTGAACAGGTACGTGAGGATCCTCGACCAACTGTACGGCCTGTGGTAGAAAATGCCGGGAAGGAACTTGCCGAAGTATCCGTAGAGTATGAACACGGCGGCGATTATCATGAGGGCAAGACCTGTCGTTCTTCTCGTCATCTCCAGGATGGCAAGGATGAAAACGAGCGAAATGATCGTGTCCCACAGGGTCGGGGTGACCCCCACCCTGTAGATCCATTCATCAAAGTTGATGATCATGTAAAGGTAGGGAACGATCAGCATGAGAATGAAGAGAACGTCTACGGGATGAACCCTTTTTCTTGCCTTATTCCATCCGGGATAAAGAAGAAAACAGAGGGTACCGAGGAAGATGATATGGGTGCTTCTGAAATACCAGGGATCTATGGGTCTCAAAAGGAGGCAGTAGAAGTGGAAGAGGGAACAGACAACGCCGATGAAGAATATGATGGTCGTCCCGATCTTTCCGAACTCCCTGGTCCGTATGAGTTCCGCATCCTTTATCTTTCCGATGTCCGGGGCCTTTTGTTCCATCGTGGCACCCCCTGGGATGCTTCGGATCTAGGGTCACTTCCCCTTCAGCTTCTCCGGGATCTTGATCCCTATCTCTTCGTAGTATTTGACGGCGCCTGGATGGATGGGAATGGGTGAGTGGAGGATGTTCTTCGGTTCTACTTCCATTGCGGATTTGTGGACCTTTACCAGTGTGTCCTTGTTCTTGAAGATCTGTTTCGTGAACTCGTAGACGAAATCATCGGGCATCGCCCGGTAGGTCACCATGAAGTTCCACACCGTGAGCGTGGGAATATCTTTCGGGGCGCTCTTGTACGTCCCCTTCGGGATCACGCCTTTCGCAAAGAAAGGATACAGTTTGATGAACCTGTCGGCGACATCGTTCTCGACACCGATGACGTTCAGCTGGCGTGTTGTCTCATCGGCAAGGATGAGGCCCCACGGAAGGCCCACTGACTGGCCGTTCGCATCGATGAGACCGTCGTTGAGCTGGTTACCGAGGTCGGATGAAGACGCATTGACGATCCGTTTCGGTTTCACGCCCGCGGCCTCTATTATCTTTGGCCAGTAGGTTGCGGGCGTCCCGCCGACCGGCCCGGTGCCGACACTCTTGCCGTTGAAATCCTTGATGCTCGCAACGCCGCTCTTCTTGAGACTGTACATCTGAAAATAGGTGGTGTACATGGGAAAGATCGCGTAGATATCCGCATACTTCTTTCCCTTCGCCCAGCCTGTTCCCGTCATCCCCTCGTAGGCGGGGGCCGCCGTGACCATGCCGAAGTCAAGCTCGTGATTGTTCACAAGCTGGGTGTTGTGCACCGGGCCTCCCGTCGATTCGACGGATGCAGGAATTCGCATCTTTTCGCTGAGCACTTTTGCCGGTCCTCCTGCCCAGATGTAGTAGACACCTCCGACAGGAGCGGCGCCGATCGTAACGCCCCTGGTGGGCCAGTTCTTCTTCTGTTGTGCCAGGATGGTTCCCGCGAGCGCAAAAGTCAGAAAAAAGGCCAAAGTTATCGTAAGATACTTTTTCATGACCCCCCTCCCTGCGACTTTTCTTACATTATTTTTTTTCTGTGGTTTATTGTCAATCAAATAATATATGGCATTCCTCTT
>LVAA01000189.1 GCA_001603955.1 Syntrophobacterales bacterium Delta_02 | reverse complement strand
CGTATTATGCAGCTCGAAGGAGTCAGCGAAGTTTACACAGTTGCCGGTGAATATGACCTGGTGGCGATGGTAAGAGCGCGTGACAATCGCGAGTTGGCCGATGTGGTAGCCAATAAAATGATGCGGGATATTTCCGGCATTACCCACACCCGGACATTGATATCCCTCGACGTCGACTCCAAGTTCGACCTGACCCCGGCTTTCAACAGCAAGTAAGTCCGCTCGGATCAGTGTCAAAACAAGGCGCTTCGGGCTAAGCCGCGAAGCGCCTTCTGTATTCAATGGAGAGTTTCTATGCGCTTGAAATTCATACTGTTGCTGCTGGGAATGGCGCTGGCGGTTTCCGCCGATTATGAATTTAAGAATTTTCTCGACCATCAACGCGGCGACCTGTGGAGCTTGAATCAGCCGCGTTTTTCCGTCTTCTTCAGGAAGGGGGCTCCATTTTATTCGAACGACACGGCGCGGCATGAACTCCGTTATGCCCTGAGCAACCGGCGCGGAATTCTCCGCTTTGACGGAATGGTGGTTTATGAGGCCCTGGCCGATTTCGAAAACGACACCCTGAACCGGATTACATTATCGATTTTCAGCCGCGGCGACGGCGGGCACTGGGACCAGGGAAACGTCACTTATTCCCTCGACAAGATCAATGCCGTGATGAAACAATATTACCCCGATGTCAAGTCCGTCCCGGAATTCTACAATATGACCGGGCAGAAAATCAATGGATTGAACTGGACCACCCCCGAGGGATTTTACCAGTTGAAGTGGAGCATGTCCGGTTCGAAGAGCGATCCGTATTGCGAATATTTCACATTGATCATCGCCAAAGATAAAATTCCGTCCCTGCGCGATTCCGCCCGGATCACGGTCGCCGACAAAAAAGACCTGCTCTCCAATATCCGAACCGACAAAAAAGGATACCGTTATCTTGAAGTTCCGATGGTTGACCAGGGAATGAAAGGTTACTGCGCTGTCGCCGTGCTGGAACGCATCCTGCGTTACTACGGTTCGGAGGTGGATCAGCATCAATTGGCGCAGTTGACGAATACCGGCGTCTATGGCACCACCCGCGACGACATGCTCGACGCTATCAAAAAAGCCGACAACCGCCTGGGCGTGAAAATGCGCGAACTGGACAGCGATGACAGCTTTTTCAAAATTTATGATTTCCTGAGAATGGTTGACGACTATAACCGGACCGCCAAAAAAGCCCGGCGCAAAACCATCAATCCGGACGATTTTAAAGTGGTCCAGGGCAACTATTATTCCTACGATATCGGAAAACTGATGGCGAAGATGGAACCGGATATATTCGTACAGTCCCGTTGCCGGGATCGCAGGAAATTAAGTAAATTCATTGAGAACGTCAAGAAAAATATCGACACCGGAGTTCCTATCGGTTGGTGTGTCCTGCTGGGGTTGGTCCCGGAGAAACAGAAGAATCCCCAGCCGGGCGGCGGCCATATGCGGTTGATTATCGGCTACAGCGATGCCAATAAGGAAATCGTTTTCACCGACAGTTGGGGCGCAAAGCATGAATTCAAAACCATGAGCTACGATGAGGCATGGGCCATGACCACCTGGCTGGGGGTCCTGGTGCCGCGTGCCAACAATAAATTATGAAAGATTACCAGCATGAGGAATTGATGCGCCGGGCGCTTGAACTGGCGGAAAAAGCCTGGGGGATGACCAGTCCGAATCCCATGGTCGGCGCTGTCGTCGTCAAAGACGGCGAAATTGTCGGACGCGGCTATCACCACCGGGCAGGGGAACCTCATGCCGAGGTCAATGCCTTGCGCGATGCGGGATCGGCCGCGAATGGCGCCGATATTTACGTGACCCTGGAACCATGCAGTACCAGCGGGCGCACCC